>DAHUYF010000136.1 GCA_027315365.1 Rhodospirillales bacterium | reverse complement strand
ACCGGAACGGCATGCGGCTGCTTCGCCTGGTCAACAACCTGCTCGATTTCTCCCGCATCGAGGCCGGCCGCACCCAGGCCCGCTTCGTGCCGACCGATCTCGGCCAGTTCAGCGCGGAGATCGCGTCGAGTTTCCGCGCGGCGGCGGAGCGTGCCGGGCTGCGCCTGCGGATCACGACGGATCCCCTGCCGGCGCCGGTCTATCTCGATCGGGACATGTGGGAAAAAATCCTGTTCAACCTGCTGTCGAACGCCTTCAAATTCACCGAGCAGGGCGGCGTGCGGCTGTCGATCGCGGGTGCCGCCGGCGGCTGGAGTCCGGATCACCCGATGCTGCGCCACGCCCCCTCGGTGGTCGCCTTCGAAGTGTCGGATAGCGGCATCGGCATCCCGCCGGAGAAGCAGAAGATCATCTTCGAGGCGTTCCAGCAGGCCGATGCCAGCACCAGCCGCAAATACGGCGGCACGGGCCTCGGCCTCGCCATCAGCCGCGAGCTCGCCAACCTGCTGGGCGGCGAGATACATCTGCGCAGCACGCCCGGCAGCGGCAGCACCTTCACGCTCTATCTGCCGCTGAAGTATGCCGGCCCGGCCGGGGGACAGCGCGTCGGCGGCCTGCCGAGCGCGCCGCTGATCCAACCCGACGCGCTGATCGGCGCGCGGCTGGCCGAGCTTCCGGTCGAGCAGGTCGCCGACGACCGCGCCGAGATCGAGCCCGGCGATCCCGTGCTGCTGGTGGTCGAGGACGACCCGCATTATGCACGAATCGTCGCCGATCTCGCCCATGATTCCGGCCTCAAGGTGCTGGTCGCGGCGCGCGGCATCGACGCGCTGGCGCTGGCGCGGGAATTCCAGCCCAGCGCGGTGTCGCTCGACATCTTCCTGCCGGACATGCTGGGCTGGACGGTGCTGAGCCAGCTCAAGCAGAATCCGGCGACCCGGCACATTCCGGTGCAGATACTGACGCTCGACGAGGATCGCCAGCACGGACTCGCCCGCGGCGCCTTCTCCTTCATCACCAAGCCCACCACCACCGAGGGCCTGGAAAACGCGCTGGCGCGGATCAAGGAGTATACGCGGCCGCGGCGCAGGCGCCTGCTGGTGGTCGAAGACAACGCCGCCGAGCGCATGAGCATCAGCGAGCTGCTCGGCCATGACGACATCGACATCATCCCGATCGGGACCGGGCGCGAAGCGTTGGCGCTGCTGCGGGAAGAAACGGTCGATTGCGTCGTGCTCGATCTGCGACTGCCCGACATGTCGGGCTTCGAGCTGCTCGAGTTCGTCAGCCGCGACGACGGACTGGCAGATCTGCCGGTCGTGGTCTTCACCGGGCGCGAGCTCTCGCCCGAGGAGGACGCGCAGCTTCACACGATGGCGCGCAGCGTCGTGGTCAAGGGCGTCGAATCGCCGGAACGGCTGCTCGACGAGACCGCGCTGTTCCTCCACCGGGTGGTGTCGGACCTGCCGGCGGAAAAGCAGATCATGCTGGAAAAGCTGCACAGCTCCGACGAGGATCTCGTCGGCAAGACCGTGCTGCTGGTGGACGACGACGCGCGCAACATCTTCGCCCTCTCCAGCGTGCTCGAACGGCGCGGCATGCAGGTGCTGACCGCGACGACCGGCAACGAGGCGATCGAGCTGCTCGAGACGACGGCGAACGTCGCGATCGTACTGATGGACATCATGATGCCGGAGATGGACGGCTATCAGACGACGCAGGCGATCCGTGCCAACCCCGCCTTCCGCCGCCTGCCGATCATCGCGCTGACCGCGAAGGCGATGAAGGGCGACCGCGAGAAATGCCTCGAGGCCGGCGCCTCGGACTATCTCGCCAAGCCGGTCAATACCGAGCAGCTGTTGTCGGCGCTGCGCATGTGGCTGCATCGCTGACGGGACCGGGGCATGGGCACCGACCAACCGGTCAACATCCTGCTGGTCGACGACCAGCCGGCGAAGCTGTTGACATACGAGGCGATCCTGCGCGAACTCGGCGAGACCTTGATCGTGGCGGGGTCCGGGCGCGAAGCGCTCGAGCACCTGCTCAAGAAGAACATCGCGATCGTCCTCATCGACGTCATCATGCCGGATCTCGACGGCTTCGAGCTGGCGGCGTTGATCCGCAGCCATCCGCGCTTCCAGACGACGGCGATCATCTTCGTCTCGGCGGTGGCGATGACCGACCTCGACCGAGTCAAGGGCTACGAGTACGGCGCCGTCGACTACGTCCCCGTGCCGGTGGTCCCGGAGTTGCTGCGCGCCAAGGTCAAGGTCTTCGCCGAGCTCTACCGCAAGACGCGGCAGCTCGAACTGCTCAATGCCGAACTCGAACACCGCGTCCAGCAGCGCACGTCCGAGCTGGCGCAGGCCAACGCCGATCTCGAGCGCCGGGTCGAGGAGCGCACGCACGAGCGCGAAATGGCGCTCGCCCAGGTGCACGAGATGCAGAAGATGGAGAGCCTCGGCCAGCTCACCGGCGGCGTGGCGCACGACTTCAACAACGTGCTGATGGCCATTCTCGGCAATCTCGACCTGATCGCCCACACTCTCGGCGGCGACGCCACGGTGCGGCGCCTCGTCGACGGCGCCATCCAGGCGGCGGAGCGCGGCGCCACGCTGACGCGGCGCATGCTCGCTTTCGCCCGGCGCCAGGAGCTGCGGCCCGAGGCGGTGGATGTCGCCCGCCACGTCAACAACATGGTTGATATGCTGCGCCGCTCGCTCGGGCCGACGATCGAGATCGGCGTCGAGTTCGAGGCGACCCTGCCGCTCATCCGCGTCGATCCCAACCAGCTCGAGCTCGCCATCCTCAACCTCGCGCTCAATGCGCGCGATGCGATGCCGATGGGCGGCCGCCTTACCATCGCGGCGCGGCGCGCCAGCCTCGCCGCCGGTCAGGTGCCGAACCTGGCGCCAGGCGAGTACGTCGCGATCGTCGTCGCCGACGGCGGGGCGGGAATGGACGAGGCCACGCTGAAGCGCGCGCCGGAGCCGTTCTATACCACCAAGGGCGTCGGCAAGGGCACCGGGCTCGGCCTCTCCATGGTCTTCGGGCTTGCGGCGCAGTCCGGCGGCGCGGCGCGGCTCGCAAGCCGCCTCGGCGCCGGCACGACGGTCGAACTGTGGTTGCCGGTGGCGGATATCGGCGAGGCGCGCACCGTCCGCACCGCGCCGCCGATGCCGATCGGCCCGACCCCGCCGCGCCGGGTGCTGCTCGTCGACGACGATCCCATGGTGGCGGCATCCACCGCGGCAATGCTGGAGCAGCTCGGCCATCGCGTGCTGGTGGCGCCGTCGGGCGCGCTGGCGCTCGACGTGATCCGCCTCGAGCCGACGATCGATCTCGTCATCACCGACCATGCCATGCCCGGGATGACCGGCATCGAGCTGGCCGAGCGGCTGCGCGAGATGCGCCCGGCCCTGCCGGTCATCCTTGCCACCGGCTATGCCGACGTTCCCGCCGGCCGCGATCTCGACCTGCCGCGGATCGACAAGCCCTATCGCCTGGAAAAGCTCGCCGCGCTGGTCGCGGCGGTGACGGAGCAGCCGGCGGCGGCGCTCGACCGCGCGCTCGGATAGCGCTTTTGCGAACCGCGGCCGGCGCCCGCGGTCATCGGCCGCGCTTGGCGCGAAAATACTCATAGGTATCGTCGAAGAGCGCCGCGCCGCGCTCGATCCGCGCCAGATCGTCGTTGTGCGACATGCAGATGCCGGCGACGACATGGGCGATGCCCGCCGTCTGCTCGCGCCCGAACTTCCCGTCCTTGAGATCGATGTCGTGCACGATCTCGGCGATCGCGCGGAGCGCGGCGTCGTCAAGACCGAGCCGATCGAGAAGCACCTCGAAGGAGCACTTGTCGCCCTGGTGGGTAAATTCGGCCTTGAACATGTCGAACCGCACGTCGCCGGCGCGTGCGGCGTAGTCGCGCGCCGCGACGAATTTGAATCGAGCCTCGGGATCCACGAAACGGCGGATCAGCCAGGCGCAGGCGATGCGGTCGACATGGACGCCGTGACGCGTAACCCATGTCTTGCCTCGCAGCTCGTCCATCGCTCCCGTCGCCGCGGCGGTTGCGGTCTGCGGCGCTGCGGTCGTATCGGCCAATCGCGCCTCCAGGTCGCTCAGGAGGCCTTCGACCGTCATTCTCCCCGTGGCCCCGAAGAAATCGACGCCGCTTACGTCGGAATAGCGCCGCCGCAATCGCGCGAGCCGGGCCTTGGTCTCCGGCTTCCCGTCCGATCGGGCACCGCCGGTACCGTCGAGTTCGGCCGCCAGACCCCGCAGCGCCGTCACGATCTCGGCATAGTCGGCATCGCGCGCCGCATCGAACAGGCCACGCAGATCCCGATCGCTCAGACCGTCTACCAGATCGGCCTGCCAGATCATGCCGCCGCCGCCGCCCTGCTCGACTTCACGCAGCAGCCATTGCAGATCTTCGAGCCCTTGCTCGCCCGCCGGCAGGACATAAACCGAGTTCTTGAGCGAGATCGCGCCCAATCCCTGCAGTCGGCGCCAGATCTTGACGCGCAGATACGCCGGCTTCGGCGGAAGCTGATGCGCGAGCAACAGCCAGCGGCCTGCCGCGGCCAAATTCGGGGCTTTGCGCCTCGAACGACTCATGATATATTTATATCATAGTAGATCATTAAAATAATACTTCTATATCATATTTCTTGTCGGCGACGCATTCCGCGGCGCTCGTGAAACCGCCGAACGCGGCGTAAAACGAACAGGAGGCGAGAGAGATGAGAGGTACGGTGCCGCTGCGGGAGACCAAGGACGTCCTTCCCCGCCTCGCGCCCGGCCGGCGCTTCGCCCGGGCGGCGAGGATGCGCGCGTCCCGCCTGGCGGCACTGACGCTGACGGCTTACGGCCTGATCGGGCCGCACCCTGCGGCGGCGTTCTGGCTGCTTGGCTTTTCGACGGCCGACACCCTTCCCGCCGGCGCCTTTTCCGCGATCGCCGGCACCGGCGGCCAATACTCGTCGGTCGGCGATCCCCATCAAACCAGCTTCACGCCCTTCCTCCCGCATGCCGGCTTGCGCGTCGGCATCGCCGATGGCTGGGACGTCGGATATCGGCTGACGCAAGTCGCCCTGCCGTTCTCCAGCGTCGGCCCCTCGCTCGGCGGCGAGATCGACCTGAAGCACCGGCTCACGGCGCCGGACAGTCCCTGGCAGGCGGCGGTCGTCCTCGGCGTCGCCTACTCCTATCTCGACATCTCCGACCAGTCGAGAAGCGCGTGGAGCCCCGGCGCCGACCTTATCGTGAGCCGCGCCATCACGCCGCGCTACGCCGCCATCTCCGAATTGCGCTACGTCTACACCACCATTCCCACCGCCGCGGGCGGCACGAACGCGAATTATCTGAATGCCACGGGCGTCGATTTCGGCATGCGGATCGCGCTGACGAGCACGGTGTCGGTAGTACCCGAGGTGGGACTGTTCGATTTCGCCGGCCACCTGGAAAGCCACGGCGCCAACGGCATCGCCGCGCAATACGGCGCCGTGCTCGCGTTCCGCTTCTGACGACGGAATCGCGCGCCGCTCACGCGAGATCGAACAGCAGCAGCTCGGCTTCGCTCAGCGCCTCAATCGAGATCTCCGCTTGCCGCTCGATCGCGGCGCCGTCGCCTTCCTTCATCTCCGTGCCGTCGAGGGCGATGACGCCGCGCGCCAGCTGCAGCCAGAGGCCGCGCCCGGCGGGCACGTCGTGCGACAGGCGGACGCCGCCATCGAGCTTGGCGAGGTAGAGCCGGGCATCGCCATTGAGGGTCACCGGCGCGCCCTCGCCCGCCGGCGCTGCGACCAGCTCGAACGCGTTGCGGCGCGGCGCCACCATCCGCTGCTCGTAGCCGGGCGCTATGCCGGTCCGGTCGGGGAATATCCATATCTGCAGGAAGTGGACCGGCGCTTCGCGCGACGCATTGTATTCGCTGTGCCTGATGCCGGTTCCCGCGCTCATGCGCTGCACCTCGCCGGGACGGATGATCGAGCCGTTGCCCAGGCTGTCCTTGTGCTCCAGCGCGCCCTCGAGGACGTAGGAGATGATCTCCATGTCGCGATGGCCGTGCGGCGGAAACCCCGCTCCCGGGATCACGCGATCCTCGTTGATGACGCGCAAGTTACGAAACCCGCGCTGTCGGGGGTCGTCATAATCGGCGAAGGAGAAGCTGTGCCGGCTGTCGAGCCAGCCGGTGCGCGTCGCGCCCCGCGTCATGCGGTCGCGGAAAACAATCATCTCCGCTCTCCCGCGGCACGAAACGGCGACAGGACCGGCGTCGACGCATCCCGTCCGGCGCCGGCGACCGCGCAGCCAGGGCAAATTTGGATCATGCGACGCCGATGCCTTTTCAAACCGTGTCGGATCGCGAGTATAGGCCCTCACGCCGGGAGCGGCACCATACATGACCACACAGACATGACCACAATGGACGATGCCGAGGACCGCCGCGCTCGGCACCGCGCCGCAACCATCGCCACGCGCGGCGCGGCGACGGCTCGCGCCACGGTTGAAGGATGGCGCGGCATGCGGCCGCGGCGCCATGTTTCGTTGACGATTCGGCGGAACGCCGATTAGCCTTCGAACGTCCATAGCGCGGGGGAACCCTCTCCATCGGGAGGGTGAGCCGTCGCGGCGAAACGGATGGAAAGCAGATGAAGATCGCACAGGTGGCGCCGCTGACCGAAGCCGTGCCGCCGAAACTCTACGGCGGCACCGAGCGGATCGTCGCCTATCTCACCGATGAGCTGGTGTCGCTCGGCCACGACGTCACGCTCTTCGCCAGCGGCGACAGCACCACGACCGCGACGCTCGCGCCGGCATGGCCGCAGGCGCTACGCCTCGATGAGCGCATTCGCGACTACATCGCCCCCCATATGGCGCTGATCGAGACGGTGGCGCAACGCGCCAAGGAATTCGACATCATTCACCTGCACGTCGATTACATCGGCTATTCCGTCCTGAAGCGCATCGGCGTGCCGTTCCTGGCGACGCTGCATGGCAGGCTCGACCTGCCGGAGCTGCAACGGATCTACGATCTCTTCGGCGATGTCCCGGTGGTCTCGATCTCGGACTCGCAGCGCGAGCCGCTGCCGCAGGCGAACTACGTTTCCACGGTCTATCACGGGCTGCCCGAGCGCCATCTTGCGTGCGGTTCCGGCGCCGGCGGATATCTTGCCTTTATCGGCCGCATCTCGCCGGAGAAGGCGCCGGACGCGGCGATCCGCATCGCCGCCAAGGCCGGCAAGCGGCTCAAGATCGCCGCCAAGGTGGACAAGGTCGACCGCGACTACTTCGCCAGCCGGATCGAGCCGCTGCTGGCGCAGCCGCATGTCGACTACATCGGCGAGATCGGCGACAGCGCGAAAGGCGAGTTCCTCGGCAATGCCGCCGGGCTGCTCTTCCCCATCGCCTGGCCCGAGCCGTTCGGCCTGGCGATGATCGAGGCAATGGCCTGCGGCACGCCGGTCGTGGCGTTCCGCAACGGCTCGGTGCCGGAGGTGGTCGAGGAGGACGTGACCGGATTCATCGTCGACGACGAGGAGCAGGCCGCCGCCGCGGTCCGCCGGCTGCACCGCCTCGATCGCGCGCGCGTGCGCCACGCCTTCGAGCAGCGCTTCACCGCGCGGCGCATGGCCGAGGATTACGTCGCGGTCTATCGTCGCCTGATCGCGCGCGAACGTCCGCTGAAAGCGGTGGTGTGACCGCGATGCCAGCCCAGGCCGGCAAGGCCGACGCGGGCGCCTCGGTCTCGCCCTTCTATATTCCGGCGACCGAAGCGCTCGCGGCATATCGTCCGCATGTGCTGAAGCAGGACGATTGCTTCGCCGTGCTCGATCCCTTCGGGAACGTCCAGGCGACGGTGCCGTCGGCGGAAGGGCTGTTCTACGAGGATACGCGCTACGTCTCGCAGCTGGTGCTGACCATCGATGGTGTCCGGCCACTGCTGCTCTCCTCCACCGTGAGCGAAGACAATGCCGTCCTCGCCGCCGATCTCGCCAATCCCGATCTGATGGTCGACGGGCGACTGCGCCTGGAGCGCGCCAGCGTGCACCTCCTGAGCAGCATCGTGCTCGGTGAGGCGGCGCTGTTCGCGCAGATCGAGCTGCGCAATTTCGGCCGGGAGGCCGCCGGCTTCTCGCTGGCGCTGCATTTCGACGCCGATTTCCTCGACCTGTTCGAGCTGCGCGGCTCGGTGCGGCGCCGGCACGGCCAGATACTCGCCGACGAGCGCACGCCCGACGGCGTGACGCTCGCCTATCTCGGCCTAGACGGGCAGACGCGCCGGACGCAATTCGCCTTCGATCCGCCGCCTGAGAGCGTCGAGGCGCGGCGCGCGCGCTGGCAGATCGAGCTGCCGCCGGCCGGCAGGCGGATCATCCGGGTGACGGCGCGCTGCCAGCGCGGCGAGCGCCGGCCGCGCCCGCTCGCGCGCGAAGATTGCCTTGCCACGGTGGCGCGGCGCGGCGCCGAGCGGCGGACGCGCGCCACCCACCTCTACAGCAGCCACGAGACCTTCAACGATCTACTCAACCGCTCGCGCGCCGATCTCGACATGCTGATCTCCGAGACGCCGCAGGGACTCTATGCCTATGCCGGCATCCCGTGGTTCTCCACCGCCTTCGGCCGCGACGGGTTGATCACCGCGCTGGAGTGCCTGTGGCTCGACCCGGCGCTGGCCGCCGGCACGCTGCGCTTCCTCGCGGCGCGCCAGGCGACGGCGCGCGACCCCGCCAGCGACGCCGAGCCCGGCAAGATCCTGCACGAGATGCGCCGCGGGGAGATGGCGATGCTGGGCGAGGTGCCGTTCCGCCGCTATTACGGCAGCGTCGATGCGACGCCGCTCTTCGTCATGCTGGCGGCCGCCCATTACGCGCGGACCGGCGATCTCGACCTGGTGCGCTCGCTCTGGCCGAGCATCGAGGCGGCATTGGGCTGGATGGCCGAGTACGGCGACATCGACGGCGACGGCTTCCTCGAATACGACCGGAAATCGGTGAACGGCCTGGTGAACCAGGGCTGGAAGGACAGCAACGACGCCGTCTTCCATGCCGACGGGCGGCTGGCCGACGCGCCGATCGCGCTCGCCGAGGTACAGGCCTACGCCTATGCCGCCTATCTCGGCGCCTCCCGCCTGGCGCAGGCGCTTGGCGACGTGCCGCGCTCGGCGGAGCTCGCCGTGGCCGGCGAGCGGTTGCGCCAGCGCTTCGAGACCGCGTTCTGGTGCGACGAGATCGGCACCTACGCGCTCGCGCTCGATCGCGACAAGCGGCCGTGCAGCGTGCGCGCCTCCAATGCCGGGCAGGTTCTGCTCAGCGGCATCGCCGCGCCGGAGCGGGCGGCGCGGGTCGCGGCGGCGCTGATGACGCCGCAGGGTTTCTCCGGTTGGGGCGTGCGCACGGTCGCCGAGGGCGAGGCGCGCTACAACCCCATGTCCTACCACAACGGCTCGGTCTGGCCGCACGACAACGCGCTGATCGCGCTCGGATTCGCCCGCTACGGGCTGCGCCAGCCGCTGGTCCAGCTGCTCACCGGCATGTTCGACGCGGCGCTGTTCATCGAGCTGAAGCGCCTTCCGGAGCTGTTCTGCGGTTTCGCGCGGCGCCCCGGCACCGGGCCCACCGCCTATCCCGTCGCCTGCCTGCCGCAGGCCTGGTCCTCGGCCACGGTCTACGCGATGCTCGGCGCGCTCCTCGGCATCTCCTTCGATCCGCCGCGGCGGCGCATCTCGTTCTTGCGGCCGACGCTACCGCCCTGGCTCGACACGCTCCGGCTGTCGAACCTGCGGCTCGGCGCGGCCTCGGTCGACCTGCTGCTGGAGCGGCGCGGGGAGGACGTGGCGCTGCACGTCCCGCACCGCGAGGGCGAGATCGAGATCGAAATAACCACGTGATGGGACGGAATAGGACGCGGCGCGGGGACGTTCCTTGATAGCATTGAGCAGGCAGGTATCAGTGGGCAACTATCCGAGCGGACCCGACGCTGGAGCGGCGGAGCTGCCGCGTTACGCCTCGCGCGGCCCGGCGCGGTTCCTGCTGCACTACATCTGGCGTCGCCCCTGGAGCCACCTCGTCGTCCTGCTGTCGATGCTGTCCGCGGTGGGCTGCGCGATCGCTTCGCAATACGCGGTCAAGACGCTGGTCGACGTGCTGGGCATGGGCACGCCGACCGACGGCGAGCTGTGGGGCACCGTCGCCATGCTGCTCGGCCTCGTCGCCGGCGACAATCTGCTGTGGCGGCTAGCCGGCTGGGTTGCGACCTATGCCTTCGTCGCCGTCGGCGGCGATATCCGTCTCGATCTCTTCGGCCACCTGTCCGGCCATGGCACGCGCTATTTCGCCGACCGCTTCCCCGGCGCGCTCGCCGCGCGCGTCACCACCGCCGCCAACTCGGCCTGGAGCATCGAGAGCTCGCTCGTCTGGAACGCCATTCCGCCGGGCGCCGCCGTGATCAGCAGCATCGCCGTGCTGAGCGTGGTCGACCGGCAGGTGACGCTGGTGCTGTTCCTCATCGTCTCGGCGCTGGGTCTGGTGATCGCGCGGCTTGCCGCGCGCGGCCGCCACCTGCATCAGCGCTACGCCGGCCGCGCCGCGGCGGTCACCGGCAGCCTCGCCGACGTCGTCGCCAATATCGGACTGGTCCGCGCCTTCGGCACGGCGGAGCGCGAGCAGGAACGGCTGTCGCGCGACATCGAGCACGAGATGTCGGCGCAGCGCGAGAGCCTGCGCGCGCTGGAGCGACTGCGGCTGTTGCACGCGGTCTCGGTCTTCGCGGTGACCGCGGGCGTGCTGGTCTGGTCGGTGAGCCTGTGGCGCGCCGGCGCGATCAGCACCGGCGACGTCGTTCTCACCACCACGCTCGGCAACACCGTCCTGCACGCGTCGCGCGATTTCGCCATGGCGATGGTCGATCTGACGCAGCATTTCGCCAAGCTCGGCGAGGCGGTGCAGGTGCTGGGACTGCCGCACGAGATGACGGACGTGCCCGATGCCGAGCCGCTGATCGATCTCGGCGGCTCCGTGGCGTTCCGCGGCGTCTGCTTCAGCTATCCCGACGGCGAGCGCGTGCTGCAGGATTTCACGCTCAACATCCCGTCCGGTCAGAAAGTCGGCCTGGTGGGACGCTCCGGCGCCGGCAAATCGACGATCCTGGCGCTGCTGCAGCGGCTCTATGATCCCGATAGCGGCCAGGTGCTGATCGACGAGCAGGACATCGCGCAGGTGACGCAGCAGAGCCTGCGCCAGTCGATCGCGGTGGTGCAGCAGGACATCTCGCTGTTCCATCGCTCGGTGCGCGAGAACCTGCGCTACGGACGGCCGGAGGCCAGCGACGAGGACGTCTATCGGGCCGCCGAGGCGGCAGGCTGCACCGAGTTCATCGCGCGGCTGCCGAAGGGCTTCGACACCGTCATCGGCGAGCGCGGGCTGAAGCTCTCCGGCGGCGAGCGACAGCGGCTCGCCATCGGCCGCGCGTTTCTGCGCAATGCCCCGATCATCCTGCTCGACGAGGCGACCTCCGCGCTCGACACCGAATCCGAGCAAGCCATCCAGGAAGCGCTGGTGCGGCTGGTCAAGGGCCGCACCGTGATCGCCATCGCGCACCGGCTATCGACGCTGGATTCCTTCGACCGCATCCTGGTGCTCGAGCGCGGCCGCATCGTCGAGGACGGCCCGTCGGCCGAGCTGCTGCGGCGCAAGGGCATCTACAGCCGCATGTATCTGCGCCAGCTCACCGCGCCGAAACACGCATGAGCGCCGCTCGCCGCGCGCTGCTGGGAGCCGCTCTCGCGTTCTGCCTCGCCGGCGCGGATGCTCCCGCCGGCGCGCCGGCGCCGCCACCCGCCGCACCGCCGGCAGCAGCCAATCCGGCGCCGCCGGCAACACCGGCACCGTCCGCGACGGAAGCTCCGCCGGCGCCGCCGGCAGCGGAAGCCAAGCCGGCGGCGCCTGCCGCCGAGCCCAAGCCCGCGGCGGAGGCCAAGCCACCGCCGACCCCGGCACTGCCGAAGAACCTGGAAGCCCTCAAGCCGAGCGACGTGGTCGCCGTGCTCGGCAAGAAGGTGCGCGACGCCTCCGGTGCGGATATGGGCCTGGTGGTCGACGTGCTGGTGGACCGTAGCGGCATGCCGCTCGGCGCGGTGATCGATTTCGGCGGCTTCCTCGGCGTCGGCAGCCGCAAGATCGCCATCGACTGGCAATTGCTGCAATTCAACCCCGACAACCACGACGCGCCGATCCTGCTGTCGCTCAACCGCGCCGAGGTGCAGGCCGCGCCCGAGTACAAGCCGTCGGTCCAGCCGATCCAGATGGTCGGGCCGCCGCCGGCTGAAGGCGGCTCGGTTTCTCCCGATAGCAGCAAATGACCGGACTATGGGCATCGCACAGCAGGCCAGCGAAGCCAGCCTGGTGCCGGCGGTGCCTCGCTCCGCCGAGCGCGGCCTCGACTGGCTCAATCTCTTCGTCGCCAACATCCAGACCGGCTTCGGCCCGTTCATCGCCGTCTACCTGACGACGCAGGGCTGGACCCAGGCGGCGATCGGCTTCGCTCTCAGCCTCGGCACGGCGACCGCCATGGCGAGCCAGGTGCCGGCCGGCGCGCTGGTCGACGCGGCGCGGCGCAAGAGCCTCGCCGCCGCGGTCAGTATCCTCGCCTTCACCGCGAGCGCGGTACTGTTCGCGGTGCAGCCCTCGCCGCTCTTCGTCTATCTCGCCGAGATCCTGCACGGCTTCTCGAGCTGCACGCTCGGCCCCGCCATCGCGGCCATGAGCCTCGCCGTCGCCGGCCAGGCGATGTTCGGCCTGCGCCTCGGCCGCAACGCCCGCTACGCCTCGATCGGCAACGGGCTCGGTGCGGCGCTGATGGGGCTGTGCGGCTACTATGTCTCGAACCGGGCGGTGTTCTTCCTGACCGCGGCGTTGACGCTGCCGGCGCTCGGCGCGCTGCTGCCGCTGGCGAGTCTCGACGTGCCGATCCGCCGCGAGGCGCGGCACCGGCCGCGACGCCGCGGCGAACGCAAGAGCGAACGCCGAAGCGAGCGCAGCGTCATCCGCGTGCTATCGGATCGTCGCCTGCTCATCTTCGCCGCCTGCACCATGCTCTTCACCCTCGCCAACGCCGCCATGCTGCCGCTGGCGAGCACGGCGCTGACCCGCCGCGCGGGCGCCGGCGCCAGCCTGCTCATCGCCGCCTGCATCGTGCTGCCGCAGGTCATCGTGGCGCTGCTGTCGCCGCGTCTCGGCCTGCTCGCCGAGGCGCGCGGCCGGCGGCTGGTGCTGCTGCTCGGCTTCGTCATGCTGCCGCTGCGCGGCGTGCTGTTCGCGCTGGTGAGCGACCCGCTGCTGATCGTGCTGATCCAGGCCTTCGACGGCATCGCCGCGGCGTCGTTCGGGGTGCTGGTGCCGCTGGTGGCCAGCGACATCGCCGGCCGGTCCGGCCATTTCAACCTGTCGCTCGGCTTCATCGGCTTCGCCATCGGCATCGGCGCCACCGTCAGCACAACGCTCGCCGGCTGGATCGCCGACCGCTTCAGCGACCCCGCCGCCTTCATCGGCCTCGCCGCGACCGGCATGGCGGCGACGCTGCTGCTCTGGCTCGCGATGCCCGAAACGCGGCCGCAGCGGCCCGGCTGAGCCACGCCAACTCGGCCAACTATTCGCAATCGCGAAATAGTGTATTGCCGCCGGCGGTGATTGTCTTGTCCGCCGCCGCGGCCAATTTATCGCCCGCCAACCCCGCTTGGCGATTTTCTCGGGTGTCATCATGATGAAATATTTCTCGCTCCTGCGCCGGAGGCTGCCGGAATTTCTTTTCGCGGTCTTGCTGGTTGCATTGGCCCTGTCCTACGGGACTTTCGCCATGGTCGCCGCGCAAAGCGCCCGCGGCGGCGATGCCGACGTCTACCTCACCGGCGCCAATCCCTGGGTAGCCGCCCCCCAGGGCCAGCCGCCGGTCGACCACCGGCTGGCCTTCCGCGCTCCCCCCTCGGCGATGCCGTAGCCCGCTCCGATCGCAATGCTGCGATGCATAACATGCCGGGGCAAAGCCGCGCGGGGCCGATGATGGATGACGCCCGCATCAGCAGCGGTTCCGTCGCCTTCAGCCCACCCGAGATCGTGCGCCGGCGCCACGCCGAGTGGCGCGGGCTCGCCGCGGAGTCCGTCGATGTCATCCGCAGCGACCCCTTCGAATATGGCCTCCGATCCTCCCGCCACCTGCTCATCGCCAGCGAGCGGGCGGAACGGCATGAGGGCGAGACGTTGGTGGAGGGCCTGCCGCGCTCGACGCTCCGCGTCTTCAGCCGCAAGCTGAGCTTCGTCCCGGCTGGCCTGCGCTTTGCCGGGTGGCAAAGCCCGCGGCTTCTCAACAGCGTCAGCTATTTCTACATCGACCCGGCGGCCCCGCTGCTCGATCCGGCGCTGCGCTTCGCCGAGCGCGCGCCGAAGCCGCGGCTGTTCTTCGAGGACGCCGCCCTCTGGGCGACCGCCGCCAAGCTCAAGGCGCAGATCGACGCGACCGGCGCGCGCGATGCGCTTTACGCCGAGGCGCTGAGCGTGGTGCTGCTGCACGAGCTGATGCGGCTCGATGCCGGCGCCGTCCCGAGCGCGCCAGCGGTGCATGGCGGCCTCGCCCCCTGGCGGCACAAGCGCGTCACCGACTTCATCGAGGAGCATCTGGCGGAAGAGCTCTCGCTCGCGACGCTGGCCGGGCTGGTGCGGCTGAGCCCGTTCCATTTCGCCCGCGCATTCAAGCAGACGCTCGGCACGCCGCCGCACCGCTATCACACCCAGCGGCGCATCGAGCGCGCCAAGACCCTGCTCGCCGGCGACGCGCTTTCCGTCACCGAGATTGCGCTCGCGGTGGGGTTCGGCGAGACCAGTTCCTTCACTGCCGCCTTCCGCCGGCTCACCGGCCGCACGCCAAGCGCCTACCGCCGCGCGCTGCTGTGACCGGCGGTGCGACGGCCGAAGCGACAGGCGGCAAGCCCGGGCTTTGCACGGGCGCGCCGGGGAGGGTATGCTGCGCCAACCGGATCACCCGCGAGGCTCGTCATGAGAGCACCCTTAACCTTTGGCGCTGGCCTTGCCGTGGCCCTGCTCGCTGCTGCGCCGATGGCGTCGGCCCTCACCATCCAGACCAACCGCAATCCTTCCGACGGCGCCAACCTGTCCGATCCCGACAACAACGCGCAGAACCTGACCGGTCAGCGGTCGGGGGACGGCGGGTCGACCATGCATATCGGCGGCGCGACGGTGCATTTCGGCGTCACCAACGGGCCGGGTATGAGCTATGGCGGGGCCAGGAACAACTGGTTCCTCGACAGCCCGGCCTCCCGGACGGTGCCGTCGCAGGCGCAATAGCGGCGGGATCGACGGCCAAGCTTCTGTCGCGGCGTCCCCCGGCATCGAAGCAGCGTCCGAGCCCCGGCGTTCCTAGAGTCCGATCGCCCCTATCGTGGCAGGATCGACGCTGTCCGGCCGGCCCGCCAGACTCAAGCGACTGACCGCCGGCGCGGTCTCGGCGACGACCCGGCCGCGCCGCACCACGACGAGCCGCGCGGGCCTGAGGCGGATCGCCTCCACGGGATCGCGCGCCTGCAGGATCACGAAATCGGCGTGGCAGCCAACGGCGATGCCGTAGCGCTCGAGTCCCAGGATGCGCGCCGGAGTTTCCGTCACCGCGGCGAAGCAGGCGCGCATGCCGGCCTGGCTGGTCATGTGCCCGGCATGCACGGCCATATGCGCCACGTCGAGCATGTCGGCGCGTCCGAGCGGATACCAGGGATCGAGCACGCTGTCATGGCCGAGCGCCACGGCGCAGCCGGCCGCCATCAGCTCCGGCACCCGCGTCATGCCGCGGCGCTTGGGATAGCTGTCGAAGCGGCCCTGCAGCACCATGTTGGCCAGCGGATTCGCCACCGCCGCGAGGCCGGCCGCCGCGATCTGGCCGATAAGGCGCGCCGCGTAGAAATTGTCCATGGAATGCAACGAGCAGAGATGCGAGCCGGTGACGCGGCCCGAAAGCCCGAGCCGCCGCGTCTCGTAGGCCAGCGTCTCCACCTGCCGCGAGGCCGGATCGTCGGTCTCGTCGCAATGCATGTCGACGAGCAGGCCGCGCTCGGCGGCGATGCCGCATAGCGCTGCAATGGAGTCGCGGCCGAGTTCGGCCGTGGGCTCCAGGTGCGGGATGCCGCCCACCGCATCGACCCCCAGCGCCAGCGCCCGCCGGATGTTCTCCGCCACCGACGGCTTGGAGAAGTAGCCCATCTGCGGGAACGCGACGAGCTGCAGGTCGAGATAGGGCGCCACCTGGCGCTTCACCTCGACCAGCACCTCGGCGCCGGTCAGCGCGTCGTCGCTGACATCGACATGGCTGCGGATGGCGAGCAGCCCCTGGCTTGCCGCGAGATCGCAATAGGCCAACGCGCGCTCGCGCAGCGCCTCGGCGGTAAGGTGCGGCTGCAGTTCCGACCAGAGGCGGATGCCTTCCGCCAGCGTCCCGGATTCGTTGACCTTGCCGCCGAGGCCGAGAGTAAGCGTCGCGTCGAGATGGAAATGGGCGTCGACGAAGGGCGGCGTCACCAGCCGCCCGGCCGCGTCGATCTCGCGGCGCGCAGCGGCGGCGACGGCCGGCGCGATGGCGACGAAACGGCCGCCCTCGACGGCAAGGTCGATGCCGGCGCGGCCGTCGGCCAGCGCGGCGTTGCGGACGATCAGATCAAGGCTCATGGCGGCGCTCCTCGGTAAGCCGGAGAGCAGCATGCCACATCCGCAACGCCCCGGCGCCGCGGCGATATTCCGCCGGCGCGGGTGAATGCCGCCAGCGTCAGAGCCGGCCGGCCTCGTAATCCTCGCAGGAATATCCCAGCGCCGCCATTCCTTCCTCGAGATAGTCGCCGAGCGCCGGCATGCCGACGAGATAGCTCGCGGAGTGGTGCCGGTGCCGCTCCCGGGCGAGCGCCCTCGCCTCCACCCATTCCTCCTTCGCGAAATCGGCCCGCCCGAGCCACGCCAGGGCGATGACGTCGACGATCTCGTCCTCGTTTAGGCCGTCGATGGCGGCACGCAGCTCCGCCAATGTCGGATCATCGGCGTAATCCTCCAGCACCTCGCGCGCATCGTCATCGGTCGGGTTCGAGCCGGGGTCGGGCTCGACCGGGTCCACCTTGGCGTCGAATTCGCGCGCCTTGACAATGATGTAGCAGAGCTTTTCCGCGCTGACGTTCAGCTCCGGTGCGGTGTCCTTCTCGTTCTCGGCCATCTGCCGCTCCTTCCGATCCCGGACAGTGAAGCGGTGATCGCCGTCTCGCACCTTGATGCAGGTCAATCGCGCCGCCCGCCAGCCCGCGCCCGAGGCCCGCTTGATCTGCATCAAGGGGCTCGGCGGCGGAATCGGCTCATATGGGAACGTGAGCCGTCCGCAGGCTCTTCGGCTTCGGAGACGTCAATGCAGCTCCCGGTACAGATCACCTTCCGCAACATGGACCCATCGCCGGCCGTGGAAGCGCATATCCGCGAGCGGGTCGACGCCCTCGACCGGTTCTTCGGAAGAATCATGGCCTGCCACGTGGTGGTCGAGGCGAGCGGCCGCCATCAGCACAGGGGCAGGCTCTATCATGTGCGCGTCGATCTCACCGTTCCCGGGCGCGAGATCGTCGTCAACCGCGATCCCCCCGAGCATCACGCGCACGAGGACATACTGGTCGCGGTGCGCGACGCCTTCGATGCGACGCGCCGCCAGATCGAGGATCATGCGCGACACGCGCGCGGCGATATCAAGGCCCATGAGGCGCAGAGCCATGGCCATATCGCCCGGCTCTTCAAGGCCGAGGGCTACGGCTTCATCCAATCGAGCGAGGGCGACGAGGTCTACATGCACCGCAACGCCGTCACCGGCGACGGTTTCGACGCGCTCTCGGAGGGCGACGAAGTCCGCTACGTCGTCCATGAGGGTGAAGGAGAAAAGGGCCCGCAGGCGAGCACCGTAGTCGCTGTCGGAAAACATCATCTGGCGCCGTGATGCACGACGGGACCGTTCGGACGATCCGGTCGCGGCGAGGAGGTTGTTCGCCATCCTCGCCGCACGCCATCGCCGGCTACTGCGACGGCGCCACCTTGCGCAGCGAGCGCTGGAACATACGGTCGGCCTTTTCATTCGCCGACTTGGCATCGGCGGCCGCCTGGCTGGCGCTCGCCTGAGCAGCGCGAGACGCGTCGAGCGCCTGCTGTGCCAGGACCTTGGCCTGCTCGGCGTTCTGGCTCGCCGCGGTCAGCAGCGCCCGATCCTGATCGCTCAGCTGCGTGCAGGCCCCGAGAGCGATCACCGGCACCAGGGCGACGAGACTACGCTTGATAAATTGCATGTTTTTCTCCTTGCAGGGACGGCGCGCCGCGGCAGCGGCACGCCGTAGACGGGCAACTCCTTTGACATCAACAGGCTATGCGTCCGAAACGCCGGATTCATTGACCTGCATCAAACCGCCAAGAGGCCTCCGGTCAGCCGTCCGCCACAGGCCGTCGCGCCGCGGAGAGACCCTCCGTCGCCACCGTCATCATCATCTGCGACAGCTTGGTGATCTCTTCGGAATATTCCTCGACCGCCTTGGCGGCAAAGCGCTGCTGGCAGTTCGCGGCCTCCTCGGGAGTGCGGCAGGAGGCAAGCGCCCACCATGCCGCCATGTCTTCCTGCACCCGGCCCTGGGTGAAGCGCGTGATCTCCTGGGAAAGCGTGAACATGCCTTGCATCCAGCGCGAGAAAGTTTGCTGGCCGCCGCCGAAGAAGGCGGCGTAATTCGGCACCGGGCTCTCCGGCGGGTGTTTCGTCATCGGCTGCGGCCGCGCGGCCTTGGCGTCGTCTGGCATGGCTGATCCTCCGGCTTGAAGAAGATCAATGTCACCACCGCCGGGCAGGCGGCACATTGATCTATCTCAAGACGCTCGGCCGCGGCGGGACAGGCGGCGAACGGCGCCCACGCCGCCGATTGTCGGGACGCTTGATCTGCCTCAAGGCGCGCCCGCGGCCGTTGGTCTGGAGTGCAGCGAGGCGAAGGCAGGAAAGGCTGGTGCGCGATGACCTCCGAGGAACTCGCCCGCGATCTGCGCGACATCGACCGGCTGCTGGCCATGCTGACCGCGCCTTGCGGCGTCGACGACGAAGACCTTGACGATCTTCGCTGGTTGCTGAAGCGGCGGCGCTGCCTAGCGGCGCTGCGGGCAGTGCGGCAGACGCAGGCCGGCAAGAAGGTCGTCGACCTCCGCCTCTGGCGTCAAGGCGCCGACGCGGCGCCCGGTCAGGGAGTGCGGGTGGCGTGACGGCGGCGCCTCAGCCCGGATACTCGAATTCGTAGGTGCCCCAGCGGATGCGGCTGGGATCGATGGTCCGCGCCAGATGATGCGCCAGATCATAGCGGCCGAAATACTTCCCCGAGAGATCGCCGCAGAGCACGACCGGCCGATTGAGGATGCTCTCGTAATTGGCCACGGTGCGTGTCGCATGCTCTTCGGCGCCGACGACGTCCTCCTTGACCAGCGCAACGAAGAACTCGATTCCCTGCTCCTGCAATTTTATGCACCGAATCCGCATGGCCGCTGTGCTCCCAAAACCGAGTATCGGCAGCAATCCTGCCGCCAGAAGGCAAAGCACCGGTTAAAGCTGCCGCGGAGGCCGGCGACAATCATGTAGAATGTCCGGCAATTCTTGCGAAAAAGCGAGCACCAGGGCCGACGACGCGGTAGAGCGATCGCGGCTCGCGCCAGCAAGCACTGAGCCGCCGCTACCGGCGGCGCATGGCGTCATCGAGAGCCTGCGTCGTGTCGTCCGTTGTCCGCTCCGCGTATCGGAACCGCGCTCCGGAAACGGCGTTGGCTTTGATGATACGCCGTATGGCTGCGCCGACGGCAGGGCGATGCGAGACCGCATCGCGGCGACCGCGGGACGTCCGGGCTGAGGCAATCGGCGTGCATCTGCGCCGCAGGTGATCGCCGGCACTTCGCTCATGGATCGTAATTTCCGATGGCGGCAATCGAATAGATCGACTTTCTTCGTCGCCCCTGCATGCCCATCTGGTTATGCGCCGGCATCGTCCCGATCGGGCGTCGCGATGGTCGGCGGTCGGCGGCGGAGGGTGCGATGGTAGCGCTGGTTCGGGCATGGTACGGCGCGGAGGCGCTCGATCCGCGGCCGGAGGCGCTCCGGTCGATCCGGCTGCCGGCGGCGCGCGGCGCAGGCGCATCGCTGATGCTGCCCGCCTTCGTCGCCTCGGTCGCCTATATGGATCCCGGCAATGTCGCGACCAACATCCAGAGCGGGGCCGCCTTCGGCTACAAGCTGCTCTGGGTCGTCGTGCTCGCCAACCTGGTGGCGATGCTGTTTCAGGCCTTGTCGGCGAGGCTCGGCATCGTCACCGGGATGAATCTCGCGGAGATAAGTCGCGCGCGGCTGCCGCGCGGCCTGGTCGCGGCGATGTGGGTGGCAAGCGAGTTCGCCGCCATGGCGACCGATCTGGCGGAGCTGCTGGGCGCCGGTATCGGCGTGCAGCTCCTGTTCCATATTCCGCTGCTGGCGGGAACGATAGTCGCCGGCGTCGCCACCTATGCGACGCTGCTGCTGCAGCGTTGGGGGTTGCGCATCATCGAAGCCGCCGTGGCGGCGCTGGTCGGCGTGGTCTGTGCCGGCTACCTGGTCGAGACGATCCTTGCGGCGCCCGATTGGGGCGCGGTCGCCTACCACGCGGCCGTCCCCTGGCTCGGCGGCTCGGACAGCGTGCTGATGGCTGCCGGCATCGTTGGCGCCACGGTGATGCCGCATGCCATCTACCTGCATTCGGGCCTGACCCAGGATCGGGGCGGTGCTCGCGGCGGCGCCGCCGGCCTGATCCGCGCCTCCGATCGCAACGTCGTCATCGCGCTCGGGATCGCCGGCCTCGTCAACCTGGCGATGATGTACCTGGCCGCCTCGGCATTCCACGACGGCGCCCATAACGGCGTCGCCGACATCGAAACCGCCTATCGCCTGCTCGGCCCCTTGCTCGGCAAGGCCGCGGCCGTGGCATTCCTGGTCTCGCTCCTGGCGTCGGGAGCGTCGAGTTCCGTGGTCGGCACGCTCGCCGGCCAAGTGATCATGCAGGGCTTCGTCGGCTGGCGGATCCCGCTTTGGGTCCGCCGCCTCGTGACCATGGCGCCGTCCCTCGTGGTCGTGGCCCTGGGCGTCGACGCCACGCGCATGCTCGTCCTCAGCCAAGCGGTGCTGAGCCTGGTCCTGCCGGTACCGATGCTTGCGCTCATCGCCTTCACGTCGCGCCGCAGCGTCATGGGCGCCATGGCCAACCGGCCGGCGATCTCGCTGGCCGCGCTCGCCGCGGCGGCGGTCATCCTGGCGCTCAACCTGATGTTGCTGCTCGACGCCCTGCCGTTCTCGATCTGACGTCCAGGCGGCGGCAAGCCCGCCGGCGCCGCGCGGCAGAGCCGACCATCGCGCGCAGCAGCTCGATCTGAAGGCGGCAAGGGCACTCATCGACGGCGCCGACCGACCGCGAGCGCCGATGCCGTTGCGGCAGCGAAACGATCCTCGCCAATTCGGGCCGGATCGGCGGCGCGACGGGTCGACAACCTATTCTTAGCTTCTGCGGCATAGCCTGAAAAATTCGATGTTCGGCTCCGGGACCGAGAGGCTGTCGGGTTTCGGCGCCTCGACCGGGCAGACGTCACAGGCATGCGCTACGCCGTCGCACAGCTTCTGCAGATGCCGTTCTCGCGCAGGCTGACCGTCTCCAGCCTGCTGATCCTCGTCCTGCTGCACGGGGCGAACGCGATCTTCATTGCCAAGCTGGTGCAGTCCGCGCAAACCACGGCGGCGGACGCCATGGCCGCACGCGCGACCCTGCTGGCCGAACATGCCAGCCGCGCGATCGGCGGCGTCGACCTCGCCCTCGAGGACGTCGCCTCCAAAGCCGCCGCCGAGCCGGCTCTCGGGCGGCGATCGGTGGCACTGCACATGCTGCTGCATCGGACCGCGGCGAGTCTGCCGCAGGTCAGGGCACTGACGATCCTCGACGCCAATGGCGTGCTGATCCAGGATTCGCGCCATTATCCGGCACAGCGGTTTTCCTACGCGGACTTGCCAGGCTTTGCCGAACAGAAGAAATGGCGCGGCGTTGGCCTCTACATTGAGGCGCCGTCGCTGTCGAAAGTCGACGGCAAACCCTATTTCGCGGTGACCAGACCCATCCTCGACAGCGGCGGCGATCTCCGCGGCGTCGTCGCCGCGCTGGTCGATCCGTCCTATTTCATGAGCTTCTACGGGCGGGGCGGCAACGCCGATGCCGGCATGGCAGCGCTCGCGCGGGAAGACGGTGCGCTGCTGGCCGCGGTCGTGGCGCCGCAGAACAGCCGCGCGCTCATCGGCATGGATGTGCGCAGCTTCTTCCATCTCAACCCGCGCTTCACATCGCTGGTGCAGCCGGTTTCGGGATTGCCGCTGAAGATCATCGTCACTACGCCGCCGGTGTGGCTGGAGCCGTCCTTTCGCGCCTACGCCGCGGCGGACGCGGTGTTCATGGCGATGCTCACGCTGCTCGTCGCGCTGGGCACCGCGAAGCTGGTCAGGGAGGCCGGCGCACGCGAGCATGCCGAGCTTCGCCTGCGCGACGCCATCAACAATGTGCCGGCCGGGTTCGCGTTGTTCGACGCGGACGACCGTCTGCTGATGTGCAACAGCAGCTATCGAGAGCTGTTCTCGATTCCCGACGATGCGGTCGCACCGAACCTCTCCTTCGAGGACGCGCTCGGGCTGTCGCTGCGGCACGGCATCTACGGATCGCCGGCGGACGTCGAGCGCCGTCTCGCCCAGCATCGCACGCCGAGCGGCGAGACGGTGCAGAAGCTCGCCGGCGGCCGCTGGGTGCTGACGCGCTGGCGGCGGACGAACGCCGGCGGCATGGTCTATTTTCACAGCGACATCACGCAGGTGAAGCAGCAGGAGGAGGCGCTGCGCGCGGCCGGCGAGGCCGAACGGGTCGCCAGGGAGCGGGCCGAAGAGGCGGACCGGGCCAAGAGCGCCTTCCTGGCCACGATGAGCCACGAGCTGCGCACGCCGCTGAATGCCGTGATCGGCTTTGCCGAGCTGATCGCCCAGGAGGCCTTCGGATCGGTGCTGCCGCGCTACCGGGAGTACGGCGCCCTCATCGTCAGGAGCGGGCGCCATCTGCTCAAGATCATCAACGACATCCTCGATCTCGCCAAGCTGCACTCGGGAAAGACCGAGCTGCTGATCGAGCGCCTCGACCCGGCCGCCAGCCTCCACGAGGCGACCGATCTGCTGGCCGACAAAGCGGCGGAGAAAGGCGTCCTGCTCCGCTGCGAGCCGGAAACCGGACTGCCCGCGATCGCCGCGGACAGCACCCGCCTGCACCAGGTGCTGATCAATCTGATCTCGAACGCCGTCAAATTCACGCCCGCCGGAGGCGAGGTCCTGGTGCGCGCCTGGCGCGCTCCGTCCGGCGTCGACATCGAGGTCGCGGATACCGGCATCGGCATGTCGGCGGAAGACATCCCGAAGGCGCTCGAGCCCTTCGGGCAGGTGGAGAATGCGATGACGCGCACCCACGAGGGCACCGGGCTGGGCCTTCCGTTGGCGAAAAACCTCGTCGAGCTGCACGGCGGCAGCTTCGCCATCGCCAGCGAGCCCGGACGGGGAACCGCGGTGCGCATCACCTTCCCCTTGGCGAGCGAGATGGCGCCGCCGGCCGACGCACCCGTGCCGAACAGGAGCGTCGCGTGACCCGGCGGCCGGGGATGGCGGCCGCGAGGCGGCTCGCGGGCGCCTGGCTGGCGCTCGCCGCCATGCCGAGCCTGGCGGTGGCGGCCGGGACATCGGCGCCCATAGAGGTCGCCGTCATCGGACCCTATACCGGCGGCTCGGCCGATATGGGCATCAGCATGCGCGAAGGCGCCGAGCTGGCGCGCGACGAGATCAATCGTGCCGGCGGCGTGCTGGGACGGTCGATCGCGCTGGTCGAGCGCGACGATGCGTCCCACGACGAGCGCGGCGCACGCGTCGCCCGCGAGCTGACCCGGGCCCGTCCCGTCGCCGCCGGCATCGGTCTCGTCAACACCGGCGTCGCACTGGCCGCGGCGCCCTATTTCGAGGAGGCGCAGATCCCCCTGATCGTCAGCGTCGCAACCGGCGCCGCCATCGCGCAGGAGTTCGCCCCGCCGGAATACGACGAGAATTATGTCTTCCGCATCTCCATGAGCACCGCGATCGAGGCGCCGGCGATCGTCGACGCGGCCATCCGCCGGGATTGTCGCCGCGCCGCCATCCTGACGGATTCGACGACCTACGGCCAGGTCGGCCGCCACGATCTGGTCGCCGCACTCGCTCGGCACGGGCTCGTGCCCGCGTCGCTGGAGAAATTCAATATCGGCGATACCGACATGACGGCGCAGCTCCGCCGCGCCCGCGCGGCCGGCGCCGACGTGCTGATGACCTACGGCATCGGCCCCGAACTGGCCGTAATCGCCCGCGACCGCGCGGCGCTGGGCTGGGAGGTGCCGCTGATCGGCAGTTGGACGTTGTCGATGTCGAGCTTTGTCGACGGCGCCGGACAGAGCGGCGACGGCGCGACGATGCCGGAGACCTTCATCGACGATGCCGCGAACCCTGCTCAGGCGGCTTTCCTGGAGGCGTTCAAGGCGCGGTTCGGGCGTCGCATCGGCTCGCCCATGTCCGCCGCGCAGGGCTACGATTCGCTGCGCGTCCTCGCCGCGGCGATCGAGCAGGCCGGCTCGACCGACGGTTCGCGGATCCGCGCCGCCCTGGAGCACCTGCACCATCCCGTCGCCGGCGTCCTCAAGACCTACGACCACCCCTTCGACGCCGCGAGCCATGATGCCGTTCGCCCGGCCGACATCGTCTTCGGGGTCGTGAGGTCCGGACGCGTGGTACGCGACCAGAAAACGCTGCGGCCGACGCAGGCGGCACAGCCGGCGCCGTAAGGCAAAGCCTCAGAAGCCGAGGCCGAGACCGCCGCCGCCGAACCCGCCGCCGCCGAAGCTGCCGCCGCCCACGCCCAAGCCGATCGATGGGAAGAAGCCGCTGCTCTGGCTTCTGGCGAGCTGCTGGCGCTGCATGCAGCTGGCGAACTCGGTGGTCCCGGCGGTGAAGCCGTAACCCTGACAGGCACTGATATCGGCCTGGTGCTGCTCCTCCGGCGAGGTGCACGCCGCCACCCCAAGGCTCACCAGTGCCAGAATCATCGCGATCCGGCACTGACCCATCATCGGCCGCCAGGGCGCCGCCGCGCATGGCGGCCGGTCCGAACCGGCGCCGCGGGCGAACCGGCGGCGGAGCCCCGGTTCTCCATCATGCGCGATCATGCGCGGCTTCACCTCTGCCGCAGGCGGTCCGAAGATTCTTGGAGAGCCTCGGAATGGCGCGCGAGGGCCGACGCTCGGCACTGTCAATCTCCTTGAGCTCGACGGCGAGCAGATCATCGGGGGACCTGAGAACAGGCATGTCATCGCACCGGTATCCGAGTGGCTGCGTTAGCAGAACGCAGCGTCGACATCCTGGTTCCGAATCCGCGCGAGATCCCGCGCGGCCGTTCCCTTCACAAGCGGGGCTTTCTCCTGGTGTGCGAGCTCACGGTGCGAGATCCCGACACCAGACGTCGAGAGTTTCCGGCATTGACAACCAACGTCGAGACTGGCGAGATCATTGACGCTAGATGTTTTGGCAATATCCAAGGCAGTTCTAGCCACATGCAAATAAATCAAAGGGAGGTTCGCCATGCCACAGTTGGTAGCTTTGTCCCTCAGTATTGCCGTCCTGGGCGCCATCTGGGCGTTTCTCGCGCTCGGCCCACTTACCGGCTTCGTGCTGGTGTGGGCAGGCTTCATCGCCTGGGGCTGCTATTTCCATACCGGCGGCGACAACAATGCGCTGGTCAAGACCATCGCCGGTACGGTTTACGGCGCGGTCGTCGGTTGGATTGCGCTGCTGATCATCGTCCATGTCCCGATAGCGGCCGCCGGTGCGGTCTGGCCAGCCATCGTCGTCGGGGCGACGGTATTCTGCCTGGTGATCGTGGCCTCCATCGAGCCTTTGTCGACGGTGCCCGCCAATGTCTACGGCTACGCTGCGATTGTCGGCTACTCGCTTCACCAGCCCTCGGCGTTGCAACAACTCGGCGTCGCCAATTTCACCAACCCGCTGATCCTGCTCATCGTCTCTCTGGTGGTCGGCGCCGTCTTTGGATATGTCTCGGGGCAGATGGCCAGCGCCCTGACCAAGTCGGTGGCGACGAAGGCATAGACCGCTTCGTCCGAACGGCACGGTTCAAGGGAGCCGGTCGGCCGGCTCCCTTGACGGCCTGCGGCACCGAACGGCCTGGCTCACACCAGCATGTAGACTCGCGGGCAATGGTGGCGTCGCGGCAGGAACGCGCGTTGCCGGACTAAGTGCCGCCGGATATTCAGACAGAGCGCGCCGGGGAATGGCGGGCGCGCCACTCGCGCGCCGCGGTGTGTCGAAGGTGTTTGAGCTTGGCGAAGAAGCGCTCACCCAGCCCGGCGGGTGCCGAGCGTTCGCCCCGCTACACTATGCCTGATCTTGATTTAGGTGGTAGCGGGGGAGGGACTCGAACCCCCGACCTTGGGATTATGATTCCCCTGCTCTAACCAGCTGAGCTACCCCGCCGCGGGACGGTTCGGGGTATAAGAAAACCGCCGCGCCGCGTCAAGCGAGCACCGGCTACCCAAGGAGCGGAAAACACGCCATGCCCCTGCCCCTCTATCCCGCCCTCGCCACCTGCCTCGCGCTGCTGGTCTATCTCGCCACCGTCATCGGCTGCATGCGCGCCCGCGGCCGCACCGGACTCGAGGCGCCGGCGGTCGTCGGCGATCCCGAGTTCGAGCGCTATTTCCGCATCCAGCAGAACACCCTCGAGCAGCTCGTCCTGTTCCTGCCGAGCCTGTGGATCTTCGGCCTCGCCGTCTCGCCGCTGTGGGCCGGAATCCTCGGCCTCGTCTTCGTCGCCGGGCGCGCGCTCTACGCCCGGAGCTACGCCCGCGACCCGGCGGCGCGCGGCCCCGGCTTCACCATCGGCTTCCTGGCCACCCTGGTGCTGCTGCTGGGCGGCATCGCCGGGCTGCTCTACCGGCTGGCGACCGGCATGCCCGCGTAAGCCGCCTATGTCGCGGCGCGGGTGATCCAGCCGCCGCCCAGCAGGCGCGTGCCGTCATAGACGACGCAGGCCTGGCCCGCCGCGACGCCGAAAGCCGGCTCCGCCAGCACTGCCTCGCCGCCGCCCTGGCCGTCGAGCACGAGGCGCGCCGGCAGCGGCGGCTGCGCCGAGCGCAGCTTTACGTCGATTTCGATGCCGCCGGATGCCGGCGCGGGGCCGAGCCAGTTGACGCCCGCGATCGGCACGCGGCGCCGGCCCAGCGCCGCGCGCGGGCCCACCACCACGCGGCGCGTCTCGGGCTCGAGCCGCAGCACATAGAGCGGCTCGCCGCCGCCGATGCCGAGCCCCTTGCGCTGGCCGACGGTGAAATGAATGACGCCGGGATGCGATCCCAGCACGCGTCCCGCCTCGTCCACCACCTCGCCGGGCTCGGCCGCGCCCGGCCGCAGCTTCTCGACGATCCCCGCATAATTGCCGTCGGGCACGAAGCAGATGTCCTGGCTGTCGGGCTTTGCCGCCACCCCCAGCTCGAAGCGGCGCGCCAGCGCGCGGGTCTCGGCCTTCTCCAGCGCGCCCAGCGGAAAGCGCAGAAAATCGAGCTGGGCCGCGGTGGTGGCGAAGAGGAAATAGCTCTGGTCGCGTCCGGGATCGGATGCCCGATGCAGCTCGGGGCCGCCTGGTCCCTCGACCCGGCGCGCGTAATGGCCGGTGGCGAGCGCGTCGGCGCCGAGGTCGCGCGCCGTCGCCAGGAGATCGCGGAACTTCACCCGCTCGTTGCAGCGCACGCAGGGGATCGGCGTCTCGCCGCGGGCATAGGCGTCGGCGAAATCCGCGATCACGCTGTCGCGGAAGCGGCGTTCATAATCGAGCACGTAGTGCGGAATGCCGAGCCGCTCCGCCACGCGCGCGGCGTCGTGGATGTCCTGCCCGGCGCAGCAGGCGCCCTTGCGCCCGGCAGCCTGGCCGTGGTCGTAGAGTTGGAGGGTGATGCCGACGACATCGAAGCCTTCCTCGACCAGCAGCGCCGCCGTCACCGCGCTGTCGACGCCGCCGGACATGGCGACGACGACGCGGCAGTCGCGCGCCGGCTTCGGCAGGCCGAGCGAGTTCATCAGCCGTTCATCAGGTTGCGCGTCGCCTGCGGCAGGCGGACGGTGAGACCGTCCAGCTCCTCGGTCATGATGATCTGGCAGCCGAGCCGCGAGGTCTGGGTCAGGCCGAAGGCGAGATCGAGCATGTCCTCCTCGTCCTCGGTCGCCTCCTTCAGCATCTCGTACCATTCGGCATCGATGATGATGTGGCAGGTCGAGCAGGCGAGCGAGCCTTCGCAGGCGCCTTCGATGTCGATGCCGTGCTTGTGCGCGATCTCCAGCACCGAGAGCCCGACCGGAGCGTCGACCGCGCGGCGCGTTCCGTCGCGCTCGATGAATACCATTTTCGCCATGCCAATCCCCTTCAGCGCGCCGGCGGCGCGGCATCTTCCTCGGCCTGGATCGCGGCGCCCAGCACCGCCGCGTCCGACGGCCGCGCCCCAGGCGCGCGCAACACCGCCGCGCTCGACTCCACCACGGCGAGCAGCATCAGCCCCGCCGCCGGTGCCGCCGCCGCCGCCGCCGCGCGCGAGCGCGCGCCCGGCGCCGCCAGCGCCACCACCGCATGCGTCACCGGCCGCGCCAGCGCCTTCTCGGCGCGCTCGCGCAGCCGCAGCAGCAGCGCCGCAACCGCGCCCTCATCCTCGAGCCCCGGCACCGGCAGCCGCGCCGTGCCATCGGCGCCGGGCAGCAGCTCGGCATTGCCGCCGACCGCCACCGCCACCGCGGCGCCGGCCGCGGCCGACAGCTCGATGCCCACGGCAGTGCCGGGACCGTCGCCGGTCAGCGGCGAGCCGTCGGGCTCCTCGATCTGGAACAGCTTCATCGCGGCATCAGACGTGGAAGGATTCGCCGCAGCCGCAGCGGCCCTTCTCGTTGGGATTGCGGAAGGTGAAGCCCGATTGCAGCTTGTCCTCGACGTAATCCATCTCGGTGCCGATGATGAACATCGTCGCCTTGGGATCGATCAGGATGGTGACGCCCCTGTCCTGCACCACCTCGTCGAACCTGCCCTTCTCGTCCGCATACTCGACCGTGTAGGTAAGTCCCGAGCAGCCGCGGCTGCGCACCCCGATCCGGATGCCGACCGAGGGCTTGCCGCGGCGCTGCAGCAGCGCCTGGATCCGCCCGGCCGCCGCCTCGGTTACCGTCATCGCCTGTCTCGACGCCATCGCCCTGCTCCCGCGATCCAACCGCTAGATACACCGCCCGGGCCGTGCCGGGCAACTCCGCCGCCCCTTATGTGGGGCGGCCCGCCGCCGCTGTCACCCTCTCGCTCCGGGCCAGAGCCCGGGCCCCGGCGACCAGCGCCTCGACGGCAAAATCCACTTCAGATTCAGTAGTATAGCGACCGATCCCGAGCCGCAGGCTGGCCCCCGCCAGGGCCTCGGGCAGGCCCAGCGCGCGCAGCACGTAGGACGGCTCGACCTCGGCCGCGGTGCAGGCCGAGCCGGTCGACAGCGCCAGGCCCGGACAGGCCTCGATCAGCGCCAGCGCCGGCACGCCGGGAAAGCCGAGATTGAGGTTGCCGGGGAGCCGCCGCGCTTCGTCGCCGTTGAGCCGCACCTCGGGCAGCTGCGCCCTGAGCCCGGCCAGCAGGCGCCGGCGCAGCCCCAGCAGCCGCGGCGCCTCGCTTGCCATCTCGGCCTCGGCGATCCGCGCCGCGGCGCCGAACCCGACGCAGAGCGGGGTCGGCAGCGTGCCCGAGCGCATCCCCCGCTCCTGTCCGCCGCCGTCGAGCAGCGGCTCGATCCGCGCCCGCGGCCGCCGGCGCAGATAGAGCGCGCCGATGCCCTTGGGCCCGTAGAGCTTGTGCGCCGAGATCGACAGCAGGTCGAGCTTCATCGCCTCGACGTCGATCGCCACCTTGCCCGCCGCCTGCGCCGCATCGCTGTGGAAGAGCACGCCGCGCTCGCGGCAGAGCGCGCCGATCTCGGCCAGCGGCTGCAGCACGCCGATCTCGTTATGGGCCGCCATCACCGAGACGATCGCCGTCCGCTCGTCGATCGCGGCAGCGAGCGTGTCGAGATCGACGAGGCCGTCGGATCCCACCGGCAGCAGGCTGACGCGGCAGCCCTCGTGCGCCATTGCGCGGGCGCTTTCCAGCACGCATTTGTGCTCGGTCGCGAGCGCGACGATGTGATCGCGCCCCTGCGCGCGGCGGAAGCGCGCCGCCCCCTTGATCGCGAGGTTGTTGGCCTCGGTGGCGCCCGAGGTGAAGACGATTTCGCGCGGCTCGGCGCCGATCAGCGCCGCCACGTCCGCTCGCGCCCGCTCCACCGCCGCTTCCGCCTCGCGGCCATAGGCGTGGCTCGCCGAATGCGGGTTGCCGAATTTCTCGGTGAACCAGGGCAGCATCTCGTCGAGCACGCGCCGGTCCAGCGGCGTCGTCGCCTGATAGTCGAGATAGACCGGCGCCGCGTTGGGCCGGCGCGGCAGGCGGGCGAAAGCGGCGGTCATGCGGCGTTCGCCCGGCTGCGCGCGTAGAGCGCGCCCCAGGCCTCGATCAGCCGGTCGATATCGGCCGCGCCGCTGCTCCAGCCCAGGCTAACGCGGATGGCGCTGTCGGCCGCGTCGGATCCCACCCCCATCGCCTCCAGCACCGGGCTGCGGCGCAGCTTGCCCGAGGAGCAGGCGGATCCCGCACTCACCATCACGCCCTCGAGGTCGAGCGCCATGACCTGCGTCGCCGCCGGCACGCCCGGCATGCCGATGCACAGCGTGTTGGCGAGCCGCGGCACCGCCGCGGCGTGGACCGGCGCCTCGGGCGCGATCGCGGTGAGCCGCCGCTGCGCCGCATCGCGCAACCGCGCGAGCGCCGCGTAGTCGCCGAGCCGTTCGCCCGCGAGCGCGGCCGCGACGCCAAACCCCGCGATGCCCGGCAGGTTCTCCGTGCCGGCGCGCCGGCCGCGCTCCTGGCCGCCGCCGGTCTGCAGCGCCGCAAGCGGCACCGCATCGCTCACCACCAGCGCGCCGACGCCTTGCGGGCCGCCCAGCTTGTGCGCCGAGAGGCTCAGCAGGTCGGCGCCCAGCGCGGCGCGATCGACCGCGACCTTGCCCGCCGCCTGCACCGCATCGCAATGCAGCAGCGCGCCCTTCGCATGCGCCAGCCGCGCCGCCTCGGCCACCGGCTGGATCGCGCCGGTCTCGTTGTTGGCGAGCATCAGCGACACCAGCGCCGGCCGCGCGTTGGCCGCGAGCATCCGCTCCAGCGCCGCGAGATCGACGACGCCCATGGGCGTCGCCGGGATCACCGCCGCGCCGGCAAGCGCCTGGCGCACGGAATCATGTTCCAGCGCCGAGACCAGCACGCGCCGCCCGGTAACGCCGCGCAGCGCCAGCTGGTTCGCCTCGCTGCCGCCGCTGGTGAAGACGACCTCCGCCGGCGCCGCACCGACCAGCGCCGCGACCTGCGCGCGCGCCGCCTCGAGCGCGCGCCGCGCCTCGCGGCCCCAGCGATGCACCGACGAGGGATTGCCGCAGCGCGCCAGCGCCTCCGCCATCGCCGCCGCCGCCTCGGGGCGCAGCGGCGCGGTCGCGTTCCAGTCGAGATAGGCCAGACCGGGCATCGCGCGGGACGCCGGCTATTGCGCCGCGATCGCCGCGGCGCGCTGCTCGCAATGAAGCGCGCCGCTGCGGCCCAGCACGCGCTGCTCCACCACGTCGGCGAGCGACACCGAGCTGAGATAGAGATGGATCTGATTGCCGAGCTCCTCCCAGAGATCGTGGGTGAGGCATCGGCTCTTGCTGCCGCTGCAGCCGGTCGGCGCGCCGGGCGAGCAGCGCGTGGCGCGGATCGGCTCGTCGACCGCGAGGATGATGTCGGCGATGCGCGTGTCCTGCGCGGCGTGGCCGAGCAGATAGCCGCCGCCGGGACCGCGCACGCTCTTGACCAGCCCGGCGACGCGCAGCTTGGCAAAGAGCTGCTCGAGATAGGAGAGCGAGATCTCCTGCCGCTCGGCGATCTCGGCAAGCGCGATCGGCTCGCCCCGGCTGTGCTTGGCGAGATCGACCAGCGCCATCACCGCATAGCGCCCTTTGGTGCTGAGCCGCATGGATTATTCCTTCTCGCCATGCGCCCAGGGGGCGCCGCCGGTGCCGGTCTTCAGCAGTGGCTCGGGGCGGCTCTCCGCGACCTCGCCTTCGAGCTCGCCCACCCGCGCGCGCAGCGCCTGTACCTCGTCGAGAAGGCCATTGAGCGCGCGAGCCACCGGATCCGGAATCTCATCGCCGGGGGTGCCGTAGGGGACGAATTCCTGGCGCTGCGCCTCCTGCTTGGCGTCGCGCGGCTCGCCGGTGATCACGGTCGAGCGCGGCGCCACCACCCGCGCGCCGGGCGGCACGGCCGTGCGCACGATCGCGTTGGGGCCGATGCGCGCCCCCTTGCCGACGGTAAAGCCGCCAAGCACTTTGGCGCCGGCGCTGACGATGACTCCGTCCTCGATGGTCGGATGGCGCTTGCCGCGATGCAGCTTGGTGCCGCCCAGCGTCACGCCCTGATAGAGGGTGACATCGTCGCCGATTTCCGTGGTCTCGCCGATCACCACCCCCATACCGTGATCGATGAACAGCCGGCGGCCGATCCTGGCGCCGGGATGGATCTCGATGCCGGTCAGCATCCGGCCGAGCGACGAGATGAACCGCGCCAGCACCAGCCAGCGCCGCTCCCACAGCGCATGCGCCAAACGGTAGAGCAGCAGCGCATGGAATCCCGGATAGCACAGCACCACTTCCAGCGCGGACCGCGCGGCGGGGTCGTGCTCGAGGATGGTGTCGATCTCTTCGCGCAGGTTTTTCAAAACCATGGGTGCCGCTGTGCTATATATGGCTCGCTCACGGAGCCGGTGGTCCTCGCCCTGGCGGGAGTGTGTCCCGGCAGTCGTCCGACGATCCCTGCGATATATGTTGACCGAGTAATTTAGTCAAGATTAACCAGCGGGTAGCGCCGGCATCGGCTATGCATAGTTTGCTGATTTACTCGGATTTCCCCTCTTTGCGGATTCCCATCGATGCCTGACGTCATCATCAACGGGCCGGAGGGCCGGCTCGAAGGCCGCTATCACCACTCCAAGGAGAGCAATGCGCCGATTGCTCTCCTGCTTCATCCGCATCCGCAGCATGGCGGGACGATGAACAACAAGGTGGTCTATACGCTCTATCACGCCTTCGTCCGCCGCGGCTTCTCGGCGCTGCGCTTCAATTTCCGCGGCGTCGGCCGCAGCCAGGGCACCTTTGACCGCGGCGAGGGCGAGCTGTCGGACGCCGCCGCGGCGCTGGACTGGCTGCAGACCTACAACCCCAATGCCGGCGCCTGCTGGATCGGCGGCTTCTCCTTCGGCGCCTGGATCGGCATGCAGCTGCTGATGCGCCGGCCGGAGATCGACGGCTTCATCTCGGTGGCGCCGCCGGCCAACATGTTCGATTTCAGCTTCCTCGCCCCCTGCCCGGCTTCGGGGCTGATCGTCATGGGCGATCGCGATCAGCTGGTGCCGATCGAGCCGGTGCAGAAGCTCGTCAACAAGCTGATGCATCAGCGCGACATCCAGATCGAGCACCGCGTCATCGGCGGCGCCGATCACTTCTTCGCCGGCCAGCTCGAGGAGCTCGGCGCCATCGTCGACGGCTACCTCGCCGGCAACCGGCGCCCCCGCAGCGCGGCCGCTGCGGCGCGATGATCTCCCCCTACCCCCTTGAGGGTCGGGGTGGGGGGCAGCCGCGCCGTCAATCCGCGAAGGGATCGCGGACCAGCACGGTGTCGTCGCGCTCCGGGCTGGTGGAGAACAGCGCCACCGGCGCCTCGATCAGCTCCTCGATGCGGCGGATGTATTTGACCGCGAAGGCGTTGAGCTGCGCCCAGGAGCGCGCGCCGCGGGTGCTTTCCTGCCAGCCTTCGATGGTCTCGTAGACCGGCTCGAGCTCGGCCTGCACCGCGGCGCTCGCCGGCAGGTGATGCAGCGTCTCGCCGCGCCAGCGATAGGCGGTGCACACCCTGAGCTCGGGAAAGCCGTCGAGCACATCGAGCTTGGTGAGCGCGATGCCGGCGATGCCCGCCACCTTCACCGCCTGGCGCACCATCACCGCATCGAACCAGCCGCAACGGCGCTTGCGCCCGGTGACGACGCCGAACTCCTTGCCGCGCGCGCCGAGCAGCTCGCCGGTGGCGTCGGTGAGCTCGGTCGGGAACGGGCCGCTGCCGACGCGGGTCGTGTAGGCCTTGGTGATGCCGAGCACATAGCCCACCGCGCCGGGACCGACGCCCGCGCCCGAGGCCGCCGTGGCCGGGTGGGTGTTGGACGAGGTCACATAGGGATAGGTGCCGTGGTCGACATCGAGCATCACGCCCTGGGCGCCCTCGAACAGGATGCGCTTGCCGGCGCGGCGCGCCTCGTCGAGGCGCTGCCATACCGTGTCGGCGAAGGGCAGCACCTGGGGCGCGATCTGTAGCAGCGCCTGGAACAGAGCGGTGCGGTCGAGCTCGGGTGCGTTCAGTCCGCGCAGCAGCGCGTTGTGATGCAGCAGCAGCTGGTCGAGCTTGTCGGCGAGGCTGGCGGGATCGGCGAGATCGCACAGCCTGATGGCTCGCCTGCCGACCTTGTCCTCATAGGCCGGGCCGATGCCGCGGCCGGTGGTGCCGATCTTCTTGTCGCCGCGCGCCTCCTCGCGCGCGCGGTCGATCGCCGCGTGCGACGGCAGGATCAGCGCCGCGTTCTCGGCGATCTTGAGATTGTCGGGGGTGACGGCGACGCCCTGGCGGCCGATCGCCTCGATCTCGCGCAGCAGCGCCCAGGGATCGATGACGACGCCGTTGCCGATGATCGACAGCTTGTCCGGCCGCACCACCCCCGAGGGCAGCAGGCTCAGGCGATATTCGACGTCGCCGATGACCAGCGTGTGGCCGGCATTGTGGCCGCCCTGGAAGCGCACCACGACGTCGGCGCGCTGCGACAGCCAGTCGACGATCTTGCCTTTGCCTTCGTCGCCCCATTGGGCGCCGATCACTGCGACATTTGCCATGCCATCTCCCGGAAGAGCCGGTCGCGATTATTCCAGCGCGAGGATCTGGTCGCCATCGAGCCAATGGCCGCAGTCGAGCCGCTTCGCCTCGGCGGCGGCGTCGGCCACCGGCGCCAGCCCCGCCACCGTCGCCCAGCCCTCGCCGCGCCGCCGCGCCGCGGCATCGGGATCGGCACCCAGCGGCACGTAGAGCCGCGGCACCGGCGCCGGCGCCGGCAGCGCGCGCAGCACCGTGTCGGTATAGAGGGTGAACCCGGTCGCAGCCTCGCCGTCGCCGTTGCCGGTGCGGTAGCGCCCGCCGCGGCCGAGCTCGCCGCGCACGCCGCGGGCGAACAGGGTGAAGCTCACCCCGGTATGGTACTCGAAGCCGCGATTCTCGACCGGGTCGACGGTGATCGCCAGATCGGGTGCGGCGCGCTGCACCGCCGCGACCACCGCCGCGAGCCGGGCGCGCTCTGCCGCCGCCGCCGGCGGCAGGTCGAGCGCGTCGAGGCTCGCCAGGGCCTTCGTTGCCGCCCCGGCGGCGGCGAGCAGCTTACCGAGCAGCAGCGCCGCCCGCCCGCCCACCGCGGCGACCGCAGCCGCATCCTTGTGGTCGAGCGCGGCGCGCAGCGCGTCGACGGCGGCTGCGCCAAGCCCGAGCGCGGCGCAGACCGCCGGCACCAGCGTCGGCAGGGTGAGGTCGACCGACAGCCCGGCGACCCCGCTCGCCGCCAGCGCCGCCGCCGCCAGCGTCACCACCTCGACATCGGCGGTGATGGCATCGGTGCCGATCAGCTCGGCGCCCACCTGTCCCACCTGCCGCTCCGGACGGGTCTCGCCGCCGCGCACGCGCAGCACCTGGCCGGCGTAGCAGAGCCGCAGCGGCCGCGGCGCCTTGCCGAGCCGGGTCATGGCGATGCGCGCCACCTGCGGCGTCATGTCGGCGCGCAGCCCGATCATGCGCTGCGAGATCGGGTCCATCAGCCGGAAGGTCTCCGGCGCCATGGCGGCACCGGCCCCGGCCAGCAAGTTCTCCTCGAACTCGACCAGCGGCGGCTTCACCCGCTGATAGCCATGGCTTGCCAGCACCGCCATCTGGCGTGCCACCACCCCCGCCTCGATCGCGGCGTCGGGCGGCAGCAGGTCGCGCAGGCCTTGCGGCAGCAGCGCCGGATGGAGCGGCTCGTTCATGGCGCGGAAATAGCGGTTTTAGCGGTGGGCGGCAAACGGAAAGGCAAAATCCTTTTCCGCCCTTCAGGGCAGAAAAGGGGCAAGGAACTGCCCTGCCCCCTAGAACTTGAGCGCCCTCGCCTGCACCACGTTGGGCAGCGCGCGGACGCATTCGAGCACGTCGTCGGACAGCTCCTGATCGACCTGGATCAGGCAGATCGCGTCCTCGCCGGGCGCGGCGCGGCCGAGATGGAGGGTGGCGATGTTGATCTTGGCCTCGCTCAGCGTGCGGCCGAGATTGCCGATGAAGCCCGGCTTGTCCTTGTTGCGCACGAACAGCATGTGGGCGCCAAGCTCGGCCTCCATGACGATGCCCTCGACCTCGACCACGCGCGGCCGGCCGCCGAAGAGCGTGCCGGCGACGCTGCGCTTGTGGCGCTCAGTCGAGACGCTGACGCGGATCAGCGTCTGGTAGTTGGGCAGCGTCGGCACGCGCGTCTCGCTCACCCGGATATCGCGCTCGCGGCAGATCACCGGCGCGTTGATCATGTTCACGGTGTCAAGCTGCGGCGCCAGGATGGCGGCGAGGATGACGGCGGTGAGCGGCTTGGTGTTGAGCTCCGCCGCCTGGCCCTCATAGGTGATCTCGATCGCCTTCAGCTCGTAGGTGGTGAGCTGGCCGGCGAAGTTGCCGAGCAGCTCGGCGAGCGTGACATAGGGCTTGAGCCGTACCGCCTCCTCGGCCGAGAGCGAGGGCATGTTGAGCGCGTTCACCACCGCGCCGGTGGTGAGATAGTCGGACATCTGCTCGGCAACCTGCAGCGCGACGTTCTCCTGCGCCTCGCTGGTGGCGGCGCCGAGATGCGGCGTCGCCACCACGTCGTCGCGGCCGAAGAACGGGCTGTCGCGCGCCGGCTCGACCGGAAACACGTCGATTGCGACGCCGGCGACATGGCCGCTGTCGAGCGCCGCCTTCACATCCTCCTCGACGAGCAGGCCGCCGCGCGCGCAATTGATGATGCGCACGCCCTTCTTGGTCCGCGCGAGCGCCTTGGCGTCGATGACGTTGCGGGTGGCGTCGGTCAACGGCGTGTGCAGCGTGATGAAATCGGCGCGCGCCAGGAGATCGCCCAGCTCGACCTTCTCGACCCCCAGTGCCACCGCGCGTTCGGCCGAGAGGAAAGGATCATAGGCCACCACCTTCATCTTGAGGCCGATGGCGCGGTCGGCGACGATCGAGCCGATATTGCCGCAGCCGATGACGCCGAGCACCTTGCCGGTCAGCTCGACCCCCATGAAGCGCGACTTCTCCCATTTGCCCGCCTGGGTCGAGCGGTCGGCCGCCGGGATCTGGCGCGCCAGCGCGAACATCAGGGCGATGGCATGCTCGGCGGTGGTGATGGAGTTGCCGAAGGGCGTGTTCATCACCACCACGCCGCGCTGGGTCGCCGTCGGCACGTCGATGTTGTCGACGCCGATGCCGGCGCGGCCGATCACCTTCAGGTTCTTGGCCTGCTCGAGCACCGCCTTGGTCACCTTGGTGGCGGAGCGCACCGCAAGCCCGTCATACTTGCCGATGATCTTCTTCAGCTCGTCGGGCGAGAGCCCGGTCATGACGTCGGTGTCGACGCCGCGCTCGGCGAAGATCTCGACCGCGCGCGGCGACAGATCGTCGGAAATCAAGACCCTCGGCATGGCGAGATCCTGCTGCTGGAATTGAGGACGGGGATGGTCGGTCAGGCGGCGGCGGCGCGGCGCACGTCGCCATAGGCCCAGTCGAGCCATGGCAACAGCGCCTCGACATCGCCACGCTCGACGGTCGAGCCGCACCACAGGCGCAGGCCCGGCGGCGCATCGCGGTGACCGGCGATGTCGAAGCCGGCGCCTTCCGCCTCGACCAGCGCCTCTAGCCGCTTCACCGCGGCGCGCTGCGCATCCGGGGCGAGGCGCTGGAACCAGTCGTCGACCAGCTTGAGGCAGACCGAGGTCCAGGAGCGGATCGCCGGGTCCTGCGCCAGGAAGTCGATCCAGGGGGTGCGTTCGACCCATTCGGCGATCGCCGCCAGGTTGGACTTGGCGCGGGCGACGAGCGCCGGCCGGCCGCCGACCCCCTCCGCCCATTTGAGGCCGTCGATCGCGTCCTCGATGGCGAGCAGCGAGGGGGTGTTGATGGTCTCGCCCTTGAAGATGCCTTCGGCGAATTTGCCCTTGGAGGTCAGGCGGAAGACCTTCGGCAGCGGCCAGGGCGGCGTGTAGCTCTCCAGCCGCGCCACGGCGCGCGGGCTCAGCACCAGCATGCCGTGCGCCGCCTCGCCGCCCAGCGCCTTCTGCCACGACCAGGTGGCGACGTCGAGCTTGTCCCAGGGCAGGTCCATGGCGAAGGCGGCCGAGGTGGCGTCGCACAGCGTCAGCCCCTGGCGGTCGGGCTTGATCCAGTCGCCGTTGGGGACGCAGACGCCGGAGGTGGTGCCGTTCCAGGTGAAGACCACGTCGCGGTCGGTGTCGACCTTGGCGAGGTCGGGAAGGCTGCCGTACTCGGCGCGCATCAGCCGGAGGTCAGACAGCTTGAGCTGCTTGGCGAGGTCGGTGGCCCAGCCTTCGCCGAAGCTCTCCCAGGCCAGCACGTCGACCCCGCGCTGGCCGAGCAGCGACCACATCGCCATCTCGATGGCGCCGGTATCCGATCCCGGCACGATGGCGACGCGGTAGTCCCGGGGGATGCCGAGGAGGGCGCGCGAGCGCTCGACCACCTCGTCGATCTTGGCGCGGCCGGGCTTGGCGCGGTGCGAGCGGCCCAGCAGGGCGCCTTCCAGCGCCGCCAGCGTCCAGCCGGGGCGTTTGGCGCAAGGGCCTGACGAAAAACGAGGATTCTGCGGCCGGACGAGCGGCTTCATGGTGCTATTCCTTGCAGAATAGATGCGACCCGTTGGGGGGCCGTGTCCCGCCGCGGACCTTAAAGAGGCGGACCCGGCGCGTCAATCGCCGGCCGCCCGGCTCGGCGCGGCATCGCGCCGCAGTTGCCGCCGCGCGCGCCCGGAGACGCCACAGGAGAGTATCGAAAAGGGCTGAAAGATCGGTTATTTATATCAGGTCAACAGAAACCGCCGAGTCCCCGGGGAGGAACGCTTCATGGTCAGCACTACGGTCACCGGAACCCTGTCGGAGTCCGAACACAGCCGCCAGCTCCGCCGCGCCGTCATCGCCGCCACCGTCGGCACGACGATCGAATGGTATGATTTCTTCCTTTACGGCACCGCGGCGGGCCTGGTCTTCGGCAAGCTCTACTTCCCGCACGAGGACCCCTTCACCGCGACGCTGGCGGCGTTCGCCACCTATTTCGTCGGCTTCGTCGGCCGGCCCATCGGCGCGGCGATCTTCGGCCATTACGGCGACCGCATCGGCCGCAAGGCGACGCTGATCGCGACCCTGATGTGCATGGGCATCGCCACCTTCCTCATCGCCTTCGTGCCCTCCTACGCCTCGATCGGCATCTGGGGCGCGGTCATCCTGACGGTGCTGCGGGTCGTCCAGGGCATCGGCGTCGGCGGCGAATGGGGCGGCTCGGTGCTGATTTCGATGGAATGGGCGCGCTCGCATGGCAGCCGCGGGCTCGTCGCCTCCTGGCCGCAATTCGGCGTGCCGGCCGGCCTGTTCATCTCGACCCTGGCGATCAGCGCCTTCAGCGCCTGGTCGGGCGACCAGTTCATGACCTGGGGCTGGCGCATCCCCTTCGTGCTCAGCGTCGTGCTGGTGGGCATCGGGCTCTGGGTGCGGCTCGGCATCCTCGAGACGCCGGTGTTCCAGAAGCTGGTGGCGGAGCGCAAGATCGAGAAGGCGCCAATCCTCGAAGTGATCACCCGGCAGCCGCGCGAGATCATGCTCTCGGCGCTGCTGCGCATGTCGGAGCAGGCGCCCTTCTACATCTTCACCGCCTTCGTCTTCGCCTATGCCACCGGCACGCTGAAGCTGTCGCGCGACCTGGTGCTCAGCGCGGTGCTCGTCGCCTCGCTGGTCTCGTTCGTCACCATCCCGCTGTCGGGCCACATCTCCGACCGCATCGGCCGGCGCAAGATGTACCTGATCGGCGCGGCCACCACCGGCCTGTTCGGCTTCCTCTATTTCGGCATGCTGGACACGGCGCTGCCCTCGGCGGTGTTCCTCGCCATCGTGCTCTCCCTGATCCCGCACGACATGCAGTACGGCCCGCAGGCGGCGCTGATCGCCGAGTCCTTCACGCCGCGCCTGCGCTACAGCGGCTCGTCGCTGGGCTACCAGCTCGCCTCGATCATTGCCGGCGGCCCGGCGCCGCTGATCGCGGCGACGCTCTTCCACGCCTACCACACGGGCTATGCCATCGCGATCTATATCGCCGCCTGCGCGGTGGTGAGCCTGGTCTCGGCCGGCTTCATGCCGGACTACACCGGCAAGGACATCGGCGAGGAATACGACGAAGGCGCCTGACCGGCGCTCGGGCCTTCACACCGGCGGAGCGCATCGACGGAAATCCTTCGTCGGTGCGCTCCTTTTCCTCGCCGTCGCCGACAGCCCGAGGACGCGCGCCGCGCGTCAGAGATCGATCTCGAGAGCGGCGTCCGGCAGCATCATTCCGGCGCCGGCATTTCCGGCCAGGATCTGCGCCTCGATCAGGCGCACGCAGTAGGTGATGGCATCCATCCGGGCAAGCGCGCGCGCCCAGGCGTCCAGTTCTTCCGAGGAAAGGACGTCAGCCCCCAGTTGCACGCCCAGCTTCAGCACCTCTTCCAGCCGCAAGGCCGGCGGCGTCTTTTGCGCGATCGCCCCTTCGAGCGCGCGCCGGCCCTCAGCCGCCAGCGGCCGCAGCCCGATGCGCGCCCGCTGTTGCTCGAAGCTCAGCGTCGAAAGGTCATCAGCCGCTTCCGGCTGGCCGGCATTCTCGACCATCGCAATGTTCTCCGAAATTCCCTCGCAGAGTCGACTGTCCAGATCGCAAGCGATCGGCGGTGTGGGATTTTTGCGAGTTCTGCGCGCCTTTTTTGCCACGGAACGAAGCGGGGTCGGACTGATTTTCCGCTTCGCCATGCTTCGCTCGCCGTGTAGATCGAAGCGACCCTCGAGAAGGAACGTCGATGAAGGACATTCTTCGCGGCCCGCTCGGCACGGAACTGAAACGGTCTCCCACGCTGGCGGCGGCACGCAGCGCCCTTGCCGAAGATCTGCGGCGGCTGAAGAAGATCAATCCCGAGCTTGCCCGCCGCATGGCCAGGCGGTTGCGGCGTGATGCCGCGATCGGGTTTCCGGCAAAACAGGTGGCGTGAGCGCGGGCGCGCGACGGCTCCCTGGCCGGCTCGCCGCCACACGCCGGGACCGGCGGGCGAGTCCGAATTTTGCCTCACCGAAAACGCTGAAAATTGCCGACACTTTGCACGCCGCGGTTGGCGCAATGCGCGGGAGAGCACCGCCGGCGCCCGACCGCGGCCGAGGGTGGTCGCGCCATCGCCTTTGCCGGAGCCATGTGGTCACGCCGCGCGCCGCTTTGCCGCGGCCGGCGCGAGGAGCCGAGACAGCCTTGTTCGAGCACGACAGCCTGATTCACGAACTCGCCAGTCTGCTGATCGCGCGCTATGGCGAGCGCGCGGCGAGCCACGCCAAGCATCAATCGCTGAAAGCCGCTCATCGCGACGAGCGGCGCACCATGGAAGCCTGGCTTTGGATTGCCGACGCCGTCGAACAGGTGTGGCGGGCCGAGCCCTGGTCTAAGGCCGGATGAGGGCCGCCGGTTCTCGTCGCCGACGACGCTCCCTCATGGCAGCCGCCGCTTCAGCAGGTGCATCGACAGGAAGCTCAGCACCTCCTCGTCCCGCTGGTTCTTGATGCGATAGGCGACGCGCAGGACGCCGCGGTCGGGCTTCGAGCGCGAGGGCGTGTTCTCCCTGACCTCCGCCTCGGTGCGGAGCGTGTCGCCGGGCCGCACCGGCCTGAGCCAGCGCAGCTCGTCGAAGCCCGGCGAGCCCATGCTCGCGGCGCGGAAGATGCCGGTCTCCAGCACCATGCGAAAGCCCAGCGCCAGTGTCTGGAAGCCGCTGGCGATGAGGCCGCCATAGGTGCTCTGCCGCGCCGCCTCGGCGTCGATATGGAAGGGCTGCGGGTCGTAGGTCAGGGCGAAGCCGACGATCATGCTCTCGGTCAGCGTCACGCCGCGCGTGACGAAGCGTTCGCCGACCGCGAAATCGTCGAGATAGCGCTCGCTCATCGCCGGCCGCTCAGCCCAGCGCCGCAGCGATCGCGGCGCCCAGCTCCTTGGTGCTGGCCTTGCCGCCGAGATCGGGCGTCTTGGGCGCCGCGGCATCGGCCAGCGCCGCGGCGATCGCCCGTTCGATCGCGTCGGCCGCCTGCTGCTCGCCGAGATGCGCCAGCATCATCGCCCCCGACCAGATCTGGCCGATCGGATTGGCGATGCCCTTGCCGTAGATGTCCGGCGCCGAGCCGTGCACCGGCTCGAACATCGAAGGGTAGTCGCCCTCGGGGTTGATGTTGGCCGAGGGCGCGATGCCGATCGACCCCACCACCGCCGGGCCGAGATCGCTGAGGATGTCGCCGAACAGGTTCGAGCCCACCACCACGTCGAACCAATGCGGGTTGCGCACGAAATGCGCGGTGAGGATGTCGATGTGGTACTGGTCCGTGCGGACCGCCGGATAGTCCCTGGCGACCGCGGCGAAGCGCTCGTCCCAGAACGGCATGGTGTGGATGATGCCGTTCGACTTGGTTGCCGAGGTCACGTGCCGCCTGCGCTTCATCGCGAGATCGAAGGCGAAGCGCATGATGCGGTCGCAGCCCTGGCGGGTGAACACCGTCTGCTGCATCGCCATTTCCATCGCCGTGCCGTTGTAGAGCCGGCCGCCGATCTCGGAATACTCGCCCTCGTTGTTCTCGCGCACGACATAGAAGTCGATCTCGCCGGGCTGGCGGTTCTTGAGCGGCGAATCGACGCCGGCGAGCAGCCGCACCGGGCGCAGATTGACGTATTGCGAGAAGCCGCGGCGGATCGGGATCAGCAGCCCCCACAGCGAGACGTGGTCGGGCACGCCGGGATAGCCCACCGCGCCGAGGAAGATGCCGCGCATCCCCTTGATCTGCTCCAGCCCGTCCGCCGGCATCATCGAGCCCGTCTTGGCGTAGCGCTCGCAGCTCCAGTCGAAATCGCGCCAGATGAGCGAGAAGCCGAAGCGCCGCGCCGCGGCCTCGAGCACGCGCATGCCCTCCGGCACCACTTCCTTGCCGATGCCGTCGCCGGCGATCACCGCGATCTCGTATGTCCTCGCCACCGGAATCCTCCTCTGAGAAGCCGGGCAACGATAGCGAAGCCGGCGCGAGCGCGATAGCGCTCGTCGCCGGCGGCGACAGCGGTTGCGCAGGCAACCGCGAGACGAAGCGGCGGCCGGCGAAAGCGTCGATCTGATAGAGCGGCAAGCGCGTGGCTCTCTTCTCGGTTCCGACACCCGGGACGGCTGATCGCTGACAGCAGACAGCTACCTTATCCCATGCCCGTGGTTCAGCGGCCCGTGACCCTTGCCGTAGCCCGGCGCCGCGCGGATCGCGCGCTGCACGAAATCATGGGCGCGCTCGATGGCGGCGCGCATCGCCATGCCCTGCGCCAGGCCGGTGGCGATCGCGGCGGCGAGCGTGCAGCCGGTGCCGTGGGTATGGCGGGTCTCGATCCGCGGGCTCTCCAGCACGTAGCGCGCCGCCGCCTCGACCACCACGTCGCGCACCGTGCCGCCGGCGAGATGCCCGCCCTTCAGCACCACCACCGCGGCGCCCAGGCCGCGCAGCGCCTCGGCCGCCTCGACCATCGCCTCGGTCCCGGCGATGCGGCGGCCGAGCAGCGCCTCGGCCTCGGGGATGTTGGGAGTGAGCACGCGCGCGAGGGCGATGAGGCGACCCTTGAGCGTCCCGACCGCCGCGGCGTCGAGCAGCCGCGTGCCGCCGGTCGCCACCATCACGGGATCGACCACCAGCGGCACCGCCGGCGCCATCGCGGCAAGACAATCGGCGACCGCGGCGATGATCCCGGCATCGTGCAGCATGCCGGTCTTGACGCAATCGGCGCCGATATCGCCGAGCACCGCCTCCATCTGCCGGCGCACGAAATCGGGCGCCACCGGGACGACGCCGGCAACCCCCAGCGTATTCTGCGCGGTGAGCGCGGTGACGGCCGTGGCGGCGTAGCCGCCGAGCGCCGTCACCGTCTTGATGTCGGCCTGGATGCCGGCGCCGCCGCTGCTGTCGGAACCCGCGACGGTGAGCACGCGGCCCTTCATTCGGCGGCGCGTCCCTCCGCCTCGCCGGCGGCGATCACCGCCGCGGCGATCGCCTCGACGATCGCGCCGACCAGCCGCTCGTCCTCGCCCTGGGCCATGATGCGGATCAGCGGTTCGGTGCCGGACTTGCGCACCGAAAGGCGCCCGGCCTTGCCGAGCTTGCGCTCGCCCGCGGCGATCGCCTTCTTCACCGCCGCGTGCTCGAGCGGCGCGCCGCCGGCGAAGCGCACGTTCTTCAGGAGTTGCGGCACCGGGGCGAACAGGCTGCATACCGTGCTCGCCGGCGCGCCGGACTCGGCCAGCGCCGCCAGCACCTGCAGTGCCGCCATCAGCCCGTCGCCGGTGGTCGAGGTGTCGCCGAGGATGATGTGGCCGGACTGCTCGCCGCCGAGATTGGCGCCGAGCTTGCGCATCGCCTCGACGACGTAGCGGTCGCCGACGGCGGTGCGGTGCAGCGTGATGCCCTGGCCGGCGAGATGGCGCTCGAGCCCGAGATTGGACATCACTGTCGCGATGACGATGCCGCTCTCGAGCCGGCCGGCGCGGCGCCAGTGCTGCGCGATCAGCGCCAGAAGCTGGTCGCCGTCGAGGAGGCGCCCGGACTCGTCGGCGACGAGCAGCCGGTCGGCGTCGCCGTCGAGCGCGATGCCGAGATGGGCCTGGTGCTCGACCACGGCGCGCTGCATCGCCTGCGGCGCCATGGTGCCGCTGTCGCGGTTGATGTTGAGCCCGTCGGGCGCCACGCCGAGCGGCACCACCTCGGCCCCCAGCTCCCACAGCACGGTGGGCGCGACCTTGTAGGCGGCGCCATGGGCGCAGTCGACCACCACCTTGAGCCCGTCGAGGCGCTGGCGCCGGGGAAAGCTGGCCTTGACGAATTCCATGTAGCGCCCGCCGGCGTCGTCGAGCCGCTTGGCGCGGCCGAGCTCGTGCGGCGGCACGCGGAAATTGGCGGCGCGCTCCAGCTCGTCCTCGATCGTCGCCTCGATCTCGTCGGAGAGCTTGTAGCCGTCGGCGCCGAACAGCTTGATGCCGTTGTCCTCGAAGGGATTGTGCGAGGCCGAGATCATCACCCCGAGATCGGCGCGCAGCGAGCGCGTCAGCATGGCGATCGCCGGCGTCGGCAACGGCCCCACCAGCACCACGTCCATGCCCATGGCGATGAAGCCGGCGGTCAGCGCCGGCTCGACCATGTAGCCCGAGAGCCGCGTGTCCTTGCCGATCACCGCGAGGTGGCGGTGATCGCCGCGCCGCAGCCGGCGGCCCGCCGCCATCGCCACCTTGAGCGCCGTCTCGGCGGTCATCGGCTCGCTGTTGGCGGTGCCGCGGATCCCGTCGGTGCCGAAGAGCTTGCGCGTCATCGATCTCCTCGAAACGATCGCCCGTGATGACCGGTTATAGCGCAGGTTGACGGCAAAGCAGCGGACAAACACACGCCATTGCCAGGCGATCCGCGCCGGCCGCGAAAGCGGCGAAGCCCCGCCGGGGGCGGGGCTTCGCTTTCGGCATCGGATCGGACGGCGCCGGCATCAGGCGCCGGGCTGCGGCTCCGGCTCGAGCCCGCCAGCCGGCTTGTCGCGGCCGGTCGGCGGCACCGAGGAGCGCCGGCCGGTGGCGCCGCGCGCAGGCTCCTCGGCCGGGCCGCCGGTGTCGCGGACGATCTTCTCGCCGCGGATGATGCGCCTGATCTCGTCGGCCGACAGCGTCTCGAATTCGAGCAGGCCTTTGGCCAGCGCATGCAGCTCTTCGAGATGCTCGGTGAGGATGCCGCGCGCGCGCCGCTCGCCCTCGTCGACGATGCGGCGGATCTCCTCGTCGATCACCCTGGCGGTGGCGTCGGAGACGTTCTTGCGCTGGGTCACGGAATGGCCGAGGAAGACCTCCTCCTCGTTCTCGGTGTAGCGCAGCGGCCCTAATTTTTCGCTGAATCCGAACTCGGTGACCATGCGGCGCGCCAGGTTGGTGGCGCGGCGGATGTCGTCCGAGGCGCCGGTCGTCACCTTCTCGGTGCCGAAGATCAGCTCCTCGGCGACGCGGCCGCCGAACAGGCTCGTCACCATCGCCTCGAGTTCCATCTTCGACTGGCTGTACTTGTCGCGCTCGGGCAGAAACATGGTGACGCCCAAGGCGCGGCCGCGCGGGATGATGGTGACCTTGTGCAGCGGCTCGTGGCCCTCGGCATAGAGCATGACCAGCGCATGGCCGCCCTCGTGATAGGCGGTGAGCTTCTTCTCGTCCTCGGTCATCACCATCGAGCGGCGCTCGGCGCCCATCAGCACCTTGTCCTTGGCCTGCTCGAACTCGGTCATGCCGACCGAGCGCTTGCCTTTGCGCGCCGCCATCAGCGCCGCCTCGTTGACCAGGTTGGCGAGATCGGCGCCGGAGAAGCCCGGCGTGCCGCGGGCAATGATGCGGGGATCAACGTCGCTGGCGAGCGGCACCTTGCGCATATGCACCTTGAGGATCTTCTCGCGCCCGACCACGTCGGGGTTGGGCACGACCACCTGGCGGTCGAAGCGGCCCGGCCGCAGCAGCGCCGGGTCGAGCACGTCGGGCCGGTTGGTGGCGGCGATCAGGATGACGCCCTCATTGGCCTCGAAGCCGTCCATCTCCACCAGCAGCTGGTTGAGCGTCTGCTCGCGCTCGTCGTTGCCGCCGCCCAGCCCGGCGCCGCGATGGCGGCCGACGGCGTCGATCTCGTCGATGAAGATGATGCAGGGCGCGTTCTTCTTGCCCTGCTCGAACATGTCGCGCACGCGCGACGCGCCGACGCCGACGAACATCTCGACGAAGTCCGAGCCGGAGATGGTGAAGAACGGCACGTTCGCCTCGCCGGCGATCGCCCGCGCCAGCAGCGTCTTGCCGGTGCCCGGCGGGCCGACCAGCAGCACGCCCTTGGGAATCTTGCCGCCCAGACGCTGGAATTTCTGCGGATCCTTGAGGTACTCGACGATCTCCTCGAGCTCCTGCTTCGCCTCGTCGATGCCGGCCACGTCGTCGAAGGTGATGCGCCCGACCTTCTCGGTCAGGAGGCGCGCGCGGCTCTTGCCGAAGCCCATGGCGCGGCCGCCGCCGCCCTGCATCTGGCGCATGAAGAAGATCCAGACGCCGATCAGCAGCAGCATCGGGAACCAGTTGATCAGCACGCCGAGCAGCGTCGGCACGTTCTCGTCGGCCGGAACCGACTTGAAGTTCACGTGCTTGTCGAGCAGGCGCTGCACCAGGCCGGGGTCGTTCGGCGAATGGGTGGAATAGCTGCCGCGCTTGTCGGCGAGCTGATAGGTGATGGTGTTGCCCTGGATGGTGACGTTGCTGACCTGGCCGCGCTCGACCTCGTCGACGAACTCCGAATAGTCCTGTCCGCTGGCCGAGCTGCGATTGGCCGAGTTCTGGAACAGGTTGAAGAGCAAGATCAGCAGGACGACGATGATCACCCAAAGGGCGAGATTCTTGCCGAAGTTGTTCACAATCCTGGCCTTTCCATGCCGAGCCCCGACGAGGTCCCCGAAGGGGACGGGAAGCTGCCGGGACCATCGCCCTGGCCTGACCGCCGCGTCACTGCTCTGTGCCTACAATGTAAGATGCACTTTTGCTTAAACAACTGTAAACCCCGGGCCGCTCAGTGGTCGAGATGGCCGGAAGGATAGGCGCGCCGCGGCGAGCCAGCGTCCGTCGAACCCCTCCCGGACATAGCCCAGCGCCGGCACCGCCGCCACCGACCGATCGTCGCTCAGCGCCGCGAGGCCCGCGCGTACCGCCGCCGGCAGGAGCGGCGCCGCGTCGAGCCGCGCCGTCCCCAGCGCACCCAGGCTGAGCCCATCGGGCGCCGAGGGAGGAGTATAGAGCGAAAATCTTCCGTCCCAGTGAATCTCGCCGCCGCGGAGCGCCGGCACCGGCGGCGCCACCGCGGCCGGCTCGCGGCAGACCAGCAGGCCGCCGCCCTGCGGCAGAATGCGGCAGCCGCCCAGCGTCCGCCCGCCGCCGGTCGCTGCCGGCAACTCGCGGTAGAGCCGTTCCAGCCGCTCCAGCCGCGGCGGATAGGCGGCGCCGCCGACCAGCGCCAGCACCGCCGCCAGCGCGCGCAGCCCGATCTCCTCCGGCGCGGCCCTGAGCAGCACCGGATCGAGGCGGACGAAGCCCGCGGGATGGATCAGCGCCGCCTGCGCCAGCAGCGCGGCCACCCCCGCCTCGAGCGCCGCCCGCGCCCGCCCCAGCCGCGCCGCCGTGGCGGCCAGCCGCTGGCTGCGCAGGCCGGCATCGGCCAGCAGCGCCTGCGCCTGGCGCAGCCGTACCCGCAGGTAGGCCGGATCGAGATTGCTGGGATCCTCGATCCAGCCCTGCCCCGCGGCGCGAAGCGTCGCCGTAAGCCGCGCGCGCGGCACGTCGAGCAGCGGCCGCAGCAGTCGGCAGCCCGCATGCTCGGCCACCGGCGCCATGCCGGCGAGCCCGTCGAGGCCGCTGCCGCGCGCCAGGCGCAGCAGCAGCGTCTCGGCCTGGTCCTCGCGATTGTGGGCGACCAGCAGATGCAACACGCCGGCGCCGGCGCACCATGCCTCGAGCAGGCGATAGCGCGCGCCGCGCGCCGCCGCCTGCAGGCTCCTGGCCGGAGGCGGCCCTTCGCGCCGCAGGATCGCGTGCGCGATGCCGCGGGCGCCGAGCCAGGCCGCGACCTGCGCCGCCTCTTCCGCCGCCGCCGGCCGCAGCCGGTGATCGACGGTGAGCGCGGTGAGCGTGCCCCCCACCGCCGCCGCCCATTCCGTCGCCAGCACGGTGAGCGCCATACTGTCGGCGCCGCCGGAGACCGCGACGGCGAGACGCGGCCGGTGCTCGAACGGCCCGAGCCGCGCCATCAGGGCCGCGAATTCCGCCGCGCCGAGAGCCGGCGGGGGCGCGACCGGGGCGGTCATGGCAGGGTCAGCAGCCGAGGCGCTTCTTTTCGTCGCCGGCGCGGTCCTTGACGGTCGCCGGCGCGGTCGGGAAGTCGCGATCGAGTCGCGCGAAGGCGCGGCAGGCATTGGCTTTCTGGCCGAGCTGGCCGAGCGACATGCCGAGCTTCAGCAGATTGTCCGCCGCCTTGCCCCCCTTGGGATATTTCTGGTAGCCCTCGGCGAAGACCGCCGCCGCATTGTTGTAGTCGCCGCGGACGTAGTAGGTCTCGCCCAGCCAATACTGCGCGTTGCCGGCCAGCGGGTCCTTGGGGTAGCGCTGGATGAAGGAGCGCAGCGCCTGCTCGGCGGCGGGATAGTTCGCCTGACGCAGCAGGCCGAAGGCGTAATTGTACTGCTCCTGCGCCGTGCCGGCGGGCAACGTCCCGGCCCCGGCAGTGCCCGCGACGGCCGGCGCCGCCGCCACGGCGCCGCCTGCCGCCGGCAGCTGGCCCAGCACGCCCGACTGGCTCGCAGGCTCGGCGGGATTGGCGCCGGCGCCCTTGGACGGTCCGCCGGCCAGCGGCCGCGGCCCCTGGCCCTGCCCCGCCGGTGGCACCCCGGCCGCGCCGCCGGGATGTTCGAGCGCGCCCAGCCGCTGATCGATGTCGCTGGCCAGCGTATCGAGGCGGCGCTTCATCTGGTCGACATTGTAGTTGAGCTCTTCGATCTGGCCGGTGATGCTCCGGACTTGGTCCTCGAGCTGGCTGATGCGGACTTCGTAATTGACCGTGCTTGGCCCATCCGGGCTCGGCGCCGTCGGCGCGCCGCCACCGCCGCCTCCGCCGCGATAGACCTGTCGCTGCAGCATGTTCATGTCGCGCTCCAGCCGGTCGAGCCGGTCGAGCAGGGGGCGCAGATCCTCGCTCTGCTGCGCCAGAGCGCCGCCCGCCATCAGGCAGAGCAGCCCGCAGCAGGCGACGGCGAAGGCGGTTGGTCGCATCGTCGTCAGATCCTCGTGCCGGAAACCGGGCGACGGCCGCAGCCGGCGGCGCGGCGAGTCCTCGCTAAGCTACGAAACCATTTAGGCAAAAAAAGGGCGCCTGCCCCCTTCCGCGGCGCGAGCGTCGCGGAAAAAGGCAGGCGCGCCTCTAACCCTCGAAAGTGACCGCGTCGGTCAGTTGACAACCGTCACGCCGCGGCGGTTCTGCGCCCAGGCCTGCTCGTTGTCGCCCACCACCGCCGGCCGCTCCTTGCCGTAGCTGATGGTCGACACGCGGTTGGCGGGAACGCCCAGGGCCACCAGCATCTTCTTGACCGCGGTGGCGCGGCGGTTACCCAGCGCCAGGTTGTATTCGCGCGTGCCGCGGTCGTCGCAATGGCCTTCGACCGTCACGGTCACGTTCGGATACTTCTTCAGCCAGTCGGCCTGACGCTGCAGCACGGCGCGGCCCTCCGGCTTGATGTCGCTCTTGTCGAAGTCGAAGAAGACGCGATCGCCGACATTCTGCGCGAGATCCTGCTCGCTGCCCGGCTGGACAGTGCTCGCCGCGGCCGGCGCGGCAGCCCCGCCGGTGCCGGTCGTGGCAGCCTTGTTCGTCTGGTCTTCAGAGCAGGCGGCCACGAGCAGCACGGCCGCAAGCAGGGTCAAGGACCGAAGATTCATTTTTTACTCCCTCGAAAAGCCTGGGATTGAATTGATCGTGATGCTTAGGACGGCGTAGCCCTGAGGGCCCCACTCGGATCAGGCTGACGTTCGCAGGCGCACGCGCAGCCCCGGTCGGCGAAGCGGCGCGACTATACTATAATTGCTCACGGAATCAAGGGGGACCACGCAGGATCAGAGGCGTCTTGCGGTGTAATCACCTCACGCTCGTTATAGCCCGTCAAGTCAATCGTGTATAGACGGCTGGTGCCACCCCTGCCCCGAGTGTCGGCCGGGGTCTGACGCGTATACATCAGCACGCGGCCATTGGGCGCCCAGGTCGGCCCTTCGACCAGGAAAGCCTGGGTCAGCAGCCGCTCGCCCGTCCCGTCGGGGCGCATCACCCCGATGAAGAACTGGCCGCCGGCAATTTTAGTAAAAGCGATGAGATCGCCGCGCGGCGACCACACCGGCGTTCCGTAGCGCGACTGGCCGTCGAAGCTGATGCGCTTGATGTCGCTGCCGTCGGCATTCATCACGTAGAGCTGCTGCGAACCGCCGCGGTCGGAATTGAAGACGATCTGCTTGCCGTCGGGCGAGTAGCAGGGCGAGGTGTCGATCGCCGGGCTGTTGGTGATGCGCGTCGCTTGGCGGGTGCGCAGATCGAGGGTGTAGATGTCGCTGTTGCCCTCGACGGCGAGGCTCATGATCACCTTGTTGCCGTCGGGCGAGAAGCGCGGCGCGAAGGTCATGCCCGGGAACTCGCCCACCACCTCCTGCTGGCCGGTGTCGATGTTGAAGAGATAGACCCGCGGCACGCCGCGGGCATAGGAGAGATAGGTGATCTCCTGCGTCGAGGGCGAGAAGCGCGGCGTCAGCACCAGCGCGCGGCCATCGGTGAGGAAGCGGTGGTTGGCGCCGTCCTGGTCCATGATCGCCAGCCGCTTGATGCGCCGGTTCTGCGGCCCGGTCTCGGAGATGTAGACGATGCGCGTATCGAAATAGCCGTCCTCGCCGGTGATGCGCTTGTAGATGGCGTCGGCGATGATATGGGCGATGCGGCGCCAATTCTGCTGCGTCGTGGTGTAGCGCAGGCCGGTGAGCTGCTGCTCCTGGAACACGTCCCAGAGGCGGAACTCGACGGCGAGCCGCCCGTCGGGCTGGGTCTCGACGCTGCCGGTGACCAGCGCCTGGGCGTTGATCACGCGCCAGTCGCCATAGCGCGGCGGCGTGCGCGTCGCGGCCTCCTTGTCGACGAACGAGCGCGGATCGAGCGGCTTGAACAGGCCGGAGCGCTCGAGATCGGCCGCCATCACCTGCGTGATCTCGCGCGCCGGCTCCGCCGCCGCGTCGCTGCCGGCGAAGTCGGGGATGGCGATCGGCATCGGCTCGATCTTGCCGCGGGTGAGATCGAGATGCAGTTCGGCGCGCGCGCCCGCGCTCGCCGCGACGAGGAGAACGAGCGCCAGCAGGGCGTTCAGGAGGGCGCAGGCGGGGGAGCATCGCTTCATGAGATATCCTTGGGATCGAAGGTAATGGTGAAGGTCTGCCATTGGTCGTACTTCTCCGGCGGCAGCTTCAGCGGCTGACAGCGCGGGTTGCGCAGGGCGCGCGAGGCGCTGTCGGCGGCCGCCTGGAAGAAGGCATCGCTGTTGCGCTCGGGGTTGAGCTGCGTCGCCGCGCGCACGGTGCCGTCAGGGTTCATGTAAACGCGGAACTCGGGCGTCAGATCCTTGGCGTTGCGCGCGCCGGCCGGCACGTTCCAACACGCCTCGATCTGCTGCTTGACGAGGTCGAGTTCGCTGGTGGTGAGCTGCGGCCCCAACGGCGCGATCGGCTGCGAGGAGGCGTGCGTCGGCTGCGCCGCGGCAAGCTGCTTTTGCGGCGTCTGGTCGGGCGGCGTCCGCGCCGGATCGCGCTTGGCGAGGTTCTTGAGCAGCGCGTCGAAGGCGGTGTCG
>DAHUYF010000132.1 GCA_027315365.1 Rhodospirillales bacterium | reverse complement strand
GGCAAATCGTCGCGGAACTCGACCAGGTGCGGCATCTCCAGCGGCGAGAGCTTGTCGGCGAGGAACGTCCGGAGCCCGTCCGCGGTTAGCTGCGTGCCCTTGGCGAGGACGACACAGGCTTTGGGTGCTTGCCCGCGGATCGGGTCGGCGATACCGATCACGGCCACATCGGCCACGGCCGGGTGCCGGCGGATCGCGTCCTCGATCGTGCGCGGATAGATCTTGTAGCCGTGAACCGTGATGACCTCGTTGAGCCGATCGATGAAATAGAGAAACCCGTCGGCGTCCATCGACCCGATGTCGCCGGTGTGAAGGCGGCCGTCGACCAGGCAATCGCGCGTCGCGTCGGGCTCTCGCCAGTAGCCGAGCATCACTTGCGGGCCCGAGACGCAGATCTCGCCGGGCTCGCCGGCCGCCAATACGGTCCGCGGGTTCTGCAACGAGACGATTTCCACGCTCGTTCGCGGCAGCGGCAGGCCGCAGGAGCCCGGCCGGTCGATGGCTTCGAGCGGATTGCTGCAGGTGACGACGGGCGCGCATTCGGTGAGGCCATAGCCTTCGGCCAGAGGGCGTCCGGTGATCTCGACGAACCTGCTCTGGACCGCACGCGGCAGCGTATCGCCGCCGGAGATGCAGATTTTGAGCGACGACAGATCGTAGCGACCGATGTGCGGGCATTGATTGACGGCATGGAAGAGCGTCGGAACGCCGATCAGGATCGTCGCGCGCCGGCGCTCGATCGCCCGTAGCACCTGCTTGAGATCGAACCGTGGGAAAATGATCAACTCCCCGCCTAGCGAGATGGCGAAGTTCATGACCGCAGTCATGCCGAAGGAATGGGAGAAGGGGATGATCGCCAGCACCCGCTCCCGGCCCGGCTCGGCGCGCGTGAACCAGGTCCTGACCTGCAGAGTGTTCGCGTAGAGGTTCTGGTGCGAGAGCATCACGCCCCTGGGTTCACCCGTCGTCCCGCCGGTGTATTGAATGACCGCCGGCTGCGAGAGAGGCGCGACCTCGACAGCGTGGTAGGCTCCGTCATTCCGGATGAGGTCATCGAACCACACCGGGCCGTCGCGCGGCGGCTTCGCGATCTCCCGCCAATGCGCGACCTGGAACATGAGGTCTTTCGGGAAGGGCAGGGCCCGCACGATCCGGCAAAGGACGATGCGGCGCAGACGCGTCTTGACGAGCGTCGCCGCGAGCTTGCCGTAAAGTGCCGTCAAATCGAGCGTAACCATGAAGTCCGTCTCGGAATCCTCGATCTGACGGAGAAGCTCTTGCTCGGCGCAAAGCGGGTTGTAGTTCACCACCGTCCCGCCGGCCTTTAGGATCGCGAAGTAGCAGATCACGCCGTAGGCGCAGTTGGGCAGGAGAAGCCCGACTTTCGTGCCCTTTCGTACGCCGAGCCGCTGAAAGCCGAGTGCCGCCTGAGCAACAAGCCCTGCCGTCTCGGCATAGCTTTGTCGCCTGCCGAGAAAATCGAGAAACGGCCTCGCAGCGAACGCAGCAACCGCGTCGTCGAGCAAGGCATGCAGGGGCTGCACCGGAATGTCGAGCAGCCAGTCAACAGCGGGAGGGTACCGGTCGGCCCATGGGCGGCGCGAGGCTGCTCCATCCGTGTCGACGGAAGCGCTCATCCTTCCACCGCGTCGGGCTCGCCGCAGCTCGCGAGGATTTCGGCGCGGGCCTTGTCGCGCAGCCGGATGGCGGCGGCGAAGTCCGTGCCGTCGGCGGCGATCGGAGAGCCCGCTCGGACAGAGATCGCGCCATGCCGCGGAAACCACTGGTCACCGCGCAGGATCGATCGCGTCCCGCGCAGCGTCAGGGGCAAGATGCTGAGATGCCGGCCCGCCGCGACGACGAAGGCGCCGAGGCGGAATGGCAAGAGCCCGGGCGCCCGCGTAAAGGTGCCCTCCGGAAGGAAGACCAGCATGCGCCCCGCCTGTGCCGCCGCGAGCGCCTTGTTGACGTCTTCGACGCCGCCCTCGGGATCGGCGCGATCGACGAACAGCGCGCCCAGCCGCCGCAGGAACGGGCCGGCGAAGAACTGCGCTTCGAGCTCCTTCTTGGCGATGAAGGCGGGTTCGCCCGAAAGGACAGCGGCGAGAACCAATCCGTCGAGATAGCTGGCGTGGTTGGTCACGATGATGGTGCCTGCCATTGGTGTCCAATCGCCCGCCAGGTCGAGCCGAATGCCCATGAGGCGAAATGCGCCGCGCGCCGCGCCATGCATCAATGCCCAGCGCCGGCTCGCGCCCGGGAGCAGCAGGAGGGCGGGCCAGAGCACGGTCCCCATCGCCACGACAACGCTCCACCACCAGCTGGCGTATAAGAATTCGCCGACGGTGCGGGCGATGCGCCGCAATTGCGGCCCTAGGCCGGCGATGCCGAGCAGCAGCAGCTGCCGCCACACCGGCTGTGGCCGCAGCGCAAGCCGTCCGCGCTCGAACAGCTCACGCGCCGATGTCCGGCGCAGCTTTCCACTCGACGTCTTGGGCACGGTATGAGGCGGGACGAGTACGACCTCATCGGGTGGAGCGGCGAGCAAAGGCGTCGCCGCCTCTTCCACCCGCCGCCGCAGCTCCGCCAGGGCGGCCGGCTCGGTCTCACGCGTTTCGGCCAGAACCACAACGCGTTCCGTGCCGCTCTGCCGGTCCTGCGTGCCGAAGACGGCGACGCAGCCCTTGCGTACGCCGGCGACGTCGCCAACCGCCGTCTCGATCTCCTCGGGGTAGAGATGGCGGCCGGCGCGGATGATGATGTCCTTCGAGCGGCCGGTGATGAAGACATCGCCGTCGGCGATATAGGCGAGATCGCCGCTGTTGAGCCATTCGCCGTCGAACAGTTCGCTGTTCTTTGCGGGGTTCTCGAGATAGCCGCTGGTGGCCGAAGGGCCGCGGAATTGGAGTCGTCCTTCCTGCCGCTCGCCGAGCTCGCCGGTCGCATCGATGATGCGGATCTGGTGACCGGGAAGCGGCCTGCCGCAGGCCACGAATTCCAGGACGGCATGGTCGGCCGTCGCCGCTGGCATGGCGCGACCCTGTCGCGCGAGCCGGGCACGGTCGATGCGGTCGATGACCGGCGCTCGTCCCAGCGGCGGAAAGGCCAGCCCCACCGCATTCTCGGCCAGACCGTAGACCGGCGCCATCGCCTCCGGCCGAAACCCGTGCTGTGCGAAGCGCGCGGTGAAACGGCGAACGGTCTCGGGCCGGACCGCCTCCGAGCCGTTGGCGACCATCCGCAGCGAGCTGAGATCGAGACCGACGGCGGCCCGGTCCTCGATCCTGCGCAGGCAAAGCTCGAAGGCGAAGTTCGGCGCCGCCGAGAGGGTTGCGCGGTGGCGATGGATTGCCCACAGCCACCGCTCGGGCCGCACCAGAAAGGCGAGGGGCGACATGACGACGAGCGGCGCGGCGAAGTAGAGGCTGCCGAGCCAGGCGCCAATCAACCCCATGTCGTGATAGAGCGGCAGCCAACTCACGAAGATATCGGCAGGGCCTGCCTCCATCGCTTCGCCCATGGCACGGATATTCGCGAGCAGGTTGGCATGACTGAGAACGACGCCTTTGGGATCGCCCGTGCTGCCGGAAGTATATTGCAGCAGCGCGGTGCTCTGCGGGCGGGTCTTCAGCGGCGGCGGCCCCGCGGCCCGGCTCAGTTCCTCCGCGCTGGCCACCGCCTTCAGGCTCTCGACCTGCAGTTTGAGCAGCCGCGCTATGGCCAATGCCTCCGGCGCGGCGATCAACAGCACGGCACGCGCATTGCGGAGAATCCCCGCCTGACGCCGGAGGTGCTCCTCGATCTGCGACGGCCGTGCCGGCGGGTAGATCGGGGTTGGCACGCCGCCGGCGTAAAGCACGCCGAAAAACGCCGCGAAAAAGGCCTCGCTCGTCGGCAGCATGATTGCTACCCGTTCGCCCGGCTGCAGCCCGGCTTCTTGCAAGCCGCGCGCTACCGCACGTCCCCGCTCGCCGAGGCGGCGATAGGTGAGGCTGGTTTCCGCGCCGTCTCCTTCCCAAAGCACGAGGTGGATGCGCTCGCCATGCCGGAGCACGTGCCAGTCGAGCACCTCGGTCAGGGTCGCCGCATCGGCTGGCGCCGGCTCGGCGGCCTCTTCGGCGAGAATGCGCCGAGCGGCCGCCTCCGGGGAGGGCAGCTTCTGCGCTCTCGAGAGCGCCGGCAACAGATCGCCGAGCGTCTCCGCCTCGCCGAGCAGCTTTTCGGGCAGCCGCACGGAGAAGGCGCGTTCGACGCGTAGCATGAGCTCGGCGCGGGACAGGCTGTCGAATCCCCAGTCGCGCTCGAGCGAACTGCTCAATCCGGCCCGCAACACCATCCGCCGTTTCGGGCGAAGCTCCAGGGCGAGATCCTGCGCAATCTTGATCGCCACGTCGCCGGCGTCGTCGCGTAATTGCGTGCCTCCCGCCGCTTCCATGCTTCGGCTCTCGGGCTCTCCGGGCATCCCCTTCCTTCCCTGATCGGTGGCGAGGCACGTGCTCCTGCCGCCGGGACGGCGCTCAGACCATGCGCTCCAACGCGAGCGCGATGCCCTGGCCGCCGCCGATGCAGAGCGTCACGATTCCACGCTTCAGCCCGTCACGCTTCATCGCGTGGAGAAGCCGCGTCGTCAGGATGGCGCCGGTCGCGCCGATGGGGTGCCCGTGTGCAATCGCACCGCCCTCCACGTTGACGACGTCCTCGGCAAGGCCGAGTTCGCGATAGACCGCGATGGCGATGGCCGCGAAGGCCTCGTTGATCTCGATGCGCTCGACATCGCCGATCTTCCAGTTGGCTCGCTCGAGCGCCTGCCTGACCGCTGGCACCGGGCCCAGGCCAAACATGCCCGGCTCCACGGCCGCGATGCCATAGGAGACGAGGCGCGCCATCGGCGTGAGGCCGTTCGTCTCCGCCCAGTGCGCCTCGGAGACGATCATTGCGGCGGCGGCAGCGTTGAGGCCGGGGGCGTTGCCGGCGGTGATCGTGCCATCCTTGCGGAAGGCGGGGCGCAGCTTGGCGAGGCTTTCGAGCGTGGTGTCGGGCCGGTTGTGCTCGTCCTTCTGGAAAAGCCCCGGCTTGTTCCGCTCACGGATTTCGACGGATACGATCTCCTCGACGAACTTGCCGGCGGCCTGTGCGGCCGCGAAGCGCTTCTGCGAGCGCTCCGCCCAACGGTCCTGCTCTTCCCGCGTGATCTGCCGGGACTTGACCAGGTCCTCGGTATGCCAGCCGGAATGCTGGTCGGAGAAGGCATCGTTCAGCCCGTCCCGAAGCATGCTGTCATAGATCTCGGCGTTGCCCAGGCGATAGCCCCAGCGACCGCCGCCCATGAGATAGGGGGCCCGGTCCATGTTCTCCATGCCGCCGGCGATGGCGCAGTCGACAAGGCCCAGCATGATCTCCTGTGCGGCAGAGGCGATGGCCTGGGCGCCGGAGCCGCACACCCGGTTCACGGTCATCGCCGGCACCTCGACGGCCAGGCCGCCATGGATGGCCGCCTGCCGGGCCGGGTTCATCTTGTTGCCGGCCTGGACGACGTTGCCCATGACCACGGTATCGACCTTGGCGTGGTCGAGCTTGGCCCCTTCGAGCGCGGCGCGTATTGCCGCGGCGCCAAGCTCCGTCGCCGGCGCGTCCTTGAGACTGCCGCCAAAGGTGCCAATGGCCGTCCGAACCGGGGCGGAGAGAACGACGGTGGGATGCGGCATGGTCAGGCTCCTGTGACGGCGGGGCAGGGTGGCGATCACAGCAGCCTACGGGCCGGCGCTCCCGGCGGCATTGATCTCGATCATACCGGACGCCTTTCGGCGCATGGCCCGTCAATAAACCCGCCGGCGAACCGGCGCGCCGCCCCTATTCGCGAACCACGTATTGGCGCTTTCCCGCGGTGGTGTAGGGCTCCCGCAGCAAATGCGAAAAGCGCAGCCTGGACTCGTCAAGCGCGCCGCATTGGCGTGCGATGACCTGGAGAAAGCGCCGGCGGGTCCCTTCCAGGTCGTGATCGGCAAGCGCGCGGACGGCGATCTCGATGTCGTCGCCCTTCTGGCGGATGAAATAGGATCGCACCTCCGGGACTAGGTCGAGGCAGTCCTCCAGCAACTCGCTATGCACCTCCATCCTGCGTCCGTCGCGCAACGTCAGTTCCAGCAGCGTTCGCGTCCGCCCGGCGATGCGCGCGCAGCGAAACGGCAGCGGAGGGGCGTTGCCGAGGACCTGCACCCGATCTCCGCTGCCGTAGTTGACGAGCGGGAAGCGAAACGGCTGCAGCGAGGTGACGAGAAGCTCACCGGCCGAGGTCACTTGGCAATGGAAAGCGTCCCAAAGGAATGTGAGGGCGCTCGTCTCAGGGGTGGAGTAGGCCATGACCCCGGTTTCTCCCATGCCGTATTCGATCAGCGGGACGGCCCCGAGATGCGCGCGCACGCGCTCGAGATCGCTGGCAAAGACGGTCTCGGAACAGAAGACGACGGCACGAATACGAGCGTCGCGGCCATCGATCCCGGACAGTTCGACGAAATCGAGCAGCTTGCGGATGGCGGACACATATCCCACGACGACGGCGCCGGGGCGCGCGCGAATCTTCTCGAAATAGCCGGCCACGGACCGCTGATCGAGATGGTAGACGCTCAGGCGCTCGGTGCCGATCAGGCCATCGAGCAATCGTCGCTTGGCGCGGTTGAGGCGGCCCTTGATGCCGGTGCCGTAGAGATGGTCGTGTCCCCAGATGAGTACGATGTTGTCCCCCGGCGCGATGCCGGCCCAGGAGCGCCCGAGATACATGTTCGAATGGAGAAAGGCATGGTCCTCCGGCCCGCGCGGAAACAAGGTCGACGGGCCTGAGCTTCCGCCGGTGCCGACGAAGCCGCAGGGGCGTGCGTCCTCGGCGATGGTGCGGAAATTCTCTTCGATGTCGTGCTTGCGCAGGATCGGAAAGCGCTGCAGCTCCGTCAGATCGGCGAGCTGATCCGCCAGGCGATGACGCCGCCGCCATTCGGCGTAGAAGCGGTAGCGCCGGGTCGCCATCCGCCAGACGGTGTTGAAGGCCTCGAGCTGATGCCGCGCGATCCGGGCGGGATCGGAAACCTGCCGATAAAGCGCCTGCCGCTCGGCGAGAAGCTCGAGGCGTCGGCGCAGGCCAATGCCGACGATCGCCCGCGGGAGCCCGGAGAGCGCCCGGCGGCGAACCGGCTGCGATGCGACGGTCAAATCTTCCCTCCTCATGCTGAAACCGGTTCCGACCGCCGTCAGGCTCCCGCCGTCGCGGCCGGCAAGCCGGGATCGAGACCGAGCCGCGCCAGGTCTCGCGCCATCGCCTCGGCGCAGTCGAAGCTCGTGATGAAGGCCGGGGCGTTCTCCACGAGCCGGCCCAGCGCGATCCAGCCGCTCCACTGGTCGGGATGCCGCCGCACGAAGGGCTCCAGCATCGCCGCATAGGCGCGGATGGCGGTCGAATAGGGCGGCTCGGCATCGTCGTCGACGGGCAAAGCCTGCCCGATGGTCACCTCGTAAGTTCCTTGCTCGTTCCGCACCGCGAATACCGGCAGCAGCGGAGCGCCGGTGGTGCGGGCGAGATGGGCGGGTCCGGTGGCGACCCGGAGCGTCCCGCCAAGGAACTTGGCATCCATCGTGCGCCGTCCCGTTTCGGCGACGGTGATCGAGACGATCTCGTTGCGGGCCAGCCGATCGCGCAGCGTCCGCAGCGCCTCACCTGCCTCGTTGTTCCCGATCACCACGCGCTCGCTCAGGAACCGGTTCTCGACGGCCACCCATAGTGGATTGAGGAACCGCACGCCAAAGGGTGAAACGGAGAAGCCGTGTTCCGGCCGAGAAAGGTGGACCGGGCGGCGAAATCCGGCTTGGCGGAGCGCGAGCGGAACGACCAGCGGCCGGTAGATGAAATCGCTGATCCACAGGATGGCCCCGGCCTCACGCTCCAACGCGGCGGCGAGGTTATCGAGACCTTCCGAATGGATGACGGGACGCCATCTCCGGCCCGGACGCTGCAGGGCGAGGATCTGCATCGCCATCTCCAATGACCGGCTCTGCGACCGCTCGAACAGCGCCGCGGCTCGAAACGGCTGTTCGGAAAGGAGATGGGTCATGACGATTTCGGTCGCCCCGCCATGCCTGCTGCGGCACCATCGCCGATACCGGACGGCCCGAGCGATCGGCCATAATTTTCCGATCGGCGCGAGCCAGCTGACCAGCAGCAACGCCGCAAGCTTTGCCAACTCGTATAAAGCGCCGGGTCGTTGTATCCGCATCGTCGTTCCTCGCCTTCCGCTCGCCCCGGCAAACCGGTCGTTATGTCGCGCCGCATTTTTTCGTCCGGCGGTTGAACGCTTCCGACGCGGAATTGTTCATCACGCGATGATCTCGGTTGCCGAAGCCGATCGGCGCCGGTTCGGGGCGACAGAGGGTGAAACATTGTTCATCGACGCGCGCGGCATCCCGCCGAACAACATCATCGACAGCGACATCTGCATCGTCGGCGCCGGGGCGGCGGGCATCACGCTTGCGCGGCAATTCGCGGCGTCGGGCCTGACGACATGTCTGCTGGAGAGCGGCGGGCTCGATGTCGACGCGGCGGCCCAGGAGTTGGCCGAGGGGGACAGCGTCGGAATGGTGTACTCGCCGCTCGAATCGGCGCAGCTGCGCTATTTCGGCGGCAACACGAATGCTTGGGGCGGCTGGTTCCGCGGCTTCGACGATATCGATTTTCGCCGGCGTGCCTGGGTCAAGGACAGCGGCTGGCCCTTCGATGCGCGGGCGCTCGCGCCCTATGTCGAGCGCGTACATGCGATCTGCGACGTGTCTTCGCGCGACTACGCGCCGCGATCCGTCGCGGCCATCGCCGATCCGCGCGCTAGGCTCATCCCCTTCGATCCCGCCCGCGTGGAGACGGCGCTATACCGATTCAGTCCGCCGACCCGCTTCGGCCGGGTCTACCGGCAGGCGATCGGAGGCGCCAGCGCCATCAAGTGCTTGTTCAACGCGCACGCGCTGAAGATCGAGACGACGCCGCACGCCGGACGCGTCGCCGGCATCGAGGTGGGGTGCCTGTCGGGCAGCCGGCTCAGGGTGACCGCGCGAGCCTTCATTCTCGCGGCCGGCGCGATCGAGAATGCGCGCCTGCTGCTGCTGTCGAACGAGGCCGCGCCGCGCGGGCTCGGCAATGCCTATGATCTGGTCGGCCGCTACTTCATGGACCACCCGCATACGCGCCGTGCGCTGCTACCGGGACCGCGGCGCTTCCCGTTCGGGCTCTATGGGCTGACCTTTCGTGATCGCGGGCTCGCCGCCGGCCTGTCGATCGCGGCGGCGCTGCAGCGGCAGGAAAGGCTGCTGAACTACAAGGCAAGCATCTATCCCGTCTTCTATGGCCAGCGCTCGCCGGGCTGGGAGGGTTTCAGGGACCTCATGCTGAGGGTTAACCCCAAATGGGCGACGGATCCCTATGACCGGACGAGGCTACCCTTCGCGCGCAAGGCCATAGGGCCGAGACAAGTCGCGGCCTTGGCCCTTCGCTTCGACGGTGTCTTGCTCGGCGTCGTGTCGCAGGCCGCCAAATCCGAGCGGCTGGCCTGCGGGTGGGTGCTGGAAAGCAAGCCGGAGCAAGCGCCCAACCGGGAAAGCCGCGTCACGCTCCAGGAGGGACGCGACGCCTTCGGACTGCCGCGCGCACGCGTCGATTGGCGGCTGCTGCCGGTCGACCGGCACACCGTGGTGCGCGCCGAAGAGATCATCGATGCGGAGCTCCGGCGCCTCGGCATCGGCGGGCTGGCGCCGCCGGGTCGGGAGGAGCGCGACTATTGGCCGGCGGGGTTCGCCGGCGGCTGGCACCAGATCGGCACGACGCGGATGCACGTCGATCCCCGGCGCGGCGTGGTCGACGAGAATTGCCGGGTGCACGGCGTCGGGAACCTGTTCGTCGCCGGCGCGTCCGTCTTTCCCACCGGCGGTTCGGTGTCGCCGATGCCGACGCTGCTCGCGCTGGCACTTCGGCTCGCCGAGCATGTCACGCAGACGCTCGAACAGCCACTCGCCATCCACAGCCGGCCGAGCCGAATCCGCGTGGCGGACGCGGTCTTGCCGTAGCGCCGGCGATGAGCAGCGCCGCGTTCTCTCCGCTGGTGTTCGCCTGGAGCCAGTTCGGCCCCTACCACATGGACCGCTGCGAGGCGCTCGCCCAAGCGCTCGCGGGTCGGCGCGAAATCATCGGTCTCGAACTCGTCACCCGGGGCGAGATCTACGACTGGGCGCCCAGCGGCGCCGGACATGCCTTCCGCAAGCAGACGCTGTTCCTCGGCAAGCGCTCGTCGGAGGTGCCGGCATGGCGGCATTTCGCGGCGCTGCTGGGCGCCTGCCTGAAGTCCCGAGCAAAGTACGTCTTTCTCTGCGACTTCCAACTGCCGCCGGTCTTCCTGGCGGCCCTGCTGTTGCGGCTGCTCGGTCGCCGAGTCGTCATCATGCAGGACTCCAAGTTTGACGATAAGCAGCGATGGCTTTGGCGGGAGCTGGGAAAGGCAGTGCTCTATCGACCCTATAGCGCCGCCTTCGTCGGCGGCCGCCGCTCCAGGAGCTATCTCGAATTCCTCGGGATGCCGGCGGAGCGCATCGTTCTCGGCTATGACACGGTGTCGGCGCAGCGCCTCGTGCGCCTCGCCGACAGAGATCCTGCGGGCGATGGCGAGGCATATGCCGCGCGCCACTTCACCGTGATCGCGCGCTTCGTGCCGCAAAAGAATCTGGAGCTGGCGCTCGACGCCTACGCGGCCTATCGCCGGCTGTCCCCGGATCGGCCACGGGCACTGCTGTTGTGCGGTGCGGGTCCGCTCGAAAGCGCGCTGAGGAGCCGCGTGGCCGATAGCGGCATCGAGGGCGTGCACTTCTGCGGCTGGCTCGACGAGCCGGCGGTAGCGCGGATGCTGGCCCAGAGCTTGGCGCTCATCCTGCCGAGCAAGGAGGAGCCGTTCGGCCTGGTGGTCAATGAGGCGATTGCCCTTGGCGTGCCGGTGCTGGTCTCCGAGAATAGCGGGGCGCGCGACCTGCTGGTCCGCACCGGCGTCAACGGCTATGTTATCGAGCCGGACAACGCCGAGGGCCTCGCCCGCTTCATGGCTCGTCTCGCCGGAGACGAGGCGGAATGGCGTCGGCTCTCCGCCAACGCGCAACTGTTCCAGCCCGCCGCGGATACCGCGGCCTTCGTCGCTGGCGTCGAATATCTGCTCCTGGTCCTTGGGGGGGCTGGCCGCTGAACCCTGAGCAACCCGGCGCCATCGAATCCGGTACCGGGCAAATTCGTCGTGTTGCGGCCGATCTTGGTCTCTGCGGATTCGGAGCATTCCCACCTTCGCCTTGACGTTCCCGATTGCAGCCCTGGCGAGCGAATGTGCGAACGGCCTATAAGTCGCCAGCAGCCCGGAAAGGAAAGGTCCCAAGTGCAGCCATTCACCGCGCTTCTCGCCGTTGGCCTCGTGATCATGGTCAATGGAGCAGCCGTTGCGCAGCCAATGGGCGATCCTATAGCGGGGCGCGCCTTTGCGCTGGAGGTGTGTACGCCCTGCCACAGAGTTGCCACGGATCAGCTTTCGCCGGGGCGCTTTGCCGTCGCCCCCGACTTTCGCGCCATCGCGAATACGCGCGCCATGACCGAGACGGCGCTGCACGCGTTCCTCTCGACGTCTCACCCCAGCATGCCCAACCTGATTTTGTCGCAGCATGAGCAAGACGACGTCATCGCGTACATAGTGAGCTTACGCCATCAGCCCTGATCGCCGGCTGTGGCGGCCCTCTGTCTTCGCAGTCGCGCTTTTCGGTCACTCACCGGCGCACTTTCCGCCGGTGATTGTCGCGCCACGAAGAAGTTTGCGTTGACAGCCCCATGCCCGCCTTGATCTGTATCAAGTCCCGCTGGTGAAAGCCATGGTGCGGAGGGGGCCGGGGCGCGATGCGGCTGGCAAGGACTATGGTCGGCGTCGAGATTGCCGACCGTAGATTGACGCAAATCAAGGTGTCCGAGCGCAAGCAGTCTAGGGTGGGCTCAAGCAGAACGGGTGACGACATGAAGTCCGGCAAATTCCGCCTTGCTCTCGGAGCGCTTCTCCTGATCTTCGCGGTCTCGTCTGGGCAGGCGGCGCCTTCACGGGGCCCGGGAGAATTTGTTCAGGATCTTGCCGCAAAGGTCCTCGCCATATTCAACGATTCGCATCTATCGCGCGCCGAGAAGGAAAAGCGGCTGTACCCGATTGCCGTGAAGGCGTTCGACGTCCCGCGTACGGCGCGCTTCGTTCTGGGCCGATTCTGGAAGGACATGACCGCTCAGCAGCGCGACGAATTCACGAAAACCTTCGAAGGCTACATGGTTCATATCTATACCGGTCAGTTCGACCAATATCACGACGTCGAGTTCCGGACCGTTTATACCCGTCCGGAGGGCACCGCTTCGGCCCATGTGCGTACCAGGATCGTCCGGCATGACGGCGGCCCGCCGGTCACCGTCGACTGGTGGGTCAGGAAGACCGGCGACACCTATGGGATCACCGATGTCGCTGTCGAAGGGGTCAGCCAGCTCATAGCCTTGCGCGAGCAGTTTGCGGAGGTGATCGATAACCACGGGGGGAGCGTGGCGTACCTGATCGACCGCCTTCGCGAGAAGACGGCCGACTAGGCGGCGGAGGATATCACGCTGTCGGATTGATGTCGGCCCGCGGCCCGGCTCGGAGCAGAGCGAGGCCGAAGTGCCAGGTTCTGACGATAAGGGTGGGCCGTTGGGAATTTATCGAATCGCGTTATTCGATCAGGATAAGGCTGTTCCGCGGATATAGGCGACGAACTGGAGCAGTTATTTCCTGACGAGCCCTACGTGCGGCTTGAGCTATGGCACGGCGCGACTTTGCCGCGACCGCAGATAGCCCAGCCCGACGCCGGCGATGACACCCAGGGTCATCGACAGCGCGGCTCGATGACGGACCATCGCCATCTGCCAGGAGGTTGCATGCGCGCGGTGATCGAAGCGGCCATGAGCGCCGTAATCGCCCGCGACCGTGTGCTCGAGATTGCCCGGCGCATCGGCGGACCGTCGCTCGCCGGTCAGCTGGCCGCGATATCCGGCCGTGGCGAGATAGCGGTCGAGCAGGCCGGGGATCAGCTTGTTTGCCAGGACAGCCTTCACCGTCGACGATCCGACCCAGACCTCGCGGCGCGGATGACGCGCGGCGAAGAAGATGGCGCGAGCCGGCACCTCCGGCTGAAAGATCGGCGGGACCGGCTGCGCGCGCCAGCCGGTCCTGTTCAGCGCCCAATCGAATTGCGGCGTATTGACGGCGGGTAGATGTACGACGACCAGCTTGACCGCGCAGCGGTCGTGCAGCAGTTCGCTGCGCAGCGAATCGGTGAAGCCGCGGATCGCGAATTTGGCACCGCAATAGACCGACTGCAGCGGAATGGCGCGATAGGCGAGGGCTGAACCGACATTGACGATCGTGCCGCGATTGCGCGGCCGCATGTGCGCAAGCGCCGCCATCATGCCGTGAACCTGGCCGAGATAGGTAACCTCGGTCGCGCGGCGAACCTCCGCGGCGGTCAGCCGATCGACCGGAGCGAAGACGGTCGCCATCGCATTGTTGACCCATATGTCGATCGGGCCGAGATCGCGCTCGATCCGCTCCGCGGCGGCCGACACCTGCTCGTAGTCTGCGACATCGACGCTGAGCGGCAGCGCCTGGACGCCGTGGCGGCGAAGTTCCGCTGCGGCGGTCTCCAGACGCTCGGCGTTGCGCGCCAGGATCGCGACGTCGAATCCGCGGCTGGCGAATTCCCTGGCGGTAGCGCGTCCGACGCCGGCGCTCGCGCCGGTCACGACGGCGATCATGGCGACACCCCCGCGCGCGCGTCATTAGCCATCGCGGCGCGCCGAATCTCGATGATGGCGACTGGACGCTGCACCAGGCCTCCCTTTGTCCGAACCGGCGCGGGCGACGAAAGTTCCGCCATGCGACGGAAACGCTTCAAGACGCCGCCCGTCGCCGTGCCATTGGCGAGAGGATTGCATGGCGACAAAGCCGGACGGCAGAACCGCGGCGCTGCTCAGCCTTTGAAGCGCACTTCCGGCAGCCCCTTCACGCCGGCATCGACGGCGAACAGGCTGCCTGCCTGCGGTTGCCGGACGCGCGCCGCGGCGTCGAGACGGATCGACGCCGAGGTCATATACATCACGTCGAGACCAGGGCCGCCGAACATCGGGCAGGTCGGCTGCTGCACAGGCAGCATGATCGTGCGGGCGAGACGCCCATCGGGGTCGTATCGTGCGACGCGCCAGCCACCCCATTGCGCGATCCATACGAAACCCTCGCTGTCGACCGTAGCGCCGTCCGGGATGCCCTCCGCGTCGGGGATGCGCAGGAAGACGCGGCGATGGTCGATATCGCCCGTCGCCGCGTCGAAATCCCAGGCCCACACCGTCCGCTTCCAGCTGTCGGCGTAGTACATGACGCGACTGTCCGGACTCCAGCACAGTGCGTTGGAGCAGATGATGCCGTCGACCATCTTGCGGCAGGCGAGGCCGGGCTGCAGCCGGAACAGGCCGCCGGTCGGCAGCGTCTCGCCGTCGTCCATGCTGCCGGCCCAGAAGCGCCCCTGGCGGTCCGTCTTGCCGTCATTGAAGCGGTTGTTCGTGGGTTCGCCTTGCGCCAGCGCCGCCACCGTTGCCCGGCCCTGGACGAGGTCGTAGAAATAGAAGCCGGATTTGAGCGCGACCACCAAGCCGCCGCCTTCGCGCGGCGCCAGCGAGCCGACATCCTCCGCCGTCGCCCAGGTCTCGTCGACCCCGCTGCCCGGGTCGAAGCGATGGATGCGCCGGCCTTTGATGTCCACCCAATAGAGGCGCTGCTCCGCCACGTCCCAGAACGGACCCTCGCCAAGCAGCGAGCGGCAATCCAGCACGCAAGCCACATCCGTCATTGTCTACCTCCGTCTTGCGGTTTCCGTGGGCACCCGCTCCCGCCCGCTCAGCGTTCGCTCTCCTCGCGGCCGTAAAGCAGCAGCAAAACCAGGATCACCACGCCGTAGATGATGCTGCGTCCGTAATCCGGCATGTTCATCGCCAGGAGCACGCTCACCAGCGCCGTGAGGCTGGCCGCGCCCGCCGCGGCGCCGATATAGCTGCCGCGGCCGCCGAGGATGTAGACGCCGCCGATGACCACGGCGGCAATCGATTGGAACAGATAGGGCGCGCCCATGCCGAGCGATGCCTGACCGCCAAAACCGACCAACAGGATGCCGGCCAGCGCCGAGAACAATCCGCTGAGCGCGTAGAGCATGACGGTGGTGAAGCGCACGCTGATGCCGGCGAGATAGCTGGCGCGCAGGTTGTTGCCGATGGCGTAGGTGTGGCGCCCGAACCGGGTGCGTCCCAGCACGAAGGACACGATGATGATGACCGCAAGCCAGAGATAAAGCTCGGCCGGCGCGCCGAGGATCTGCCGATGCACGGCCTGCTGCACGATCGGCGGCGCGTAGGAGGCGCAGGCTTGGCAGGTGAGCCCGCCGCTCAGCCCGAGGGTGAGTCCTTCCATGATGCCGTTCATGGCCAGCGTGATCACGACCGCCGGGACATCGAGGAAGGCGACGCCGAGGCCATTGAGCATGCCGACCCCGGCACCCATGGCGAGGGTGAGCGCCACGGCGTAAGGCGCCCGCTCGTTCTGCCCAAGGGAGCTTGTCACCAGCAGAATGGCGGCGCCGTTGAGGATCCAGGGCACGGAGAGATCGATGCCGCCGATCAGCACGACGAAGGTCTGGCCGGCTGCTACCAATCCCACGAAGGAGGCGACCGTCAGCACCGCCTCGAGACTGTCGAGGCTGGCGAAGCCGGGATGCACGATCTCGCCGAGGACGAACAGCATCGCCGCCGCGGCCAGCGCATAGAGCGTGCGTCGTCGGTCCCGGCCGAGGCGCAGGCGTGCGAGCGCGGAGCTACCTCGCGCCATCATCGCCTCCGCCGCAGCATGCGGCCGATGCCGCCGCCGACGACCACCGCGATGATCAGGAACAGCCCCTCATAGAATGACTGGTAGAGCGGATCGATCCGCGAGAAAAACAGGATGTTTACGATCATCGTGGTGACGAAGCCGCCTGCCATCGCGCCGATGGCACTGCCCCGCCCACCGAACAGATTGACGCCGCCGAGCACGACCGCGACGATCGAACTCAGGGTGAAGCCATTGCCCGACGTGGCGTCGCCCGCCGTCGCAGTCGCCGCCAGGAAGAGGCCGGCCGCTGCAGCGAACACGCCGCTGAGGGTGTAGGCGATGACCCTGCTGCGCACCACGTTGATGCCGTTGGCGCGCGCCGCCGCCTCGTCATTGCCGACCGCAATGATGGCGACGCCGATCGCGCTGCGGCGGAACGCCAGCCACAGCCCGGCGCAAAGCACCAGGTAGAGCAGCGCCCAGGGCTGGTTCATGTTGACCAGCAGAGCGGTGTAGCCGGGCGGTATGGCGCCCCCGGGCTGCGGCAGCACGCGGATGGCTAGACCTTGGAAGATCGACAGCGTAGCCAGCGTCACGACGATGGGCTGCAGCCGTCCGACACCCACGAGCAGGCCGTTGAGGAAGCCGAGAGCGGCGCCCGCCAGCAGCACCAGGACGGTCCAGCCGAGCATGCTGCCGAGGCTGTCCTGCATGTGGACGGCGGCGAGCGCGTTGGTGAGATCGATGATGCCGCCGACCGAGAGATCGAGGCCGCGGGTGAGAACCACGATGGTCTGGCCGATGGCCGCCATGGCGAGCGGCATCGTGTTGTCGACCGTCGATGTCAGCTCGAAATTGCCGGGAAAGCTGCGCTGCTGCATCCAGTAGAAGAGGCAATAGAGCGCCACGGCTGCCGCCAGCATCGCGAAGACCAGCAGCAGCCCGGCGTTCTGCCCGACGATATGGACCGAGAGGCTGCGGCGGCGGCGCGGCGCGGCGAGTTCAGGCGACAAGAGGCTCTCGCACGGCCGCCGCCACGATCGCTTCGGCCGACAGCGCCGGCCGCGCGAGGCTCGCCGCGATGCGGCCCTCGCGCATGACGAGCACCCGGTGACAGAGATGGGCGAGCTCCTCGGCGTCGCTCGAATAGAACAGGATGGCGCGGCCCTCGTCGACCAGCCGCAGCATGAGCTGATAGATCTCGTGCTTGGTGGCGATGTCTACGCCGCGCGTGACGTCGTAGAGCAGCAGGATCCGCGACTCCGCCAGCAGCCAACGGCCGACCAGCACCTTCTGCTGATTGCCGCCGCTCAGCCCGCCCGCCGGATGCAGCAGGCTTGGCGCCTTGATCTGGAGCGCCTGGGCGATCTGCCGGGTCATCTCCCGTTCGCGCCCGGCACGCACCACGCCGAGCCGCGATATGCGGTCGAGGATCGCCAGGGTGAGATTGTCGCGCACCGCCATCGGCAGCAGCAGCCCTTCCGTCTTGCGGTCCTCGGGCACCAGCGCGATCCCGAGCCCGGCGCGAATGGCGTCGCGCGGTCCGCGCAGGCGAAGCGCTTTGCCGCCGGCACGAATCGTGCCGCGTCCGGCGCGCTGCGCGCCGAACAAGGTCAGGAAGAGTTCGCGGTGGCCATGGCCGGTGAGCCCGCCGACGCCGAGGATCTCGCCGCGGTGCAGCGTGAAGCCGACCTCGTCGATCCCCTGCCCGGCGAGGTCGCGCGCCTCCAGCATCGGCGTGGCGGCGGCCAGCGGCGGCAAGGGCGGGAACAGGGTGTCGAGGCGCTGTCCCGTCATAAGCGTCACCGCCTCGCTCTCCTCGATCCCGCGATAGGTGCCGACATCGGCGCCGTTGCGGAAGATGGTGATGCGATCGGCAATGCTGGCGATCTCGTTCCACCGGTGCGAAGTGAAGACGACGCACTTGCCCCGGGCGCGTAGGCCGCGGATCAGGTCGAACAGCCACGCCACCTCGTGCTCGCCCAGCGACGAGGTGGGCTCGTCGAGCAGCAGGATGTCGGGGTTCTTGATCACGACCCGGGCGATCTCGACGATCTGCCGCTCGGCGAGCGCAATGTCCTCGACCAGCGCGTCGGGATCGATGTGCCGGATGCCGAGGCGTTCGAGCGCGGCGTCCGCGTCCCGCGACAGCCGGCGGCGATGGATGAATCCCAGCGCGCCGCGCGGTTCGTGGCGCAGCAGCAGATTCTCGGCCACCGTCATCCATGGCAGCAGGGTGAGTTCTTGGAACACCGTCCAGGCGCCGCGCAGATGCGCCTGGTCGGGCCCGTGAAGCTCGATCGCCTCGCCGCCGAACCGCACCGAGCCGGCATCGGGACGGAGGCGGCCGCCGAGGATCTTGATCAGGGTGCTCTTGCCGGCGCCGTTTTCGCCAACCAGCGCATGCACCTCGCCCGCCGCCGCAGCGAAGTCGGCGCCGGCCAGGGCCCGCACGCCGCCAAAGGATTTGACCAGCCCGGTTGCCTCCACCGCCGGCGGGAGGACCCCGCCGGCGGCCGGTTCGCTCTCCGTCATGCGCTCGGCAGGACCACGGAGAGCGTGCCCGGACAGGCCTTGCCGTCGAGCGCCGCGTCGACGCAGAGCTTGAGCATCGGACTGGCGCCGCCATCCGTGAAATCGGTGAAGAAGCTGTCCGGCAGCTGCGGGAACACCGTCTCGCCGGGCCTCACCGTGTCATTGGTGACGTAGGGGAAGGGGATGGTGATGTCCTTCTTGGGGTACTTGCCCGCCAGCACGCGTCGAGCGAGCTCGAGCGAGATCACCGACAGGAAAGGTGGCTGGCCGATCGAGATGCCGTCGACCTTCTGGCCCATGTAGCCGATCATGAATTTGCGGAACCCGTTCTCGGCCTCGCCGGCGGTAGGCGGCAGCGGCGTGCGCTTGGCGTTGATGAACGCCTTGAGGACGCCGTCCGTGCCGCCCTGGCACCAGATGCCGTCGATCTTCGGCAGCGAGGGCAGCAGGGCCGCCGTGTTGCGCTCGGCGGTGGAGGAGTCCCACATGCCGGTGTAACGGTTGACCACCTTGATGCCGGGGTACTTGGCCCAGACCGCATCCGCCCCCTTGTTGCGATCGAGGTCCACCGTGGTGCCGGCGACGCCGGTTACCATGATGATGTTGCCGGTGCCGTTGATCTTCTTGGCCAGCCACTCCGCCAGCTTTCGTCCGAACTCGAGCTGATCGGTGTTGACCTTGAGCGCGGTCGGCGCGGTCACGACGTTGTCGAAGGACACCACGAGGATGCCCCGCGATGTCGCCTGTCCGAGGATGCCGTTCAATGCGGTCGGCGATGCGGCGTTCACCACGATGGCATCGACCCGCTGCGCGATCAGGTTCGAGATCTGCTGCGACTGCTTGCTGACGTCGTTGCCCGAGTTGAACCAGCTGCCCTCGACCTGCGACTTGAACGGCTCCATCTCGAGCGCCGCCTTGAAGACGTTCTCCATCTCGATGCGCCACTTGTTGCCGATATAGGAATTCGACAGCGCGATCTTGAACTTCTTCGCCGGCGCGTCCGCGGCCCGCGCCGTCGCCGGCGCGAGCCAGGCGGTCGCGGCGCCGGCCATGCCGGTCGCTCCGGCGTGCAATACCTCCCGTCGCGTGAAATGTCTCGTCATCGGTTTTCCTCCTGGAGCAAGCGTGGGTTCTTATGCCGTGTCCGTGCCCGGGCGTGGCTCGAAGGGCGGCGCGGGCGCGGGCGGCCCGATCCGCAGGGGTCACGGGAGGCGGTGCCCGAGACTTCGTCGCCCCCATGAACCATCCGGTTTTTCTGACGGGTATGCGTGTCCCGTTGTTGCGCCGCAATATCCGGCGGCCGCAGCGGATCGGGGCGGGTGGCGCACAAGGCGGCGCCCGGGTCGCTCGGGGCGGAAAGGCGCGGCGACGGCGCCATGAGGCGGTCCGCCAGCGTGCGAAAGAGGCCTGCCATCGCCCGATCATCCTCCGGACGGCCACCGCCTCGTGACACCCGGCTGGGCGGGGAGGCGCTGCCGATGCGTTGTTTTCCCGAAGTCTAAACCATCCGGCGGCATTGTCACGACGCTCGCAAGAAGGGGCGCGGCGTGCCGCGAGACGTTCGGAGCGGGAATACCGCCCGGTGCGGGCGGAGCGGGGACCTTGTCGGTCAGGGCAACCTGCCGGTTGGCGTCGGCCGCTCTGCGGCAAATCCTGGCGGTTGCCCGCCCTGCGTGGCGCGCCCGAGCGCTTCCTCGCCTTAGTGCGGCTGCTTCTCGGCCGGAAACGCGGCGAGTGCTGCCGCTCGCCTGACGCGCGACGGCAAGAATTTAACCAAAGCGTCTTACGGCGAGACCTTACAAACATTTAACGCACAACCTGTGGACTGCTGTTTGCACTGCACGCTAACTTGCCGTTCCATGATGCGGGTTGCAGGGAGCCGCCGTGGGTTTCGGGTGCGGCGGCACCGGGCCAGGGTGCCAATGGGGTCGACGGGGACGGCTCCTTGATGGCACGCTGGAGGGGATTTGATCGGGGGATGCTGCAATCGAAACGAAGGCGGAAACCGGGGGCATGACGCGAAGATCGCGCCCCTGTCAATGGCGCTGCCGGCTCGATCGCCCGCAGGCGCTCACATCCGGCGCTGCCATAGGCACGCCATCCGCCGACGGGATCGTCGGCATGGCCGGGCGAGAGATCGCCCGGCGAGTGCCGCCAAGGCGGCGCTAGGAGAGCAGCGGCGTGTGGATCGTTCTGATTGCGCTGAGGCGCCCTTATACGTTTCTGGTGATGGCGATCGCCATCGGGATATTTGGCGCGCTCGCGGCGTTGCGCACGCCGACTGACATCTTTCCGAACATCAACATCCCGGTGGTCAGCGTGGTGTGGACCTACACCGGGCTGCTGCCGAACGATATGTCCGGCCGCGTCGTCTACTATTACGAGCGGACGCTGACGGCGCAGGTCGGCGACATCGAGCACATCGAGTCGCAGTCGCTCGACAGCTACGGCGTGGTCAAGATTTTCTTCCAGAAGAACGTCGACATTTCCGCCGCGCTGGCGCAGGTGACGGCGGCGTCGCAGACGGTGCTGAAGCTGCTGCCGCCGGGGATCACGCCGCCCTACGTTCTCAGCTATAACGCCTCGACCGTACCGATCCTGCAGCTGGCGCTGTCGAGCACCAAGCTGCCGCAGATGCAGCTCTTCGATCTCGGGCAGAATTTCATCCGGCCGCAGCTCGCCACCGTGCAGGGCGCGGCGGTACCGTCGCCCTATGGTGGCAAGATCCTGCAGGTGCAGGTCGATCTCGACCAGAACACGATGCAGGCGCACAGCGTCTCCGCCGAGGACGTGCTCGATGCCATCTCGGCGCAGAACCTGATCCTGCCGGCGGGCGATGCGAAGATCGGCAAGTTCGACTGGAACGTCGCGCTCAATGCCAGTCCGATCCTGCTTCGCCGGATCAACGACATGCCGGTGAAGAAGGTCAACGGCACGGTCATCTACGTGCGTGATGTCGCTTACGTGCATTCCGGCGCGCCGCCGCAGACCAACATGGTCCGCGTCAACGGCGCGCACGCCGTGCTGATGACGATCCTGAAATCGGGTTCGGCCTCGACCTTGGCCGTCATCGACGG
>DAHUYF010000124.1 GCA_027315365.1 Rhodospirillales bacterium | reverse complement strand
GCGCATTGGAGGCCGAGGCTGGCCGGACGCGAGCGCCGGCGCCCGCGCCTCAGAGCTGGGCGATCACCGCCTTGGCGGCGTTGGTGATGCTGACATCGGTGGCGGTCGCGCTGATCGCCTCGCTGTACCACTGATCGACCGCCTGCATCAGCACCAGGCTGCCGCGCTTGCGGAGATCGGCGCCGACGATCGCCTCGAGCGAGCGCAGCCGGGCGAAGAACTTTCGCGTCGCCGCCCGGCGCTTCTCGTCGAGCGACGCGGCCGTAGCAGCCGCCGGGCGCGCCGCGGGCTGCGGCGGCTTGGCGGCCTGGCCGCCGGGCGGCAGCGGCGTCGCCGGGCGCTGCGCCGGCGCCGGCGCCGGCTTTGCCACGGCGGCGGCAACGGCAGCGGGCTTCTTGACGGGCGCAGGCTTCTTCGCGGCGCCGTTGGATTTCCTGGCCGCGGCGGGTTGCTTCTTTTTCGGCGCGGATTTCTTCGCCGTCGCCATGCGCTTGGGCGCGGCGGATGCCGCCGCCATGCGTCTGCTTCCGGCTTTTCCGCCGCTTGTTCCGTTCGCTTGCTCGCGACGTGTCATCAGCGTCCTCCAAGGCCCTGTCGGACCGCCATAAAATTGGAACCCGGCCCCCCTTTGGGCAAGCGAAAAGCGCATGATCCGGCCGCGAACCCGCCGGGGCACTGGCATATGGCATATCGTTCGCCGATTGTTCTCTGAATCGGTGCGCGCCAGCCCCGCGTGAAAGAAGATTACGCGTCGGCCGTCGAGCGCCGCGGCTGGCCGCGCCGCCGCGGCACCCCTCCCCGGAGCGAGAGCGGGCGCCTTTTCCCGTCCGAGTCCCCGAAGGCGCGTCCGGCTACGCCGCGGAGCGGACCGGCAGGGCGGCGAAGGAGCCGGGATCGGCCTGCGCCCAAAGCCGGGCATAGCGCTCGCCGCCGCCGCCGCGCAGCAACTCGCCCGGCGCCAGCGCGGGGTAGAGCTCGGCAAAGCTCCGCACCTCGGTCGGCGACAGGCGCCGCAGGATATGAGCCGGGCGCAGCTCCTCGGGATGGCCGAGCCCGGCGGCGCCCACCAGCTCGCCCAGCGCCGCCAGCGTGCTGGCGTGGAAATGATGCACCCGCTCGGCCTTGTCCGGCACCACCAGCGCGCGCTGGCGCGAGCGGCTCTGGGTGGCCACTCCGGTCGGGCAGCGGTCGGTATGGCAGGATTGCGATTGGATGCAGCCGAGCGCGAACATGAAGCCGCGCGCCGCGTTGCACCAGTCGGCGCCCAGCGCGAGGATGCGCGCGATGTCGAAGCCGGTGACGATGCGCCCGCTGGCGCCGAGCCGGACGGCGTCCCGGAGGCCGGCGCCCACCAGGCAGTTATGGGCGAAGACCACGCCCTCGCGCAGCGGCGTGCCGACATGGTCGACGAATTCGAGCGGCGCCGCCCCGGTGCCGCCTTCGGCACCGTCGATGACGATGAAATCGGGGCGGACCCCGGTCTCGAGCATCGCCTTGCAGATCGCCATGAACTCCCAGGGATGGCCGATGCAGAGCTTGAACCCCACCGGCTTGCCGCCGCCCAGCTCGCGCAGCTCGGCGATGAAGCGCATCAGCTCGATGGGCGTGCGGAAGGCCGAATGGGCGGCCGGCGAAATGCAGTCGACGCCCGCCGGCACGCCGCGCGCGGCGGCGATCTCGGCGCTGACCTTGGCGCCGGGCAGGACGCCGCCATGGCCCGGCTTGGCGCCCTGCGACAGCTTGATCTCGATCATCTTGACCTGGGGATCGGCCGCCTCCTCGACGAAGCGCCGCGGCGCGAAGCTGCCATCCTCGTTGCGGCAGCCGAAATAGCCGCTGCCGATCTCCCAGATGATGTCGCCGCCGAACTCTTTGTGATGGCGGCTGTAGCCGCCCTCGCCGGTATCGTGCGCGAAGCCGCCGAGCCGGGCGCCGCGGTTCAGCGCGCGGATCGCATTGGCGCTGAGCGCGCCGAAGCTCATGGCGGAGATGTTGAACAGCGACAGGTCGTAGGGCTGGCGGCAGGCCTCGCCCCCGACGCGGACGCGAAAATCATGGCCCTCGATGCGCCGCGGCGCGAGCGAATGGTTGATCCATTCGAATCCGGCGCCATAGACGTCGAGCTGGGTCCCGAAGGGCCGCTTGTCGAGGGCACCCTTGGCGCGCTGATAGGCAACGGCGCGCTTGGAACGGTTGAACGGCACGCCGTCGGTGTCGCTTTCGAGAAAGTACTGGCGGATTTCCGGCCGCACCATCTCCAGCGCGAAGCGGATATGGGCGAGGATGGGATAGTTGCGGCGCAGGCTGTGGCGCGGCTGCACCAGATCCCAGGCGCCCAGCGCGACCAGCGCCGCGAAGACCAGCGCCGGCCAGAGGAAGCCGTCGGCCAGAAAGGCCAGCGCGACGCAGACGACCGTGCCGGCAAGGCTGAGCCAAAGTGCCACGTACCGCATGCTCTCTCTCCCCGGCCGGCGGGAACGCCGCGCCGCCCAACCCTGCCATGCACGGGACAGGGTGGACAGGACGGTACCGGCTTGCCGCCGTCCAGCCGAACGAATTCCGTGCAAAGGATCAGGTCATGACAGGCGCGTCATGCGCGAGCGCGCGGCTGCGACTACCCGTCGATCGGGTCGGCCGACCCCGGCCTGGTCTTTTCCGTTCCGGTACATTCGCCCGGCGCGGAGCCGCAGCTCCGCCGCGATGCCTGGACCGGCGGGCAAGGCACCGTGCCGTAGGAGCAGAAGACGCAGCAATGCCCCGGCTTGGGGCGGAGCAGCGCGCCGCAGCCCGTGCACTCGTAATAGAACTGGCAGGCGTCGGTCGGCATCGTCTCCAGCCGCTGCGTCCCGCATTCCGGACAGGTGATCGTCGAGTCGAGGATCGCCGGCGCGTCGCCGCGGTCAGACATAGGCGTAACCGAGATAGAGCAGCGCCAGCCCGACGATCAGGCCGGCCGCCATGGTCGCGCGGAACAGCGGCCGGGCGCAAAGCGAGCCCGGGCCGCACGCCGCCGGCCGCAATCGCCAGAAGAGAAGATAGCCGCCGCCCGCCAGCCCTGCGGTCGCCACGGCCAGGAGGAGAAGGCGGTAGGGCGCCGCCGCGAGCGCGATGCCGACCAGCCCGGCGCTGCCGATCCCGAGCGTCGCCAGCAGCAAGGGCAGGCCGCAGCAGGAAGCCGCCGCGAAGGCCGCCGCCGCGCCGCCAAGGGTCAGCAAGGCCACGCTGGACGGCCGCTCGGACAGCGTGACGGTCGCATCGGCTTTTGCCATGGCTGGGCTCCTTGCACATCGGATCGACCGGAGCTTAGTCTCTGTAGCAGCTACAGACTCAAGCCCCTCGAGGCACCATGCAGGGCAAACCCATCCGCATCGGCGAGCTCTCCCGACGCACCGGCTGCAACATCGAGACCATCCGCTACTATGAGCGGATCGGCCTGCTGCCGCCGCCCGAGCGGCGCGGCAGCTACCGGCACTACGACGCCGCCGGCATCTCCTATCTCACCTTCATCCGGCGCGCCCGCGACCTCGGCTTCACCTTGGACGAGGTCCGGGCATTGCTTCGGCTGGCGGCGGGCGGGTCCCAAGCGTGCGCGGATGCAAGAGACATCGCCTCGGCGCATCTGGCCGAGGTCCGCAAGCGCATCGCCGACCTGCGGGCCATGGAACGGGCGCTCGCGGCGGCGGTGACGCAGTGCGACGCCGGCCAGCAGCCGGTGTGTCCGCTGATCGATGCCCTGTCGGCATCGGCAGCGTGACGAAGGTGCGCTGCCGGCGCCGCCGAACCGCCGAAGCGGGGCCGGCTGATCAGAACAACCAGGTCCAGATCATGGCGAAGACCGTCGCCGCCATCACCGCCGTCGCCAGCCAGCCCATCAGCAGCAGCGGCAGCGGCAGGGTGAAGCGGCCCATCACCGCCGGCCGCGCCGTCATGAGCATCATCACCACCATCAGCGGCACCGCGATCACGCCGTTGATCACCGCGCTCCAGAACAGCGCCTTGATCGGATCGAGGGGGACGAAATTGATGCCGATGCCGATGAGCGTCGCCGCCGCGATGGTGGCGTAGAACGCCTTCGCTTCGAGCGGCCGGCGCCCCAGCCCGGTCGGCCATTCCAGCGCCTCGCCCACGGCATAGGCGGCGCTTCCGGCGAGCACCGGCACCGCCAGCAGGCCGGTGCCGATGATCCCGGCGGCGAACACCGCGAAGGCGAAGGGTCCGGCGATCGGCCGCAAGGCCTCGGCGGCCTGGGCCGAGCTGGCGATATCGGTGACGCCGTGGACGTGCAGCGTCGCCGCCGTGGTGATGATGATGAACAGGCTGATGAGATTCGAATAGCCCATGCCGATATAGGTATCGAGGCGCATGCGGCGAAGCTCGGCCGGGGCCTGGCCGGGCGCGTCCAGCAGCGACTCCGCCCCCGGCGTCACCCGCTCGTCCTCGGCCTCTTCGGAGGATTGCCAGAAGAAAAGATAAGGGCTGATGGTCGTGCCCAGCACGGCGACGACGCCGACGACGTAATCCTTGTCCCAGGCGAGCGTCGGCACCAGCGTGCGATAGGCGACCTCGCCCCAGGGGACGCCGACGACCAGCACGGTGGCGACATAGGCGAGCAGCGACAGCGTCGTCCATTTCAGGATGGCGACGTAGCGGTCGTAGCGCGAGAAGATCTCGAACCAGGCGCAGGCGACGGCGAAGCCTACCACATAGAGGCGGCTCGGCCCGCCGACGATCAGCGCCAGCGTGTCGCCCATGGCGCCGAGATCGGCGCCGAGGTTGATCACATTGGCGAGCAGCAGCAGGCCGACGATCAGGCGCAGCAGGCCCTTGGAGTAATGCTGCCGGATGTTGCCGGCGATGCCGTGGCCGGTGACGCGGCCGATGCGGGCGCTGATCTCCTGGATCGCCGCCATCAGCGGATAGCTGAACAGCATCAGCCATGTCGTGGCGAAGCCGTATTGGGCGCCGACCTGGGAATAGGTCGCGATGCCGCTGGGATCGTCGTCCGAAGCGCCGGTGATCAGGCCCGGGCCGAGCAGCTTCCAGAAGCGCGCCCGCCGGCCCGGCGGCGCCGCGGCGGTGCTGTCGGCGGCAACCTCCTCCACCCGATCCTCCCTGAAGCGCGCCCGAGTATCGGCGACGGCCGCCGCCGCGGCAACCTCGCCGGTAGCGCTGCCGGAGTATCGCCTAGCGCGACAGCACCGCCTCGATGAGGCGCGGGCCGCGTCCCGCCATGGCGGCGGCGAACTGGTCGGCGAATTCCTCGGCGGTGGCGGCGCGCGATGCCTCGACCCCCATGCCCTGGGCGAGCGCCACCCAATCGAGCACCGGATCGTGCAGGTCGAGCATCGAGAGCGCCTTCGGCCCGCGCCCGCTCGCGCCCACCCGCTTCAGCTCGACGTTGAGGATGACGTAGGAACGGTTGGCGAAGATCACCGTGGTGACGTCGAGCCGCTCGCGCGCCTGGGTCCACAGCGCCTGCAGCGTGTACATGGCGCTGCCGTCGCCTTCGAGGCACACCACCTTGCGGTCGGGACAGGCGACCGCCGCGCCGGTGGCCACCGGCAGCCCCTGCCCGATCGCGCCGCCGGTCAGCGAGAGATAATCATGCGGCGCCGCCGCCGCGGTGAAGGGCGCGACGCCGATCACCGCGGTACCGGCCTCCTCGGAAAGGATGGCGTGCTCGGGCAGATGGTGCGCGATCACCTGGCCGGCGCTCACCGCCGTCAGCGCGCCCTTGGGCAGGTCGGGGCGCTTCAGCTCGGCGCGGCGGGCCGGCGCGCGCGGCGCACCGAGCGCCTCGGCCACCGCCGTCAGCGCCGCCACGCCGTCCTCATGCGGCTGCGCCAGCGCCAGGATGCGGCAGGCTTCCGGCGTGCACCAGCTCGGCTTGCCGGGATAGGCGAAGAAAGACACCGGCGGCTTGGTGCCGACCAGCACCAGCAGCTCCGTCTCCTTGAGGAAATCGACGATCTGCTCGGCGAAATAGGGTATCCGCTCCAGCGCCACGCGGCCGGCGCCGCGCTCGAGCCGCGCCGTGAAGGTGTCGCAGGCGAGCCGCGCGCCGGTGGCGGCGGCGATGCGTCCCGCCGCATCGAGGCCGCTCCCGCGCAGCGCCGCGCCGCCCAGCAGCAGCACGGTCCGGCGGCCGGCGCGCAGCGCCTCGACCACCTGCGCGATCGCCGTCTCGCCGACCGGCGCCGGCGTCTCGACCGGCAGCGGCGGCGCCGGCCGGTCGGCCTCGAGCCAGGCGGTGTCGGCGGGGAGGATGAGCGTCGCGATCTCGCCCGGCGGCCGGCGCGCCGCCTGCACCGCGCGGGCGCCGTCGGCCGCGACGCTGCGCGCCGAGGTCACGCTCTCTACCCAATGCGAGACCGGCCGGGCGATGCCGGCGATGTCGGAGGCGAGCGGCGCGTCGTATTGCGCGTGATATGTCGCGTGATCGCCGACGATGTTGACGATCGGGGTGCGCGCCCGCCGCGCATTGTGCAGATTGGCGAGGCCGTTGCCGAGGCCCGGGCCGAGATGCAGCAGCGTCGCCGCCGGCTTCCCCGCCATGCGGCCATAGCCGTCGGCGGCGCCGGTCACCACCCCTTCGAAGAGGGCGAGGATCGGCCGCATGCCGTCGACCGCGTCGAGCGCCGCGACGAAGCTCATTTCCGACGTGCCGGGATTGCCGAAGCAGATGTCGACCCCCGCCGCGACCAGCGTCCGCACCAGGCTTTCCGCACCGTTCATGCCGCTCCTCCCTCCCGACGCCGGCGCATGCAGCGCCGGCCCACGCGCTTGCGTCGCTCGCCGCGCCAAGCGTCTTTACCGCGTACCGCCCCTGCGGGCATAGTGGCCGCGACGCGCTCGGCGGTTGCGCCGCCGTCCGAGAACAGATCGAGGTTCACTGATTGCTGCCGCCGGCCGGCCCGTACCTTCCCCTGCCGCCTGACGATGCCGAGCGCCGCAGCCTGCGGCGCGCGGCGGGGAGCTGGTCGCTCTGGGGCCTGGGCGTCAGCGCCGTCATCGCCGGCGAATTCTCCGGCTGGAGCTATGGCCTGATCGCGGGCGGCTTCGGCGGCCTGCTGATCGCCACGCTGATCATATCGGTAATGTATCTCTGCTTCTGCTGCTCGGTCGCCGAGATGGCCGGCGCCATTCCCTTCGCCGGCGGCGCCTATGCCTACGGCCGGCTCGCCTTCGGGCCCTGGGGCGGATTCCTGGCCGGCGCGGCGCAGAACACGGAATACGTCTTCACCTGCTCGGTGCTCGTCGTCACGATCGGCGACTATCTCGGCTTCATTCTCGGCCACACCATCGGCTTCGTGCCGCCCGACGCCGTGCTCTGGGCCGCGATCTACGCGATCTTCGTGCTGATCAACGTGCATGGCGTGCGCCTCACCTTCCAGGTCGCGATCCTGCTCAGCATCCTCTCGATCGCCGTTCTGGTCGGGTTCAGCGTCGGCGCAGTGCCGCATTTCAGCCTCGCCGAGGCGCTCGACGTGGCGCCCAAGCCGGGCGGAACCCGCTGGCTGCCCGCCGGCCTTGGCGGCATCGCCTATGCCCTGCCCTTCGCCATCTGGTTCCTGCTCGCCATCGAGGAGGTGACGCTGGCTCCCGAGGAAACGCTGGAGCCCGGCCGCGCCCTGCCGCGGGGGATGCTCTACGCCATCGCGACCTTGATCCTGCTCGCCTTCGCCATCCTCGTCCTCAATGCCGGCGTGGCGCCGGGCGCGCAGGCGGTCGGCAGCTCGGACAACCCGCTGCTGCTGGGATTCCAGGGCATCCTCGGCGCGGCGGTCGACCCGGTGGTGATCGGCATCCTCGTCCTGATCGGCCAGGTCGCCAGCTTCCATGCCGGCGTCTACGCCTTCGGGCGCACCATCTTTACCCAGGCACGCGCGGGATACATCCCGCGCGCGCTTTCGCTTACCCACCGCACGCGCAAGACGCCGCACCGCGCGCTGATCGCCGGAGCGCTGATCGGCTACGGCGCCGCGCTGGCGGTGCGCTACGCCCCGGACAGCCCCCAGGTCGACGCGGTGCTGCTCAACATGTCGGTGTTCGCCGCCGTGCTCTCCTACATCGTCCAGATGTCGGCCTTCCTGGCGCTGCAGCGCAACTACCCCGGGCTCCGGCGGCCCTATCGCAGCCCGCTGGGCGCCACCGGCGCGATGACCGCGCTGGTCATCGCCGTCGCCTGCCTGATCCTGCTCTTCGCCAACCCGGCCTACCGCCCCGGTCTTCTCGGCTGCGTCGTCCTGCTGCTGCTGGCGCTGATCTATTTCGGCGCCTATGGCAGGCGGCGGCTCGTGCTGGCGCCCGAGGAGGCGTTCGCGGTCGATTGCGAGAGCCTGCGGCAGGCGCGGTCGCAGCGCCAGACCCGCCGGCTGGCGGGCGGGCAACGGGAGCCGGACAGCGTGGCGCCCGCGGCGGACGGCCATGCCTAGCGCCGGCCTGCCCGACAGCCTGGCCGACGTGCTGGCACTGGCCGGGGTGATCATCTTCGCCACCACCTCCGTCGCGGCGGCGCTCTCGGCGCTCGTCCTCCGCAAGGAGAACCTGCTCTATCTGGCGACGCAGCTCGTTCTGCTGCTGCTGCTGCTGCATCAGGGCGCGCGCTGGGCCTATCCGCTGTGGTTCGCCGACGCCTTCGACGATCGCGCGTCATACGATCGCGCGATACTGACGCTGCTGTTCCTCGCGCTTGCCTTCACCGCCGATGTCGGAACCCGCATCCTGCTGTGGCGGGGCATGGCGCGCAGCGGGCGAAGCGCGGTGCCGCCGCTGCTGGTCGGCACGGTCCGCGTCCTCACCTATCTCTTCGCCCTGCTGATCGTCATCCAGTTCGTCTACGGCCAGTCGATCACCGCGCTGGCGACGCTGTCGGGCGCCTTCGCGCTCATCCTCGGCCTCTCGGCGCAGACCACGCTCGGCGAGATGTTCGCGGGCATCGCCATCGCGCTGTCGCGCCCCTTCCGCCTGGGCGATTGGGTCAGGGTCGGCACGCTCGACGAGGGCCGCGTCGTCGACATGACCTGGCGGCTGGTGCGCATCGAGACGCGCGACCACCACACCCTCAACATTCCCAACCGCATGGTGGCGGACGCGTCGGTCTACAATTTCAGCCACCCGCGGCGCACCGTACGGGTATCGGAGACGATCTATCTGCCGGCGCTGCCCGAGGGCGCCGACCCGGCCGCGGTCGAGCAGCGCCTGATCGACGCCGTCAGCCAATGCCCCGGCGTGCTCGCCGCGCCGCCGCCCATCGCGCAATACCGCGGCAACCGCAGCGGCGTCGCCGATTACCGGCTGCGCTACGTCATCGGCGACTACCGCCACCGCGACGAGGTCAAGGACCTGGTCCGCCGCCGAATGGCCGAGCCCGCTCCGGCACCGGCCGAGCGGCGGCGCGAGACATGAGGCCGCGCCTTATTCGTCGCAGGACGGATCGTGCCGCGGCTTGCCTTGGCGGAGCGAGGGCGCCTGGCGCGGCCCGTCCGCCGGGCCGCGGCTAGCCGCCTCGCGCGCAAACTCCGCGGCGAGATCGAGGAGCGCCTGGACGATCACGGGGTCGCGCGCGGTTTTGGCCAGCCGGCGCAACAGGGCGGCCTTCGTGCGAAACTCGTCGACCGACATGGCAGGCGACTCCTCTATTGGGGACGCAGCAGGAGCGCGATCGTCGCGAGCAGGGCGGCCTCGTCGAGCGGCTTGGTGAAGACGGCGTAGGCGCCGAAAGCCTGCATCGCGTTGAGCAGAAATCCGTCGCCGCTGCGGTCGCTGCCGCTTACGGCGATGACGGGAAGGGTCGGAAACTCGCGTGCGAGGCAGCGCAGCAGCTCGATGCCATCCATGCCCGGCATATAGATATCGGTTATGATCAGACTGACCGGTCGGTGCTCGACATAGCAAAGGGCGGCGGCGGCCCGGTCAAAGCCGACCGTCTTGTAGCCGCCGCGCGACAGCATCGCCTCGACGAATGCGAGATGCTCCGGGTGATCATCGATGACGACGATCGCGGCCTGCGCGCCTTCGGACATGGCGTCATCGGGCGGGAAAACCGGCCGCAAGGAAAGCGGGCAAAGGGATAGATCCTGCGGGCAGCGGTATGGGAAGGCGGCGAGCCGGCACCCGCGGCGCCCCATACCTTTGATTTCCCACCCCATACCGGCGCCCGCCCTGGACGACGGGCGGTTGCGACTAATCTCGTCGAGATCGAGATCATAGGATGACGGAGAGTGCGCTGCAGACCGGCCTCGACCTCCTGCAGAACATTGCACTGCTGGTGCTGGGGGTGCTCGGCTACGGCTGGCTCAGGGAGCCGCTGCCGGCCTGGCCGCGCTGGGCGCGCGAGGCGATCGAGGGGCTGATCTGCGCCGCGCTTGCGCTGCTGGCGATGGCCGATCCGCTGTGGTCGCGGCCGGGCATCCAGATCGACTCCCGCGACGCCATGATCGTGCTGGGCGTGCTCTACGGCGGACCGGTGGCCGGACTCATCACCGCCGGCATCGCCGCCGCCGCCCGGCTCTGGATCGGCGGCTTCGCGGCGCCGGGGGGCGTCGTCGTCATCGCCCTGAGCTATCTCGCGAGCACGGTCCTGCGACGGCGGCTGGCGGGCGCGAGGCAATCGCCGAGCTATCGGCATTTTGCCGCACTTGGCGGCGTGATCGCTGTCGCCGGACTGGCGATCCAGCTCCTCCTCGGCCGCTCGCCGGCCGGCGTCCCCTCCGCCCTCCTGGTCATTCCCGCCTCGGTGTTCGGCGTCGGCGCAGTCATGGTCCGCGTCCAACGCGCGCATCAGCTCGAACAGGAGATGGCCGAGCGCGAGGCGCGCTTCAGATCGATCATCGACAATCTTCCGGACGCGCTGGGGCTGAAGGACCGCGATGGCCGCGTCCTCCTGGTCAACAAGGCGTATGAACGCGCCTGCGGCCGACCGGCGAGCGAGCTGATCGGCGAGAACATCAAGCGCGTCTGGGAAATCGTCAGCGCGCCGCCCGGCTTCGCCGAGATCGAACGGCAGGTCTGGGAAGTCGGCGAGACCTGCCGTTCGCAGCCGATGTACGTGACCCGCCCGGACGGGAACCACTGGGTGGTGGTCACCAGTTTTCCGGTGCGCAACGCCGTGGGGCGGTTCGAGACGATCGGCGCGCTCGTCACCATCGTCACCGAACTGTGGGAGGCGCGACAAGCCCTCGAGCGCCGCCAGGCGATGATGCGGCGCCACCGGCGCGCGCTCGTCGACTGCATGCGCGCCAGCGCCGCCATGGACCGGCCGATCGCCGACGCCGTCCGCGCGATCACCGAGATCGCGGCCGATGCCGTGGAGGTCGAGCGGGTCAGCGTCTACCAGCTCGACCGCGAGCGCGATGCGGCCAGTTGCGTCGACCGCTGGGAACGCAGCCTCAAGCGGCACAGCGACGATGTGCGACATGTCATCCGTCCCTTCGAGCCGCTGATCGCGGATCTCGAGCGCGAGCGCATGCTCACCATCGAGGACATGCCCAGCGATCCCCGCTTCGCCAGCGCGGCCGAGGCGCTGGAGAAGTTCGGCCCCCGATCGACGATCATCGCCGCCATCCATGTCGGCGAGCAGATGCTGGGGGCGCTGTTCTTCGGCCATGTCGGCGACAGGCGGCGCTGGACGGTGGAGGAGCAGGCCTTCGCCCGCTCGGTCGCCGATCTCGTCGCGCTCATGCTGCTGACGGCCAGGCATCGCGAGGCGTTGGCCGCGCTCGACCTGGTCAGGGACGCGATCTATGTCGAGCGCGAGAGCGGCGAGATCATTTACGCCAACTGGCCGGCGCTGCGCCTGACCGGATCGAACCATGCGCAGGCGATATCCTCTTTCCGCGCCCAGCCGCCGTCGACCGCCTTTCCGCGACCTGCCGAGCCGCTGCGCGGCGATCGGGACATGCTCGAGATGCGCTGGCGCGTCAACGGCGCCGACAAGGACTTGCAGATCCGCCGCGTCCGGCTGCCTGGCGGCGGCTCGGTCGCGGTGATCGAGGACGTCACGCTGCACAAGGCGGAGCAGCACGACCGACAGCGCCTGCAGCAGCATCTTCAGCAATCGAGCAAGATGGAAGCGATCGGGCAGCTCGCCGGCGGCATCGCCCACGACTTCAACAACCTGCTCGGCGCGGTCATCGGCTTCGCCCGCTTTCTCGAACAGGACCTGCCGCAGGACTCGCAGCAATATCAGTTCGCCCGCCGGATCTTGAGCGCATGCTATCGCGGTCGGGACCTGGTCAGCCAGATCCTGGCCTTCACCCGACCGCCGACGCTGGAGCGGCATGCGATCGACCTGCGCGTCGTGGTCCGCGAGAGCCGCGAGCTGCTGGCCGGCTCGCTGCCGCCTACGACGTGTCTCGCGCTCGAGCCGGGCGAAACGCCGCTGCTGGTGCAGGGCAACGAGACCCAGCTCGGACAGATCGTGGTCAATCTCTGCATCAACGCGCATGACGCGCTGGGCGGACGGCCCGGGGAAATTGCCGTCAGCCTGTCGCGTATCGACCCCGGCGGTCCCGAAGCAAGCCGGTCGATGGTCGTGGGCGGCCTCGTCGAAGGCCGCGCCTATGCGCGTCTCGACATCAGCGACACCGGCTCCGGCATCCCGAGCGAGAACCTCGCGCGGGTCTTCGAGCCGTTCTTCACCACCAAGGAACGCGGGCGCGGCACCGGGCTGGGGCTGGCCGTCGTCCACGGCATCATACATTCCTATGGCGGCGCCTGCGGGGTCGAGAGCGAGCTCGGGCGCGGCACCCGCTTCTCGGTGTATCTGCCGCTCGCCGACCAGGCACCCGACGAGCGGCCGACGCATCGCCCGCCGCGCGATCTCAGCGGCCGCGAACGGGTGCTGATCGTCGATGACGAGATCGACATCACGGACATGCTGTCGATCGGGCTCGAGCGGCTGGGCTACGAGGTCGCCGCGCTCAACGATCCCATCGAGGCCCTGGACGTCATTGCGGAGGACCCGCCGGCCTGGGATGTCGTCGTCACCGATCATCTCATGGCGAACCTGCCGGGCCTGGAATTCGGCGCGAAGCTCAAGGCCTTGCGGCCCGATCTCATGGTCATCCTCTGCACCGGGCTGGACGACGGTACGATCGGGCAGAAGGCGAAGCTCCGCGGCCTCGACGCCTTCTTCCCCAAGCCGGTCGAGCCCGAGCAAATCGCCGCCGCCATTCGCGAGCGCAAGCGGCGCTAGTGTTGCGGCAGCGCGGGGCCGGGACCGGGACGGGCTCGCACCCCGGTTCCTGTGGCCGGCGCGGGTCCAAATATGGCATATTGCAACCGAAACTTGCGTGCCATATGCGCTCTGTCGTGGCCGACGACCACCCGCTCTACCGCGAAGCCTTGCGCTTGCGACTGGAGCGCCTGTGCCCGGACGGCGAGGTGACGGAAGCCGGAGACCTGGACGAGCTGCTGGCGCTGCGCGACCAGCGCGCGTCGGACGTCGATCTGGTCCTGCTCGACCTGCGCATGCCGGGGCTGACGGATGCCGCCGCGGTGCGCCGGGTGGTCGAGGCATTTCCGGGCGCCGCGGTGGTGCTGATGTCCGGCGCGGCGAGCGCCGAGGATGTCAAGAAGGCGGTGCAGGCGGGCGCGCGCGGCTACCTGCCAAAGACCCTGCAGCCGGAGCTCTTTGCCTCGGCGCTCGCGGTGATCATCGGCGGCGGCACCTATCTTCCGGCCGAAATCCTGAATGCCGCGCCGATCCTCGGCGACCAGCCCTCGCCGGTGGCGTCCGGCCCCGACGCAATCGAGCGCCTGACGCCGCGGGAGCGGCAGGTGCTCGTCCGGCTCGCGACGGGGGCGCCGAACAAGGAAATCGGGCGCGAGCTCGGGCTCGCAGAAGTCACCGTCAAGCTCCATGTGCGCCAGATCCTGAAAAAAATCGGCGCGCGCAACCGCTCCGAGGCAGCGGTGATCGCCACGAAATCCGGGTTGATCTGACTGACGTCGCTCGAGGATGGCGGCGCGCCGCGGGAACATCACGCCGAACCCGGCCGCGGCGCCGTCCGGCGCCCCGACGCCCGGGACGGGCAAATAGCCGTCCGGGCGGCGGCGCTCCGGGCAATAAGGGCTTTGTTAACGCAGGCGCCACTAGGCTGCCCATGGACGGCGGGTAAGGCGCCCGTGGCTTCTCGCGACGGCGTGCCCGCGGACGCGGCCGGAAGCCGGCTGCGCGCGAACGGCCGTCGCTGCGAAGAGGACACGATGATCCGCCGTTTCCGCAATCTGCCCCTGTCGCTGAAGCTGCAATCGCTGGTCGCCGTGGCGCTGATGGCGCTCATCCTGATCGTCGGCATTGCCGCCTGGCAGGAGCGCGCGCGCATGCTCGACGACCGCATCAGCGAGATCCGCGTCCTCACCGAGGCCGGCCTCGGCCTCGCCAAGAAATTCCAGCAGGAGGAAGCCGCCGGCAAGCTCACCCACGAAGAAGCCTGGCAGCGCTTCCATGACGCGCTCGGCGCGTTGCGCTACGACGGCGGCAATTATCTCTTCGTCTACTCGATGGACGGGACGCAGCGCGTGATGCCGGCGCAGCCCGAGGTCGAAGGCACCAACCGCATCGATTTCAAGGACCCGACCGGCTTCCCCTTCGTGCGCGACATGATCGCGATCGCGCAGAATGGCGGCGGCATCGGCCGGCTGCTCTATCCGCGCCCGGGGACGACGGTGCCGGTGCCCAAGGTCAACTACATCCTGCCCTTCGCGCCCTGGAACATCTTCGTCGCGACCGGCCTCTTCGTCGACGACATCGACGCGACGTTCCACGCCGCGCTGTGGCAGCTCGGCTCGATCGCCGGCGCGATCGCGCTGGTGGCCGGGCTGATCGCCTGGGCGCTGAGCCGGAGCATCGCCAAGCCGCTCGGCGGCATCGAGCGGGCGATGACGGCGCTCGCCGCCGGCAATCTCGACGTCGGCATGGACGCCGGCGACCGGACGGACGAGATCGGGCGCATGGCGCGCTCGCTCGAGGTCTTCCGGCAGAACGCCGTGGAAAAGCAGCGGCTGGAGCAGCAGCGGCTCGAGGCCGAGACCGCCAGCCGCCAGGAACGGCAGCGCCTCATGCTCGACCTCGCCGACCGGCTGCAGCACAAGATCGGCGGTGCCTCGCAAGCCCTGTCGACCGCGTCCACCAGCCTCCGCACCACCGCGGAGACGCTCAACTCCGCCACCGGGGAAAGCGAAAGCCGGTCGACCGCCATCGGCACGGCGGTGGCCCAGACCTCGACGAACGTCGAAACGGTCGCCTCGGCAGCCGAGGAACTGTCGGCCTCGATCCAGGAGATCGGCCGGCAGGTCGCGCAGTCGACGGAGATCGCCGCCAAGGCGGTCGCCGATACCGAGCGCACCGACGAGCTGGTGCAGCGCCTGGCCAGCTCGGCGCAGAAGATCGGCGACGTGGTGCGGCTGATCAACGAGATCGCCAGCCAGACCAACCTGCTCGCGCTCAACGCGACGATCGAAGCGGCGCGCGCCGGCGAGGCGGGCAAGGGCTTCGCCGTCGTCGCCTCGGAAGTGAAGGTCCTGGCCAACCAGACGGCCAAGGCCACCGAGGAGATCGGCGGCCAGGTGGTGCAGATCCAGCACGCCACCAGCGAGGCGGTCGGCGCCATCAACGGCATCGCCACCACCATCCGCGAGGTCAGCGAGATCGTCACCGCGATCGCCGCGGCGATCGCCGAGCAAGGTGCGGCGACCGGCGAGATCAGCCGCAACGTGCAAGAGGCCGCGCGCGGCGCGCGCGAGGTGACCGACAACGTCGCCGGCGTCCGCGACGCGGTGAACCGCGCCGGCAGCGCCGCCGGCAACGTGCTGACCGCGGCCAACGACCTCGCCGGCCAGTCGCGGCTGCTCTCCGACGAAATCACCCGCGCCATCGCCGACATCCGCGCCGCCTGAGCTGCCTCCCGGCGGCGAACGGCTTCGGCTATTGCGGCTCGCCCGGCACCGGCGGGGTGCCGGGGATCGGCGGCATGCCGGGCGGCGAGGCCGGGCCGGCACCCATCGGCGCCGCCCCGCCCGTGTCGGCGCCGGGCGGCATCGTGCTGCCCGCCCCGGGCATGCGCGGTCCGCCCATGCCGGGCGCGGGCGGCATGGCTCCGGCGCCCGCGCCCGGCATGGTCGGGCCCGGCCCCGCGGGCATGCCGCCGCCGATGCCGCCGCCCACCGCGCCGCTGCTCGGTCCCGAGAGTTGGGCGGCAGCGGATCCCGCCGCCAGCGCCAGCACGACCGCCGTCGCGGCGGCGATCGTGCACAGCTTGATCTCCGTTGTACGCATGATGATGACCCCGTCTCTGTCGCCTTGCTCGCTGAAGGCCAACGACGGCGCACGGCGGACGATCCAGCGCAGCAGCCGCGCGGGGCGCGCCCTCCGGGGCGGCGAAGCCTAGCACCGCGGCGTCGCGCGGCGCTTGATCTGGATCAACGCCGGCGCTGCCCCTCTTCCCTACCCTCCTCGACCGCAGCGCTCCGCTGTTCGCTCCTTCCGGGATCATCGCGCGCCACCGAGCATGCGCCTCCTCACCCCGCTCTCGATCGCACCGTCCGACCCGGGTTGCGCTCGTGAACCCTAGAGGCCGCGATGCCACCCTGCGCTTCGCGCTGGCGATGCTGCCCGCCCCGCTGCTTCAGCTCGGCTTCGATTTCGCGATCGCGGCGCTGGCCCGGCGGCACGCCTCCGTGCTGCACCGGCTGCGCCCCTGCGCCGGCGCCCGTATCCTGATCGAGCCGCTGGACGCGCGGCGCGCGCTCCTGCTGGTGCTGGGAGAACCGCCAGGCGGCCTGAGCCTGCGGGTGGCCGGGCGCCACGACGGCGAGCGCGCCACCGCGCGCATCGCCGGTCCCTTGAGCACGCTCCTCGACCTGCTGCAGGGCAGCGCCGATGGCGATGCTCTGTTCTTCGCGCGAGACCTCGCCATTTCCGGCGATACCGAAGCGATCCTGGCGCTGAGGAACGCGCTCGACGGCGCGGAGATCGACCTCGTCGAGGACCTGCTCGCGGCGCTCGGCCCGTTCGGCGTGCCGGCCCGCGCCGCGCTCGACGCGTCGGCCGCCGTCGCCAGGCTGGCGACGGCCGAAATCGGCCCGCCGCGGCCGGCGCTCGGCGGCGGCGCCCGCCGCGGCCGCGGACGAGGCTGAGCGGTGGAGATCGTCGCACCGGCGGGAACCCCCGCCGCCTTTCGCGCCGCGCTCGCGGCCGGCGCCGACACCGTCTATGTCGGATTCCGCGACGAGACCAATGCGCGCAACTTTCCCGGCCTCAACTTCTCCGCCGAGGAGCTCGACCAGGCGATCCGCGCGGCGCATGAGCAGCGCCGCAAGGTCTACGTCGCGGTCAACACCTTCCCGCGCGCCGGCGCGGAGGCGACGTGGCATCGCGCCGTCGATACCGCCGCGGCGCTCGGCGCCGACGCGGTCATCCTGGCCGATATCGGGCTCATGGCGTATGCGTCGCGCCGCCACCCCGAGCTTCGCCTTCACCTCTCGGTGCAGGCGGCCGCCTCGCATGCCGACGCCGTGCGGTTCTATGCCGAGACCTTCGGCATCCGCCGCGTCGTGCTCCCGCGCGTGCTGACGGTCGAGGAGATCGCCGCGCTGAACGCCGCGGTGCCGATCGAGACCGAGGTTTTCGCCTTCGGCGGCATGTGCCCGATGGCCGAGGGCCGCTGCTCGCTCTCCTCCTACGTCACCGGCCGGTCGCCGAACATGTCCGGCGTCTGCTCGCCGGCGAGCCATGTGCGCTACGAGCGGCAGGGCGACGCGCTGGTCTCGCGCCTCGGCGGCTCGGTGATCAATCGCTTCGGCGCCGAGGAGGCGGCAGGCTATCCGACGCTGTGCAAGGGCCGCTTCATCGCCGACGGCCGGGCGAGCTATCTGTTCGAGGAGCCGGTGAGCCTCAACGCCGCGGCGATCCTGGCCGAGCTGCGCGCGGCGGGGGTCGCCGCGCTGAAGATCGAAGGGCGTCAGCGCGGCCGCGCCTATGTCGCGGCGATCGTCGCCGCCTATCGCGGGCTCATCGACACGCTCATGCGCGAGGGCGGCGTGCCGCGCGACACCGTCGCGGCGCTCGACCGCCTCGCCGAAGGCCAGAGCGAGACCACCGGCGCCTATGGCCGGAGATGGCGCTGATGGCCGCTCTCTCGCTCGGCCCGGTCTTCTTCAATTGGGAGCCGGAGCGCTGGCGCGACTTCCATTTCCGCCTGGCGGACGAAGCCCCGATCGACACCGTCTATCTCGGCGAGGTCGTCTGCGCCAAGCGGACGCCGTTCATCGCGCCCCATCTCGACGCGGTGATCGAGCGGCTGAAGCGCGCCGGCAAGCGGGTCGCCCTGTCGAGCCTCGCGCTCATCGGCAACGAGCGCGAGGCGGCGCTGATGCGCGATCTCTGCGCCGAGGGCGACCTCATCGTCGAAGCCAACGACATCGGCCTCCTCCGCCTGCTGGCCGGCCGTCCGCACCGTCTCGGCCCCTTCATCAACATCTACAACGAGAGCACGCTCGCCCATTTTGCCGCGCGCGGCGCGGTCGGCGCCTGCCTGCCGCCGGAGCTGCCGGGCAGCTCGATCGCGCGGCTCGCGGCGCCGGCCGTCATTCCGCTCGAGATCGTCGCCTTCGGGCGGCTGCCGCTGGCGATCTCGGCGCGCTGCTTTCACGCCCGCGCGCACCGGCTGCACAAGGATGGCTGCCGCTTCGTCTGCGCGCAGGATCCCGACGGGCTGGTCGTGCGGACGCTCGAAGGCGAGCCGTTTCTCGCGATCAACGGGCTCCAGACCCTGTCCTATACCTGCGTCAGCCTGCTGGGCGAACTGCACCAACTTCAGCGCGCCGGGGTCGCCGGATTTCGGCTGTCGCCCTTGGCGACCGACATGGCCGCGGTCGCGCGCCTTTTCCGCGACGTGCTCGACCGGCGGATCGCGGCGGAAGAAGCGACCGGGCGGCTCGCCGGCCTGGTACCGGAGACGCCGCTCGCAAACGGCTTCCTGCACGGCGCCGAGGGCCGCAGCCGCCACCGCGCCGAGCTGCTCGGACTGGAATAGGCGCCGCAGGTCCATCGGCAGAGACGGCCAACAACGCCGCTCCGTCAAGCGACGGGCGGCGTTGTCGGGAGGCGTCGGAAAGGGACCGGCCGAGGCCGGTATCGGGATGGCTCAGGCGGGCTTCTTGGCGTAGACCTTGCACCAGCCGGTCGGGCTGATCTTGCCGTCGACGACCTTGCAGGAATCAGGCGCCACGAACTGCGAGCAGTTGTCGCATTGCTGCGCGCCGTGGGGCGTGTCCTGGTAGCCCACGAGCTTCGGCTGCGCCTTGGCTTCCGCCCGCCGGCTCGCCGCCGTGCCGAGGATGGCGGCGCCGCCGGCGGCGACCGCCGCGGTGCGCAGCAGAGACCGGCGAGACACCCGCGCTTCTTGATCTTTCGACTGAGTTTCCATGATTCTTCTCGTCTCACTGTGACGGCCGCCGGACCGCGTCCCTGCACGCCGCAGGACGGCCCTTTGAGCCCGCGCCGCAGTGTGGCCCAATCCGCCGCCGTCTCATTGACCTGGGTCAATCCGCTGCCGGATTTGCGCCGGATCAGGCGAAGCCGGGCCGGGAGAAAGCTAAAATAAATGACATCTGCGCATGGCCGGTCCGCTGCCGTCGGCGCGGATCGTTCAGGCCGGTTCCGGTCGGCAGTGTCCGCCGTCGGAGTTTGAGCACCTGCGCCCTTGCGGGAAACGGATTGTCCCGACGATACTCGAGCGGCCACGATTGGCGTATCCTGGCGCGGACTGCGGAGGGCGAGATGGCGAGGACAGTGGCGCCACCACCGACGAAATTCGGACAGCGGCCTTTGCAGGCGAAGCCGGCGGGCGGAACGCCGCGCGTCGCGCCGCCGCCGACGAAGTTCGCTCGGGCCGCCGGCCTCCAGGCGAAGCCGGTCCAGTCTCTCCGGAGCCCGCGCGCCGCGCCCCCGCCGACGCGATTCGCGGCGGCCGGCAGAGGGGCGGCGCGCACGGTGCAGCGGGCGTCGCTGGAACGCCACCCGTTTTCCAGCACCACGCAAAAGACGGTGACGCTGAGCAAGGGGCAGCACCGCCGCCACATCATCCCGCACCATCTGATGAAGGCCGCGCTTCAGGCCTGGGGCACCGCCCATAAGACGACCGCCGGGCTGCAGGCGCTGCTCGACAGGCTCAACAACCACGTCCCCAACCTCATTCCCGGCGAGGGCGTGCAGAACAGCGCCATGGGCATGATCAGCACTTGGAGCGAGAGGAAGCTCGACGCCGTCGACGTGGGCACGTCGACGCCGTCGGACCTGTCCACGCTGTTCTCGACGCCGAGCGGCTTCTATCAGGATCGGCAGAAGGCGATGCTGACCCCGGTCACCTCCGTCTTCGGCAGCGATCCGACCTTGAGCAGTTCCTCCGAGAGCGCCTACGCCTATGCGCTCAACATCACCGACAGCACGGATTTCGACTGGCCCGGCGGGACCAAGATGGAATTGCAGGCATGGCTCGAGGCCTATCACGGCTTCCAGAGCCTCGAGAAAAATGCCGCCGATTTCGACCCCGACGGCCTGATGGCGGTGTGCAACTACTTCCTCAGCCTCACGGCGCCGAGCGGCCACCATTGACCCCCGCCCCGGCGACGGGCGAGGCGAGATGGCGGTCCCATGGCGGCTGCGGAGCGAACTGCGCCGTGAGAAAATCGATGAGCGCGCGCACCTTCGCCGCCGGCGGAGGCCCGGGCAGAAAGACCGCGTAGATGCCGCCGAGCGCGACGGTGGGCTCCTCCATCTCGACGGCGACCAGGGTCCCCGCGCGCAGGTCGTCGGCGACGATGAAGCTCGGCTGATAGATGAGCCCCTGCCCGGCGACCGCGGCGGCGCGCAGCGCATCGCCGTTGTTGGCCCGCAGGTTGCCGGACACCTGGACAGCGGCCTCTCCCCGCGCGCCGAACACCCAGCGATCGATGCTCGTCAGCCGCGTCAGCGTGTAGCCAAGACAATTGTGCTGCGCCAGTTCCGACGCCGCGCGCGGCGTCCCGCGCGCTTCGAGATAGGCTGGCGCCGCGCAGAGGACGGTTCGGCACGGCGCGAGGCGGCGGACGATCAGGCTGGAATCGCTGAGGCTGCCGATGCGGATCGCGATGTCCCACCCCTCCTCGGCGAGATCGACGAGGCGGTCGTTGAGGCCGAGCTCGACGGTGACCAGCGGATGGCGCCGCGCGAACTCCGGGAGCAAGGGCGAGATCTGGCGCGCGCCGAACGAGACCGGCGCGTTGACCCGGAGCACGCCGCGCGGCTCGAACCGGTCGGCGGCGATGGCGCTCTCCGCCGCCTCGAGCTCGGCCAGGATGCGGGAGGACGAGTCGAGATAGTTGCGGCCGGCCTCGGTGATCGACAGCGACCGCGTGCTGCGGTGGAAGAGCTTCACGCCCAGCCGCGTCTCGAGCGCGGCGATGTGCTTCGTCACCATGGTCTGCGACATGCCCATGGCGCGGCCCGCCGACGAGAAGCTGCCGATGGCGGCGACCTTGATGAAGACCTCCATGCTGGTGACGCGATCCGGCATGGCGACACCTCATCCTTTCAGAGTGAACTGTAATTCTCTTTATCGAGATTATCACACCAACGGGAATAAACGATAGTTGAGTCCTCGAAACCGGAGACCGCCATGACCGACACTCGAAACGCCCCCTATGCCGCCCTGCTGCTGCGCGTCAGCCTGGGCGGGCTGTTCCTCGCCCATGCCGCGCTGAAGCTCCTGGTCTTCACCCCGGCCGGGACGGCGCACTTCTTCGCCAGCGTCGGCCTGCCGCCGGCGCTCGCCTATGTCACCATCGCCGCGGAGGTGCTCGGCGGCATCGCCCTGATCCTCGGCCTGTGGACCCGCATCGCCGCGCTCGCCCTCACGCCGATCCTGCTGGGCGCCATCTTCACGGTGCACGGCGCGGCCGGGTTCTTTTTCAACAACCCGAATGGCGGCTGGGAGTATCCTGCGTTCTGGATCGTCGCGCTCGTCGTCCAGGCGCTGCTCGGCGACGGCGCCTACGCATTGCGCCCGGGCCGCGCCGATCACGTCGCCCCGACCTTCGCCGACGCCCCTTCCCGCTGACAAGAGCTCGACACCCACCGCTCGAAAGGCAAGCAACATGGACCAGCCGAATATTGCTCAGAAATCCCCGTACCTCGTCGACGTCGAAGCCGGGAAGACCTACTACTGGTGCGCCTGCGGCCGCAGCAAGAGCCAGCCGTTCTGCGACGGCTCGCACAAGGGAACGCAGTTCACGCCCGTCGCCCACACGCCGGCCGCCTCGGGGAAGGTGGCCATGTGCGGGTGCAAGCGCACGAAAGGCCAGCCCCTGTGCGACGGCAGCCATAAGGCGCTGTAGGTCGCGCCGCGGACCGTCGGCCGCGACGCCGCCCCGCCCACCGCGCGAGCTCGCGATCCGCGATGTCTTGCGCGGCCGGCGCGGGGCGGATCGTTTCACGGGCGCGCGGCGGCCGCGCGCGCACTGCCGCTAATCGTCGTCGCCGCCGAAGCCGCCGAAACCATCTCCAAAGCCGCCGAAGCCATCTCCAAAGCCGCCGCCGAAGCTCTCGACCATGCCGTCTCCCATGCCGCCCCACCCGCTGAAATCGGGACCGAACACCGAGGGGGTGCCATAGCCGAAATCGTCCGCTTCACCGGGACCGTAACCTCCATAGCCGCCGAAACCGACGCAGCCCCCGAGCATGGCGAGAAGCGCCACCGCGAACCCTGTCCGTACAAGCCTTTGCATGTTCGACTTCCTTGCTCTCTCCCTCGCTCGTCTATACGGTCGCGGGCGCCCCGCCCGCCATCGCTTCGCCGCACCATGTCAGCGATGTAATGTAATGCACCGGACAGGTTGCGGCGCAACGCCGCGTCCCGGCGCCGATGGCGCCTCCTGACGATGC
>DAHUYF010000082.1 GCA_027315365.1 Rhodospirillales bacterium | reverse complement strand
CAACCGCGCCTTCATCCTCGCCGCGACCGGCGATTTCGCCCAGGCCGTCGACGAGATGCAGGACTACCTCGCCCTCGTCCCGACCGCGCCCAACGCCCGGCAGATGCAGGACAAGGTCTATGAGTGGCAGGCCAAGGTGCCCGGCGGCGGCCCGGCAGTTTTCGACATGACGAAGGGGCACGGTAAATGAGGGGGATATCGGACACGCCGCAGCGCGGCGCGGCTGCGGCCGTGGCGAGAAGCGCCTCGGCGCTGCTGGTGCTGCTTCCACTTGCCACCGTTGCCCTCGCGGGCTGCGCGACGAGCATCGATGCCCCGTCCGCCGCCACGGCCGCGACCCAGCCCGTCATGACCTACGAGCGTGCCGATACGATCGTCAAAAGCTTCGACGGCACCATCTGTCCCGCCAATTTCGTCACCTTCGCATGCTTCTATGCCGGCATCGACGTCGCGGCCGGCCGGCTGGTCTTCGTCGGCACGCACGGCGATCGCAGCCACGCCGTGCCGCTGGCGGGGCTGCGGGCGGAAACGGGGTCGCGCGGCCTCGGCATGTCGGTCGTTCGCGTCGACGGGACCTGGGACCTGCTGATCACCGGCGAGGGACGCGAGACCGCCGCGCGGCTGCTCGCCGATGCGCTGACGCAGCTTCCCCTCAGGGCCGAGCAGATCTGGGCCAGCCAGGCACTCTTCCCGATCATCGCCCGCGCCTATCGCTCGCGGCCGGTCAAGCCGGTGCCGGGCGAGGACGTCCGCCGCCTCGCGGTCCAGGCGGACGATGCGGTGAAGCAGGAGCAGTTCGCCGATGCCGCCAGGCTTTACGGCCAGATCGTCGCCATCGCGCCCTGGTGGCCGGCGGGACATTACAACGCCGCCTCCATCCTCGCTGAAGGCGGCGCCTTCCATGACGCCGTCATCGAGATGCAGCACTACCTGGCGCTGGTGCCCGACGCGCCCAACGCGCGGCAGATGCAGGACAAGATCTCTGTCTGGCAGCGCCAGGACAAGACCGTGGCCGCGGAGCCCGACCCCGCCTCGTTCTTCCCGCCGCCGGAGCCGGGCAAGCCGCGCCTCGGCGTGATCCCGACCAACGTACCGCCCATCGCCGCCGCCGCCCGGCACCTGCCCAACTCAGACGGCGCGCTGATCCTCTACGTCGCCCGGGGCGGGGCCGCCGATGCCGCCGGGTTGGCGCCCGAGGACATCGTCGCCGCTTATGACGCGCAGCCGGTGAAGACGGCGGCCGATCTGGCGGCGGCCGTCCGCCGGACCTCGCCGCAGCCCGGCGCCGAGGTGCCGGTCGAGATCATCCGCGGCGACCGGCGCCAGCGGGTGACGGTGCGGTTCTGAGCGGCGACAACGGGGGGAACCAAATGACAAAGCTGCACGAATTCTTGCGCTGGAGCGTGGTTGCCGGCGTGCTGGGCCTCGGCGCGGCCTGCGGTTCGACCGAGGTTCCGCTCGATCCGGCCGCCACCGCCGGCATGACCCCGGCCGCGGCGCGCGCGACGCTGGCGGCGCTCAAGGCGGACGCCGGCGGCCAGCCGCGCGCGATGCTCTGGCCCGGCGATCCGGACCTCTTTGCCGTCGACTGGGAATTGGACCCCCCGGATATGTACCCGGTCCACTACCTCGTCGAGAGCGTCGCCGTCGGTCCGCAGCAGATCTCGATGCGGACGAGGACGGTAAGCAAGAGCGCCGACAATGGCGGAGAGTTTGTCTGGTCCATTCCTTTGCACGCGACGCAGCCCTCGTTGCGGATCTCCCATGACACGGATCTAGACGAGCCTATCGTGTCGCTCTATGCCAGCAGCAACACCACGCAGATGACGTTCCTCAGCAGAGACGAAGCTCTCGCACAGCGCGTCACCGCTGCCCTGGTGGTGCTGAAGCGGGCGGCGGCGGCGGACGACGCGACCTTCGCGCACACCCTCGCCGCCTGGCGCGCGGCCGCACCAAAGCCGGTGCCGGGCGAAGATCTGCGGCGCCTGGCGCTGCAGGCGAAAGGCGCGGTCGGCGACAAGGATTTCTATGCCGGCGAAGAATTCTACGCGCAGGGACTCGAGATCGCCCCATGGTGGCCCGAAGGCCGCTACAACCGTGCCCTGATCTTCGCCGCGATCGGCGACTATGCCGACGCGGTCGTCGACATGCAGCGCTTCCTCGCCCTCGTGCCGGAGACGCCGAACGCGCGCGCCCTCCAGGACGAGATCTACGACTGGCAGCGAAAGGCGCAGGCGCAGTGAGGCGCACCGTTCCGAACCCGGGGAGACACCGCATGACAATCGTCAAGACCGCGCGGCGCGCCGTGCTTCTCGCCGCCGCCCTCGGCCCGGCGCTCGCCGCCTGCGCCACGACCTACACCGCCGGCGAGAACGGGCCGGGCACGCCGATGACCGTCGCGCAGGCGCGCCAGGTCGTGCGCGACACGATCCTGCATTATCCCGGCGGAAACTCGGGACCCAAGCTTCAGCTCCTTGCGCGTCCGAGCGGTGACTTCGTCAAAGAGATCGGAATTTCCCGCATCTGGGTAACGTCGCACGTCCTTGCCATCGGCACCGCGGATGACAAGACCGTGGTGTTTCACTTGGCTGCGCTTGATCCGACATTCTACGCCAATCCTAACGGTAGCGCACCAATCCTGAACTTCGGATCGAAGGATTATTACGTCCAGATTTACCCATCAACCGGTCCCGAGGCCCTGAGTCCCGAGCCGGGCGAGCACCTCGTCGATGCGCTGGCGGCGCTGAAGCGGGCGGCGCAGGCGGGAACCGCTTCGTCCTCGCCGGAAGATGACGCGCGCTTCGCGCAGGTGGCGAAGGCCTATCGCGAGGCGGCGGTGAAGCCGCTGCCGGGCGAGGATGTCCGCCGCTACGTGGTACAGGCGACGGCCGCGGTCAAGAACGAGGATTTCTACGGCGCCGCCGAGTTCTATGACGAGGCGGCGCGGTTGGCGCCATGGTGGCCGCAGGGGCATTTCAACCGCGCCTTCATCCTCGCCGAGATCGGCGAATACGGCGATGCGGCGCGCGAGATGCAGCGCTACCTCGCCCTCGTCCCCAACGCCTCCAATGCCCGCCAGATGCAGGACAAGATCTATGAGTGGCAGGCCCAGGCGCCGGCGGCTGGGACGAGCAGCGACGGCGGCGCGCAAAACCGGCCCGCGAAATAACCGGACGCTCGACGACCAGCCTTAGCAGCGGCGGCGAACGCGCCGGGCGCTGATCGGCAACCGTCGAACCGAAACTCGGCTCGCCGCACACGCGTTCCGGGCTCGACTTTTGCCGCGATCGCGCCACCATGGGCGGCCAGGGAGGACGGCCCATGTTCAGCGGCACGCATCGCTATTTCCTGCAGGAGCGCGTGATCTACGGCAAGCCGGCGGCCGAGGCCGTGGCCGAGGAGGTGGCGGGTTCGGGCGCGCGCCGCGCCTTTCTCACCACCACCCGCTCGCTGGCCGGCGAAGGCGGGCTCGCCGCCGCAATCGCGGCCGCGCTGGGCGAGCGCCATGCCGGGAGCTTTGCCGGCATCAGCGCGCATTCGCCGCGCGACGCGGTGATCGGCGGCGCGGCCGCGGCGCGGGAAGCAGGCGCTGACCTGCTCGTCGCGGTCGGCGGCGGCTCGGTGATCGACGCCACCAAGGTAATGCTGCTGGCGCTGTGGCACAGGCTCGACAACGTCGACGCGCTCGACGCCTGGCGCGGCGCGCGCGGCGTCGACCCCAGCCGGCGGCCGGCCGGCCACGAGAACGCCATCCGCATGATCGCGGTGCCCACCACCTATTCGGCGGCGGAGTTCACCTATATCGCCGGGGTGAGCGACACCAGGCGGCGGGTGAAGGAGCTGTTCGGCCATCCGCTGTTCACGCCGCAGGCGGTGGTGCTCGACCCTGCCGCGACGCTGGCGACGCCGCTCGCGCTGCTGCTGTCGACCGGCATGAAGGCGGTCGACCATGCGGTGGAGCGGCTGTGCATGCTCGAGACCAACCCCTATTCCGACGCCACCGCCGCCGAGGCGCTGCGTCTCCTGGGCCGCGCGCTGCCGGCGATCAAGACGGCGCCCGACGATCTCGAGCCGCGGCTCGAGGGGCAGCTCGGCATGTGGCTGTCGATCACCGGCGCCGCCTCGGGCGTCGGCACGGCGGTCAGCCATGCCATCGGCCACACGCTGGGCGGCTCCTACGGGATTCCCCACGGCATCACCTCGTGCCTGACCTTGCCGGCGGCGCTGCGCTGGAACAGCCCGGCGACCGCCGAGCGCCAGCGCCGGGTGAGCGCGCTGCTGGGCGCGCCCGACCGACCGGCCGCCGAGGTGGTGGCGAGCCTGATCGCCAGCCTCGGCCTGCCGAGGCGGCTCAGCGAGGTCGGCATCAGGCGCGAGGATCTCGGCGCCATCGCCGAGCACACGCTGCACGATCCGCCGGTGCGCGCCAATCCGCGGCCGATCCGATCGGCCGCGGATATCATGGAGATCCTGGAGCTCGCCTGGTGAGGCGCCAGCCACGCTGCTGTCGCTCGCTCGATGGGCGCAAATCCTCCTGATCGTCATGCCCGGGCCGGCCGCAGGCCGACTCCCGGGCATCCACGGGCTTGCAACGAGTGCGTTGTAAGACGTGGATGCGCGGGAAAAGCCCGCGCACGACGACGGAAGGGTGTGAAAGGCTGCACCTCGCCGCCGCTTTCGCCCAACCGGAGAGCCGCGGCGCCGCTCAGTGGATCGCGGCGTACATGATCTTGTCCTCGGTCGCGGTCGCGGCGTCGAATTCGGCGACGATGCGACCGAGCCGCGCCACCAGGATGCGATCGGAGACGGCGAGGATCTCGGGGAGATACGACGAGATCACCACCACCGCCTTGCCTTCATCGGCGAGCCGGCGGATCTGGGCGTGGATCTCCGGAATGGTGGCGACGTCGACGCCGCGGGTCGGCTCGTCGAAGATGACGATCGCGGGGTCCTGCACCAGCGACTTGGCGATGACGACCTTCTGCTGGTTGCCGCCGGAGAGCTCGACGATCCGCGCCTTGCGCTGCAGCGCCGCGATCTTCAGCCGCTCGACCCAGTAGGAGGCGAGCGTGTTGCGCGCGAGGCGCGAGAGCAGGAAGCGCCAGCCGGCGCGGGTGGCGAGCTTGCCGATATAGACGTTGTCGTCGATCCGCATGGTCTCGAAGAAGCCGTTGAGCTTGCGGTCCTCGGTGATGTAGCAGATGCCGGCGTTGATCGCCTGCTTGGGCACGCGGAAGCGGATCGGCTCGCCGCGCAGCTTGATGGTGCCGCCGTTGATCAGATTGCGCTTCAGGGCGCCGTAGACGATCTTGGCGATCTCGGTGCGGCCGGAGCCGATGAGGCCGGCGATGCCGACCACCTCGCCGGCATAGACCGAGAACGACATGTTCTTCACCACCATGCCCATGGTGACGTTCTCGACCGTGAGCACCTTCTCGCGCCGCGCCGGGCGGTGCGCGCCGGCCTCGCGCTGGCGTGCATAATGCGTCTGGGCGATGTCGCGCCCGACCATGTGGCGCACCAGCCGCTCGCGAGTCATCTCCGACGTGCGCGCGGTGACCACCAGCCGGCCGTCGCGCAGCACGGTGATGCGGTCGGAGATCAGCAGCGATTCCTCGAGCGCGTGCGAGATGTAGACGATCGCCACCCCCTGCGCCCTGAGGTCGCGCACCAGGTGGAAGAAATGCACGATCTCCTCGGGCGTCAGGCTCGCCGTCGGCTCGTCGAAGATGATGATCCGCGCCTGGTTGTAGACGGCGCGCGCGATCTCGACCATCTGCCGCTTGGCGGTGCCGAGGAGCGCCACCGGCGTCGCGGGATCGACATGGAAGTTGAGCGATTGGAGGAGCTGCTGCGCCTGGATGTTGAGGGTGCGGAAGCGGGTCAGCAGCTTCTCGTTGCCGAGCTCGATGTTCTGCGCCGCGGTCATCGACGGCACCAGGCTGGTCTCCTGATAGACCATGCAGATGCCGGCGGCGAGCGCGTCGCGCGGGCCGTCGAACGCGACCGGCCTGCCGTCGAGCTCGATCGTGCCGGAGGTGAGCGTGATGGCGCCGGCAAGCGCCTTGCAGAGCGTCGACTTCCCCGCGCCGTTCTCGCCGACGAGCGCGTGCACCTCGCCGCGGTATAGCTCGAAATCGATGCCCTCGATGGCGTGGACGCCGCCGTAGATCTTGCTGCCCTGGAGGACGCGAAGCACCGGCTCGGCGGCGGCGGGCGCCGCGCGGACGCGCGCCAGGGTTTGGACAGTGGTCATGCGTTCGCTCCCGAGGTCTCGAGCAGCAGGCGTCCGTGGCCCTTGGAGACGATGACCAGGCCCTGGGCGACATCGCGCGCGGCGGTGACGCCGTGGTAGCGGCCGCCGACGCGGCTGTGCAGGCTCTCGACGATCTCGCCCTCCGCGTCGAGCCGCGCGACGAGGCCGTAGGAGCGGGGGGGCGCCCAGGGCTTCTGGATGCCCAGCGCCTTGATCCCGCCGCTCTGCATCGGCTCCAGCGCGTCGCCGCTGGTCGCGAGCGCCGGGCCGATCCAGTATTCGGGCGCCACGGTGCGCATCATCTCGTCGCGAAAATCATCCTCGCGCAGCACGAATTCGATGAGATGCGTGCGCAGCGCGAAGATCGCGAGCCAGAAGCCGCCGTCGGCGGCGGGCCCGAGCCGTGCCGGGTAGCCCGGCAGGTTGCGGATGACGGGGGCGAGCGGGCCGATGCCGCGGCCGGCGATCGGCGCGCGGCTGACGCGATGGCGCCAGCTTTCGGCGAGCCACAGGAAACGCCCGTCCGGCGACACCGCAAGCCCGTGCGGATAGGCCAAATCGCGCAGCAGCACCTGCGGTGCGTCAAGGCCGGGCCCGCAGGCGATGACGCGTCCGGCGCGGTTCCTTTGCAGGAGATCGCGGCACCACTCCTCGGGCAGGTTGAGCCGGCTGCCTTCGCTGGCGAAGATAGTGCCGTCGGGCGCCACGGCGACACTGGTGAGGCAGTGCAGCGGCCGGCCCTCGGCCTCGGTGAGCCAGCGTTGCCCTCCCGCAGCGTCGATCGCGGCAAGCCCGTGCCCCGCGACGCAGACGAGCAGCCGCCCGTCGGGATGGAGGGCGAGGCCGCCCGCCGCGCCGGGAAATTCCGCGACCGCCGCGCGCTCCGCATAGCCGGGGCCGGAAAGCCGCAGCACCCGCGGACCGGCCGAGACATAGAGCGCGCCGTCAGGCGCCTCGGCGACATCATCGGCGCCCGGCAGCGCCTCGCCGACCGGACGGCAGCGGTCGAGCGCGTCGTTCGGGCTCAGCGCCCCGTCCATCGACGGGATGGCATGCTGCTCGGCATCGCGGAACAGGACCTGATGCATGTCGCGCAGGAAATGCGTGAGCACCGCCATCGCCCTACCCCCGATCGCGCCGCTTGTTGCCCCAATAGGCCGCATAGCCGGTCCAGCCGGGATCGCCGCGGTCGAGCTTGATGCGGCCGATGCGGTTGTTTTCGAGCCCGCCGAGATAGAGGTAGCCCTTGTGCTCGCGCATCGAGGTCAGCGTCGAATGCGAGATCCCGGTCGGGTCCCAGAAGGATTCGAGAATCTCGCCCGCCTCGTTGAAGCGCAGGACGCAGCCATGGTTGAGCCCGGGCGCCAGCCATTCGTCGCCCGGCACCTGCTTCACCATGCGCAGCCGGAAGCCGGGCTTGCGCGCGGCGAGATCGAAGGTCGGGGTGCGGATGCCGACCAGCGCCAGCCAATAGGTGCCGTCCGAGGCGCGGTTGATGTTGTCGGGATTGCCCGGCAGCGCGTCGATCGCGACCTCGAGTTCGCCGCGGCGGGGGCCGGCGATCCAGTAGCGATAGATCTGGCAGAGCGTGGTGCTGGCGATGAAGACGGAGCGCCCGTCATGCGCCACGCAGATGCCGTTGGGGAAATAGAAATGGCTGATCAAGGTCGAGGTCTTGCGCGTCGCCGGGTCGTGGCACACCAGGCGGCCGTTGGGCCGGCCCTCGATGATGTCGAGGGCGTTGGTCGTCATCTCGTAGCGCGTGGTGCAGTCGCTGAAATAGATCTTGCCGTCGGGCGCGATGTCGAGATCGTCGGCCATGCGCAGGCGGCTGTCGTCGTTGAGCTTGTACCAGGTGCGGTTGGTCTCGTCGGTGACCTTGAACACCGCGCCGTCGGGCCTGACGCCGTAGACGCCCATGCCGGCGACGCAGACGATGAGGTTCTCGTCCTTGTCGAACTGCATGCCGAGCGGCCGGCCGCCGATATGCGCGAACACCTCGCGGCGCTCGAAGCGGGGGCCGGAGAAGCGGATGATGTTGCCGTCGCGGGTGCCGCCATAGACCCGGTCCTGCCGGTCGAGGATCACGTCTTCCGGCCCCTCGACCTGGTCGAGCCCGATCGCCTCGGCGTCGACCAGACGGTCGTTCTGCGCGAAGGGCGAGGCGCTGGCGCGGGCGATGGCGGGACAGGCGGGCAACGGCACCCGCGCCGGATTGACGTAGGTCTTCTGCACCACCTTGCCGCGGTTCTTCGACCATTTCACGTCGATGCCGACGGCGGCGAGCAGGATCACCCCCATCGCGCCGGATGTCACGTAGCCGGGGATGCCGATGCGGACCAGCCCGTTGATCAGCATGAAGATGATGAGGGCGCCGATCATCGCCCGCCACACCGTGCCGCGGCCGCCGGCGAGCGAGGCGCCGCCGAGCACCACCGCGGTCAGCGCCTGGAACTCCCAGCCGAGGCCGGTGGTGCTGTCCGTGCTGCCCTGCCGCGCCGCGTAGAACACGCCGCCCAGCGCGCAGAGCGCGCCCGACAGAACGTAGGTTGCGAACAGCATGCGCTCGACGCGGATGCCGGCATGGCGCGCCGCCTTGCGGCTCGCGCCGATCGCGGTCAGGTGCCAGCCATAGCGGGAGCGGCTGAGGAAGATGTGGCCGACGATGAGGACGAGCAGCAGCGCCGCGGCGTTGGCGGGGATGCCGAGCACGCTGCCCTCGCCGAGGAAGTCCCAGGCGTCGCTGTCTACCGAGTTGGTAGCGAAGACGGTGGCGAAGCGCTCGTTGAGCAGATTGACGCCGGCGCGCAGGATGATGAGCGTCACCAGCGTGGTGAGGAAGGGCCGCGCCTTGAGATAACCGATCAGCAGGCCGTTCATGCTGCCGAGGACGGCGCCGGTCGCCACCGTGGCGAGCACCGTGAGCCAGGCGGGAAGGCCGAGCACGAAGAGGCAAAAGAGGGCCGCGAAATTGCACAGGGCGAAGATGGCGCCGACGCTGAGATCGATGCCGCCGGAGATCAGGGTGAAGGCCATGCCGAGCGCCACGAAGCCGAATTCGGCGAAGAGCCGCATGAGCGACAGCGCGTTCCTCGCCGTGGCGTAGTCCGGGATGGTCAGCGAGAAATAGACCGCGAGCGCCACCATCACGGTGAAGGGAATGACCGGCTCGAACCACTGCTTCATCAGCAGCTCGGCGAACAGCAGCCGTGGCGACCAGGCATAGCGCAGCCGCTGCGTCCGGCGGTCGAGAGCGGCAATCGACATCGGCGCTACTCCCTGGTGCCCCACCTCACCCCAACCCTCTCCGCCCCCCGGGGGCGGAGAGGGAAAGGCCCGCGCGGCGGCAGGGTGAGGTTGGGGTGGATGCGCTACTTCCTGGCGTCATTCTGGTTCTGCGCCGTGGTCTGCGGCGGCTTGGGCAGCGGATAGCAGTTGGCGCCGCTGGCATTCGTCTTATCGAGCCAGACCGGCCGCGTGTAGTATTCGTCGTGCCTGCTGCCCGGCTTGGCGCCGTTCTCGAGCAGCGATACCGCCGCGAAGAAGGCGTCGTGGCCCTGTTCGCCTGCCTTGTAGCTGAGGAATTTGTAGAAATTGCCCTGCATCACCTGGTCGCAATCGAGCTGCGAGCCCTCGCCCGAGGCGTAGACCTTGACCTGATTGATCTTGCCGGCGTTGCGGATGGCCTGCGCCGCGCCCGATTGCATGATGCCCCAGAAGCCGACGCTGGCGCAGAGATCGGGATGCTGCTGGATGACGGTCGAGGTGATGTTGAGCGCGTTATTGGCGTCCCACAGCGCCGCCTGGTTCGACACCACCTTGATCGCCTTGTCCTGCTTGAAAACGTCCATGATGCCGGCAATCTGGTCGACGCTGGCGGCGGCGGTCAGTTCGCCCTGGACGATCTGCACTTCGCCCGAGGTCTTGGTGCCGCTGCCGCATTGCTTCACCACGTCCTCGGCGAGCATGCGTCCGACCTCGTACCAGTCGGCGCCGACGAAGGCATCCGACTTGTAGTTGGACGACATGTTCATCTGGATGACGTGGGTGCCCTGCTGCTCCGCCCGCTTCAGCTCCTTCATCAGCAGCGTGACGCTGGGGTTCTGCACCACCAGCACGTCGGGCTTCTCGTCGACCAGCGCGGTCAGCGCCTGCTGCATTGCGGCCGGATTGTTGTTGGGGTCGCGGATCACGAATCTCATGCCGCGCCATTCCGCCTCGGTCTTGATCACCTGCCCCCATTCGTCCATCAGCGGCACGCCGGTAGCGATGGGCAGGAAGGCGATGGTCTTGCCCTTCAGATCCTTGTCGTAATCGGCGCGCAGCTCATGCGCCGTCTTGGTCTCCTCCTGCGCCAGCGCCGCCGTCGTCCCGCCGACGAGGGCGGCCGCGGCGAGCGCCGCCGCGAGGCCGGCGAGCCTGCGTCCGTTTGCGGTGAGCATGGTCATGTCCTCCCCTGGGTGTGGTTGATTATCCGGGCGGCCGGCTCCGTCAGTCGCCCTGGCGTGCCGTCTCCTCGTCGCGCGGGTGCAGCCAGTTGTCGATGATGATGGCGGCGAGCAGCACGACGCCGCGCACGATGTTCTGCACCTCGCTGTTGACGTCCATGATGGTGAAGGCGTCGAGCAGCGTGCCGATCAGCGCGCAGCCGACGACGACGCTGAAGACGCCGCCGCGGCCGCCGACCAGGCTGATGCCGCCGAGCACGACGACGAGGATGACGTCGAAGATCTGCGTGCCCTGCACGATCGACATCTGCATGCTGCCGGTGCGGCCGACCCAGACGAGGCCGGCGAGCCAGGCGAGCAGCGCCACCAGCGCGTATTCGAGGACGATCAGCGGCCGCAGCGCCACGCCGGAGAGCCGCGCCGCCTCGGGATTGTCGCCCTGGGCATAGATGAAGCGGCCGAGCGAGGTCCGCGACAGGAAGAGATGCAGCAGCAGGGCGGCGGCGGCGAAGACGAGGATCGGCATGGGCGCGCCGAGCAGCACGCCGCGGCCGGGGAACACCAGCGCCGGCGCGTTGTGCGGCGCGTAGACCACCCAGACCGGCGCCACCCAGAAGGCGGCGCCGTAGATGACGAAGGCGGCCGCCAGGGTGACGAAGAGCGCCGGCATCTCGACGAAGGCGATCATGACCCCGTTGGCGATGCCGATGCCGAGCGCGATGGCGAGCGCCAGGGTCATCGCCCAGAACACCCCCAGCCCGTGCTGGTTGGCGATGAGCGCGATCGACCAGGAGCCCGCCATGATCGCGACCTCGCTCAGATCGAGGCCGCGGCTGATGACGATCAGCCCCATGCCGAGGCCGAGGATGCCGAGGATGGAAATGCTGCGGACGAGGTTGAGCAGATTGGCGGCGGTGGCAAAGCCCGGCAGCGCCGCGGCGAAGACGACGAGCAGCAGCAGCGTGAGCCCGGCGACGATCTGCTCCTGGCTCAGGAGGCCGAGGCTCTGCCGCCACGGCGCGGCTTTGCGGCGCGCGGCGCCGCTCTGGACGGCCACGTCTTCTGTCCTCCCGCCTTACGATCCGGTGCCGCACCGTCGGCGCGGCCCGCCCGCTGTTTTGGAGATGAAGCTTGCGCCGGTGCAGGCGATCCCGTCAAGCCGGCGCATGGCAACGTGTAGCAAGCTCGTGATCTGTCCGGTTTTGGTAGCTCGTGATCTGTCCGGTTCTAGAACTGCTCCAACGAGGGGGCTGGAATGGACCGGGCAAGAGTTCACGAGGGAGTACGACAGATGCGATTTGAAGGGCTGCTGGAG
>DAHUYF010000068.1 GCA_027315365.1 Rhodospirillales bacterium | reverse complement strand
CCCGGCCTCAAGATCATCACCCATCACATGGGCGGCATGATCCCGTATTTCGCCGGCAAGATCGATCTCGGTTTCGAGCAGATATTCTTCGGCAAAACCGATCGCAATCCGGTCGCGCAAGCGGCCGGCCTAACGAAGCGCCCCGGCGATTATTACCGTATGCTGTATGCCGATACGGCGCTCAACGGCTCCATCGCGGCGACCCGGTGCGGCCATGCCTTCTTCACGACGGGTCATTGCCTGTTTGCCACCGACGCGCCGTTCGACGCCGAGCAAGGACGGATGCTGATCAGGGAGACGATCAAGGCGGTCGACGCGCTCGAGATCTCCGGCGCCGAGAAGGCGCGCATCTTCGCCGGCAATGCCCGCACGCTCCTCAAGCTCAACTGACCCTCAGGCAATCCGATGAAAGCCCAGAATATCAAGGTTCCGCTGCGTGACGGGGAAATGGGAGCGTATATCGCCTTTCCCGACCGGACGCCCGCCGGCGCGATCGTCGCGATCATGGAGATTTGGGGCGTCAACGACACGATGCGCCACCACGCGCATGAATTCGCCGAAGCCGGTTTCGTCTGCCTGGTGCCGGACCTGTTCTGGCGGCAGGAACCGGGGGTGGAACTCTCCGACGGCAACCCGGACCACGTCAGGAAAGCCTTCGATCTCTATTACGATTTCGATTACGACCTCGGCGTCCGCGACATGGTCGACACCCGCAAGTACCTGCAGGGGCTGCCGGAGTGCAACGGCCTGGTCGGCGCCGTCGGCTATTGCCTGGGCGGCAAGCTGTGCTACCTGATGTGCTGCCGCACGGAGATCGACTGCGCCGTCGCGTATTACGGCACCTATATCGAGCACAATATACGCGAGGCCCCGAGCCTGCATCGGCCCTTCATGCTGCACATGGCGATGCGCGACCGTTGGGTCCAGGCGGAGGTGAACGATCTGCTCGAGCGCAGGCTGGCGCCCAATCCGCTGGTCACGATCCACAAATATCCCGGCGCCGATCATGCCTTCGCCCGCCATGGCGGCAAGACCTACAGCAAGCCGGAAGCCGATCGGGCGCTCGGGTTGACGGTCGATTGCTTCCGCCGCCATCTGGGCCATGGGAAGCCGCTCCCGCCGACGGACGATAGGAAGAGTTGATCGCGATGCCCATCGACGCGCACGCGCATTACGTTCCGCGCCGCATTCTGGAGACGCTGGAAGACCGCGCCGCCGATTACGGCCTGTCGCTCGTGAAGGAACCGCCGAGCTGTGCCGTCCATTTCGACCACGGGCTGCGCGTGCGCCCGTTTTTTCCGCAGCTGATCGAGGAGGTCGGCCGACGCCTCGACGGCATGGGCAAGCAGGGCGTCGACCGCCAGGTCCTGTCGCTTTGGGCCGACATATTCGGCTATGGCCTGCCGCCGGAGCCGCGCGCTCGATGGCATCGTCTGCTCAACGAGAGCCTGTCGCAGCACTGCGCGCGCCACCCGCGGAGCTTCTCGATGCTCGCTTCGGTTCCTTTGCCGGACGCCGCGGCGTCCGCGCGGGAGGTCGAGGTCGCGGCGACGTCGCTCGGCGCGGTCGGCATCGTCGTCGCCGCCAATGTCGAGGGCGTGAACCTCGGCGAAGTGAACCTCGACGAGTTCTGGCACGCCGCCGTGCAGTTCGACCTGCCGGTCTTCATTCATCCGACGCAACCGGTGCCGACATCGCGCACGGCAAAATTCGGGCTCAACCAGACGGTCCAGTACACATTCGACACCACGCTCTGCGTCGGTTCCCTGATCGAGGGGGGCGTGCTCGACCGCTTTCCGACGCTGAGGCTGCTGCTGTCGCATGGCGGGGGAGGCTTCCCCTACCTGCTCGGACGCTTCGACTGCATGCATGCGCGCATGGCGAGCGGCCACCACCATGAGGCGACGTCCGCCTCTCCTCCGTCCGACTACCGGCGGCGCTTCTACTACGACACGCTGCTGCACGACGCGGGCGCGCTGCGTTTCCTCGCCGATGTCGTCTCCGTCGACCGGCTCGTCCTCGGCAGCGACTATTCCTTTCCGCCCGCCGACCGGGATCCGGTCGCGTCGGTGCGCGCCGCGGGGTTCGGCGATGCCGTTCTCGCGCGCATATTGGAGCAGAACCCGCGCGAGCTCTTCCCGCGCCTCGCCAAGCAGGGCGGCGCCGGCACCTCCGGCAATTTGTCCTGAACCGGGCGCGCGGCGCTCTCGACCGCGCCGTCGACATAAAGTTCTGAGCGCCGGCGGCCCGGTTTGCGCCGCGCACGCCGCCATGTTCTACTGCCGCGGCAAGAACCGGGCGGGGAGACGCATGGCGATGAAACCGGTCAGGCCGCGCGATGCCGCGAGCCTCATCCTGCTGCGCGAACGGGAATCGGGGCTCGAGGTGCTGCTCGGCCGGCGCGGCAAGGGCGCGCGCTTCATGCCGGGGCGCTACGTCTTCCCCGGCGGAAGGGCGGTTCCCGAGGATGCCCGGCGCTGGGCCGACGAGCTGGCCGATCCCGCCGCCGAATTCCTCGCCTTGAAGCGGGCGGCGCTGCGCGAGACCTATGAGGAGACCGGCCTCGTGGTCGGCGAGCCGCGCCGCACGCCGACCGGGCCGAACGGCGCGCTTTCGCCGGTCGAGGCGGCCTATCGGGCCCAAGGCGTGGCGCCGGCGCCCGGACTGTTGCGGCTGGTCGGCCGCGCCATCACCCCCACCGCCTCGCCGATCCGCTTCCATGCCCGCTTCTTCCTCGCCGACGGCCGTCACGCGGCGGGCCGGCTCGTGCCCTGCGAGGAGCTCGACGATCTCCATTGGCATCCGGTCGAGGGCGAGCCGCCGGGCCTGATGCAGAACGTCACCCGCTTCATGCTGCGCTGCGCGGTCGAGGCCTGGCGGGGCGCGCCGCCGGAAAACCCGCCGCTCTACTGGCACCGCGGCCGGCGCTCGCTCGTCCGCCACGGCGTGCCGGCGCATTAGGAGCCGGTCGGGAACATGGGCGCCCTGCTGCGCCAGCGCATCATCGAGCAATACGGGTCCGCCTGCCGCATCCAGCAGCTGCGGCGCACGCCGCGCTTCCGCTCCTCGCTGTTCGTCGTCGACCTGCCCGAAGGCGCCCGCATCACCCGCATCCTCGGCGCCATCGCCGATGACGGCACGCTCACCGAGCAATCGGGCATGGACCTGCTGCATCCCGAGCGGCTCATCTTCGCCTATGAGCGGCTGATGCTGATCGCGCTGGCGCTGGCGGCACGGCCGGGCGCGGCGCTGCTGCTCGGGCTGGGCGGCGGCGCGATGTTGCGCCATCTCGACGCCTATTTCCCGGACATGGCGCTCACCGTGGTCGAGCGCGACCGCACGGTGATCGACCTCGCGCGCCGCTTCTTCCACATCGCCCGGCCGGTGGTCGAGGCGGACGCGCAGGACGTGGTCGCCGATGCGCGTGGCGCCTACGACGCGATCTTCGTCGATCTCTACGACGGCCGCGGCATGGCGAGCGTCGAGCCCGGCTTCTGGAGCGATTGCGCCGCGGCGCTGGCGCCGGGCGGCTGCATCACGGTCAATTGGGCCGCCTTCGTCGACGAGGCGGCGGCGCGCGCCGACGCGGCGGCGATCGAGGCCGCGATCGGCCGGTCCTTCTTCATGGGGCCGCGCGCGCTCAGCGAGAACGTTGTGCAGCTCGCGCCGCGCGACGCCGCGATCACGCCGGCCGAGCTGGCGCCGCGCTGGCGCCGCTTCGCCCTGCGCCACCGCCTGCCGCGCGAGGACCGCGAGGCGCCGAAGCGCTGCACCCTCACCGCCCGGTACGAGCCGCCGGCGGTCGTGGCGGAAGCTCGCCCTACCGCCCGGTGAACCGCGGCGCGCGCTTCTCGACGAAATGCGCCACGCCTTCCTTGAAGTCCTCGCTGCCGAAGCTCGCGCGCATCTCCTCGTTGGCGAGTTCGACCGAGGCGTCGAGACCGCCGAGCATGCCCTCCCACAGCTGCCGCTTCATCACCCGCGTCGAGCGCGGCGAGACCGCGGCGGCAAGCTCGCGGGCATAATCCAGCACCTGCGGCAGGAACGCCGCCTGCGGGAAGACGCGGCTGACGAGACCGATGCGCTGCGCCTCCTCGGCGCCGACGCGACGCGCCGAGAACAGCAGGTCGGCGGCGTTCCCCGGCCCGACCAGCCGCGGCAGCAGCCAGGCAAGGCCGTATTCGGCGATCAGGCCGCGGCGCGAGAAGGCGGTGGTGACGATCGCCTCGCTGCCGGCGAAGCGCAGGTCGCAATAGCAGGCGAAGACGAAGCCCAGCCCCGCCGCCGGGCCGTTGATCGCGCCGATGACCGGCTTGGGGATCGCCGGGAAATAGCTGTAGCGCTGCTGGAAATCGGCGCGCACGGGACCGCCGAAATCGAGCGGCGGCGGCGCCTCGCGCGGGATCGTGGCACCACCCGAGCCGGCGGCGCCGGAGAGTCGCTCCATATCGGCGCCGGCGCAAAAGCCGCGCCCGGCGCCGGTGAGGATGATGACGCGTACCGCCGGATCGCGCGCCGCCGCTGCCATCGCCTGGCGCAGCCCGGTCTCCATCTCGGCGTCGAAGGCGTTGAGCCGGTCGGGCCGGTTGAAGGTGACGGTGGCGATGCGATCCTCGACGGCATAGAGCACGGCGGGCTCGGCCATGGCTTTCCTCCTGCGCTTCTGCTTCTCTCGCGCGAGCATAGCCGAGGCGCGCCGCGACGCGCCACCGGCGTGGCTGCGCAAGCGAGGAGGAGGGGGGAATGGCCGAGTCCGCGCCGGCGGCGCCGGACGCGACGCAGCGGCGCCGGAGCCTCGCCGCGGCGATCGCCGCGGTGACCGCGTTCGGCGTGAGCCTCGGCTTCGGCTTGCCGCTCTTCTCGCTGCTGCTCGACGCGCGCGGCACCGCGGCGAGCCTGACCGGGCTGAACGCCGCGGCGGCAGATCTCGGCGTCGTCCTCGGCCCGCTCTGGACGCCGCCGCTGGTGCGGCGCTTCGGCATCCGCGCCTTTCTCCTCGCCTGTCTCGGCCTCGACATCGTCTTCTTCCTGGCGATGAAGCCGCTCGACGGGTTCTGGGACTGGTTCGCGCTGCGCCTGCTGCTGGGCATGGTGGGATCCGGCGTCTTCACCGCCGCGGAATCGTGGATCAACCTGCTGGCCGGCGACGGGAGCCGCGGTCGCGTCATCGGCCTCTACATGGCCGCGCTTTCCGCCGGCTTCGCGCTGGGGCCGCTGCTGCTGGCGTTCACCGGCATCGCCGGCTGGCTGCCCTTCCTCGCCGGCGCCCTGGTCGCGGCGGTGGCGGCGCTGCCGCTCCTCGGCGTCGACTCGCTTGCCCATGGCCTCGGGCGCGAGCCCGCCGGCAGCGCGCTCGCCATGTTCAGGCGGGCGCCGTTCATCGTGCTGGCCGGCGGACTCTACGGCTTCTTCGAGGCGACGGCGCTGGCGCTGCTGCCGATCTGGGGCGTGCGCACCGGCCTGGCGCCCGCCGCCGCGGCGGCCCTGCTGACCGCGCTGGGCCTGGGCTCGGTGGCGCTGCAGCTGCCGATTGGCTTTCTCTCCGACAAGATGGCGCGGCTCGGCGTGCTGCGGCTGTGCGCGCTCGCCGGGCTCGTCGGCGCGGCGCTGCTGCCGCTGGCGGCGCGCGCGGGGAGCCCGGCGATCTTCGCCGCGGTGCCGCTCTGGGGCGGGCTGGCCGCCGGGATCTATCCGGTGACGCTGGCGATGGCCGGGGCGCGGTTCCGCGGCGCCGAGCTGGTGAGCGCCAACGCCGCGATCATCATCGCCTACGGGCTGGGCTCGCTGCTCGGCCCCAGCCTCGGCGGCGTCGCCATGGATCTCTGGAACCCCGACGGCCTGCTGGCCGCCTTCGCCCTGCTCTTCGCGGCGTTCGTGGCGCTGACCATTGGCTGGCGCCGCGCGTCTTTCTAGGATCGAGGCCGGATGGATCGCGCCGACATCACGCAGCTCGCCGAATGGCTGATCGAGGCGGGCCTCGCCGGCGCGTCCGAGACGGCGCTGCTTGCCGGATTCTGCCGCCGCGCGGGTGCCGCCGGCCTGCCGGTGGCGCGCGCGATGGTGCTGGTCGGCACGCTGCACCCGATCCATGAGGGGCGCGTCTTCCGCTGGCGCGCGGAGGCGCCGGAGGGGGCGGAGATCGTCGAATACGGCCCGACCAAGGAAGGCGAGGCGGCGGAGCGGTGGCGGCGCAGCTCGTTCTATCGCCTGATCGAATCCGGCGAGCCCATGCTCCGCCAGCGCCTCGATGCGCCCGACGCGGCGTCCTTCCTCGCCTTCGAGGAGCTGCGCGCGGACGGCATGGCCGACTATGTCGCGCTGATCCACCGCTTCGCCGCCGACGGCGTCATCGGCGAGATCGACTGCATCTATTCCTCCTGGGCGACGGACCGGGCGGCCGGATTCGGCGACGAGGACATCGCGACGCTGCGCCGGCTGAGCGCCGCGCTCGGCCTCGCGGTGAAATCCGCCTCGCTGGCGCGCATCGCCCAGACCCTGGTCGAAACCTATCTCGGCCGCGACGCCGGGCGCCGCGTGCTGCGCGGCGGCATCGGCCGCGGCGTCGCCGAGAAGATCAGCGCGGTGGTCTGGTACAGCGATCTCAGGGGCTACACCCGGATCTCCGACACCGCGGCGCCGGAGCAGGTCATCCCTTTGATCAACGATTATGCCGATGCGGTCATCTCGGCGATCGAGGGCCAGGGCGGCGGCGTGCTGAAGCTGATCGGCGACGGCATCCTCGCGCTGTTCCCCGCCGAGGCGCCCGGGCGCTGGCCGCGGCCGAGACGGCGCAGCGCCACGTCGCCGCGCTCAACCGGCGCCGCGCCGGCGCCGGCCTGCCGACGACCGAGTTCTATCTCGGCCTCCATTCCGGCGCGATGTTCTACGGCAATATCGGCAGCGTCACGCGACTGGACTTCACCGTCGTCGGTCCGGCGGTGAACATGGCGAGCCGCATCGCCGCGATGTGCCGCTCGGCCGAGCAGCCCGTGCTGCTGTCCTCGGCATTCGTCGCGGCGGCAGGCCCCGAGGCGCGCGCCGGCTTCGTCTCGGTCGGGCGTTATGCGCTGCGCGGCGTCGGCCGCGCGCAGGAGCTTTTCACCGTGGACCGCTTGCGCTGACCTTGCTTGCGGCATCGGCATAGCGGCGATGGACGTAGAGCCCGATGCCGGCCGCTCCAGGCGGCGCCGGCGGCCGGGACGTCGCTTCGCCGGCTTACGTCAGCAGATGCAGGACGAGATAGGCGGCAACGGAGATCAGCAGCCAGGCGGCGATGGCGAGCGCGAGGCCCAGCGCGATCGCGCCCGCGCGGTTCGACCACAATCTGCTCACGGCGGAAGCGACGATCGAACGGGCCGCCGCTCCAAGGCGCCGGCGTTCCGTCGCCCTCGGGCGGCGCGCGCTTTCGCCGGCGGCTTTCCAATCATGTCACTTGGGCAAGCTCGCCCGGCCGCTCAACCACGCGCTCATCTCCGCCACCGCGCTCGTGCAATCGGAGACATCCTTCTCTCCCGCGCAGGCCTTCTCGGCGTCGAGATCGCCGGTTCCGGAGGAAGAACCGGCACCGGTCTCGGGGAGCGCGGCGTGGAACTGCCGGATGGCGTCGAGGCAGTCGCCGGCGGCGACGCCGCGCGCGGCGCAGATGCGGAGAAGGTCATGGTTGTCGAGCGCGTAGGCCGTGCGCTCGTCGAGCTGGCCGGTTACCGGGAAACTCAGCCGCCGCTGGTAATCGGATAGCGCATCTCTGGTTTGCGGCCCGAGCGTGCCGTTGGTCGTGCCGTGATAGAGGCCGAGCGCGCGCAGGCGCAGTTGCGCCCGGGCCACACGCTGATGCTCGGCGTCGGCGACTCTAAGCAGAAGCGGCGCGGCCGGCGGCGCCGTTGCCGCGGCAGGCGGGCCGAACGCCTCGCCTTGCCCCGGTGTGGACAGGTGGAGCAGCGCGCCGAAGCCCGCCGCCAGGACGTATCGCCGCATCAAAATCCCCAATGTGCTGCACCGAACGTGCGAATTCGCCATCTGGGGTTGAGCATGACGGCGGCGCTGCGACTTTGTCCACCGCGACTCGCCAAGCGCGATCCGTGTCCATTTTATGGCATTCGGCGGCGACCCGACCCGCTCAATCTACGGTCAATCGGCGCAGCAGGTCGCATAAGAGCGTTCTCTCGGCCCGGCCGAGCCGCGCCAGGGTCTTGGCAGTGCATGCCGCTTCCACCGGAAGGAGCTTCCGCACCAGCGCCAGCCCTGACGGCGTCAGGCAAACAAGGAGCTGCCGCCCATCCTCGGGATCGCGCCCGGTCGCGACCAGGCCGCGGCGCCTCAGCCGCTGCACGACGTCCCTGATATTCGCCGGTTCCATCACCACCAGCCGGCCGAGCAGGTTCTGCGACAGCGTCCCGCGCTCGTACAATCGCGCCAGCGTGGCAAATTGCGGTGCCGTCAGATCGTGGTCGCCGATCCGCTCGACCAAGTTGGCGCTCGCGCGCTGATAGGCGCGGCGCAGCAGGAAGCCGATCTGATCGTCCAGCCGGTAGCGGTCATCGCGCCGGCCGGCCGCGGCGGGCCTAGTCGACGTTCTCGGCATCCCGGTACATGACCTTGTGGCGCGCCGTGGCGACCCATTCGTCGATCTCGGCATCGGTCATGAAATGCGCGGGATCGAACCCGTTCCAGTTGGCGATGTCGCGCAAATCCTTCTTCCAGCGCTTGTAGGGCGGCTTGGCCGGCACGCCGAAGCACATGATGTCGAGGACCGACAGCTCGTCCGGAATGCCAAGCAGCGGCTTCATCGCCTGTTGCGCCTTCTCCTGCCCGATGGCGGTCACCCACCACACGTTGTAGCCGAGCGCGGCCGCCGCGAGATGCGCCGACATGGTTGCCGCGGCGACGCTTTGCAGCAGGATGCGTTCCGCGTTCTGCTTGTACATCCGGTCGAGCTCGGAGCCGTCGTTCAGCACCGGAAACGCCCGGACCCAGCGGAAGTCGCTCGCCACGACGATGAAGCCGGGCGCGGTGGCGAGGCCGCGATAGTCGGGCGTCGGGAATTTCATCTTGAGCTTCGCCCGAACGATCTGCTCGTCGCGAAAATACTCGGTGATCCGGTCCTTCAGCGCCTGATCCGTGACGACGATGAAATGCCATGGCTGGGCGTTGGCGCCCGACGGCGCGTGGCGCGCGGCCTCCAGGATCATGTCGTAATGTTCGCGCGGGACGACATGGCGCGGATCGAAGGCGCGCGTGGTAAGCCGGCTCTCGACGACGCGCATGAACGCATCGTAGCTGGTCCGATCGCCGAAATCACGGGCCGGGCGTGCGGTCGTCTGCGTCACGGCGTCCTCCGGAGTCCATATCGTTATGATCATAACAATAACGCGGATCGCGACGCAAGCCGCGCCTCCCGGCGGCGCCTGCCTGGCGAAATCCGGGCTAAGGCTCGGCGCGGATCCAGCTCTCGAGCAGCATGCGCAGCGCCGCGACGAAGGCGAGCGGCTGGTCGAGCATGACGTGGTGCTGCGCCTCCGGCACCTCGACGATAGGCGCCAGCGGCCCCATCAGCGAGGACATGTAGGAGGCGGTGGCGCGCGACACCAGCGCGCTCTTCTCGCCGAAGATCAGCGCCGCGCGGCAGCGCACCGCCTGGAGATACTCGCGGAAGGGCTCGCCGAAGCGGCGGGCGCCGAGCGCCGAGCCGTCGAACTTCCAGGTCCAGCCGCCCTCCGCGGGCGTCAGCGAGTGTCGGGCGATGTAGTCCAGGATGAAGTCGTTGTCGCAGCTCTGCGGCGGCATCAGCCGGAAGCGGGCGAGCCCCGCCTCGAAGCTCTCGTAGATTTTCTTGTTCGCCCAGCGCGGCGGCGTCAACGGCAGCAGCGCCTCCTCCTCGGGCGAGCGGATCGGCGAGTCCACGATCACGGCGCCGCCGAGCTCGTCGCCGAATTCGGCCGCGAACTTCATCGTCATGAAGCCGCCGAAGCTGTGGCCGACGACGAAAGGGTTGGCGCCGAGCCCGGCATCGGCGATCACGCCGCGCATCTCCTTGGCGCGCAGCGCGGCGCCGTAGCTCTCGCGCCGGCCGCTGTCGCCCATGCCCGAGAGGTCGATGGCGGCGACGCGGAAGCCGCGGGTGAAATAAGGTGCGATGAAGGCCCACCAATGGGCATGCGCGCCGCCGCCATGGACGAAGAGCAGCCCGCGCGCGTCGAGGCACTCCTCGCGGGCAGGCCACAGCAGATAATGGATCGAGCAGCCTTCCACCTCGATCGTGCGCGACTGCCGCGGCGCCGTCACCGCCCAGCGGAACCACTCCGGCATGTGACCGGGAAGGGCGGCGGGATCAGCGGGGTCGCTCAAGGACGCTCCTTCCTTGCTGCACTGCGGCAATCGTGTGCCGACCGTAGAAGCGAATGCAGCCGGGCGCAAGGCGCGCGGGCAGCGGTTGCGCCGGCGGCGGCGCGCGGTGTTGAATGACGCGGCGCGAGCAGACAGGACAGGACGCGGCAATGACGGTGACGGTGCTTTATCCCGAGGGGCAAATCCCGGACGACCAGCTGGAGCGCCAGGTGTTCGGGCCGGCAGTGCGGCTGGTGGTGAGGAGCGCGGGCGCGCTCGCCGAGCTCAGCGACGCCGATTGCGCCGAAACCGACGGCCTCATGATCTCGCGCTTCGCGGTCGGCGAGGAGGATATGGCGCGCATGCCGCGGCTGCGCGCCATCGTGCGCATGGGGGTGGGCTACGACCGTCTGGCGCGGCCGGCGGCGGCGCGGCGCAACGTCCTCATCTGCAACGTGCCGGATTACGGCACCACCGAGGTCGCCGACCACGCGCTGGCGCTGCTGCTGGCGCTGCGCCGCGGCATCATCCAGCACCATGACGCGCAGCGCCGCATGCCGCCGCCGCGCTGGCAGCCGATCCCCGGCGAGCTGGTGCGGCGCTCCTCGGTGCAGCGCCTCGGCATCATCGGGCTCGGCCGCATCGGCACCGCGGCGGCGCTGCGCGCCCGCGCCTTCGGCTTCCGCGTCGCGTTCTACGACCCCTTTCTGCCCAATGGCGCCGAGCTCGCGCTCGGCATCGAGCGCGCCGCCACGCTGGAGGAGCTGCTGCGCCAGAGCGACGCGCTCAGCATCCATGCGCCGCTGACCCCGGCGACGCGCGGTATGCTGACCCGCGAGCGGCTCGCGCTGCTGCCGCGGGGCGCGGTGGTGGTGAACACGGCGCGCGGGCCGATCATCGATCTCGACGCGCTGGCGGCGCTGTTGCGCGAGGGCCATATCGCCGCCGCCGGGCTCGACGTCGTCCCGGTCGAGCCGCCAGTCGAGCCGCTGCCGGAGCTGCTCGCAGCCTATCGCGCGCGCGCGCCCTGGCTCGAAGGGCGGCTGGTGGTCACGCCGCATGTCGCCTACTACTCGCCCGAGGCGGTGCTCGACACCCGCGCCAAGGCGGCCGAGACGATGCGCGCCGCGCTCTTCACCGACGCGCCCCGGAACGTGATCACGCCGGATATGTTCTAGGCGCCGCGCCTCAGCGGCCGTAGGCGCGCAGGAACATGTCGGTCGCGCCGGCGACGACGCGGGCGATCTCCGCCGGCGCCGGGGCGGGGTCGAGGCCGGTCAGCGCGCGCAGATGGTGCTCGCAGCGCAGCATGGCGAGGAATTGCTGCGCCGCCAGACGCGGATCGCCCAGCGCGAGCTTGCCCTGGGCTTCGGCGCGGGCGAGATAGGCGGCAAGCTTGTCGCGGATAAGGCGTGGGCCGCCGTCGTAGAAGGCACGGCCGAGCTCGGGGAAACGCGGCGATTCCGCCACCACCATGCGGAAGGTCTGCACCCCCTTGGGCGAGACCAGCAGCTCGGCATAGACCATGCCCACCGCCATCAGCGCCTCGCGCAGATCGCCCGGCTCGGACTCGAGCATGGCGGTGTCGGGCCACTGCCGCGCGCATTCCTCCTTGACGAGATCGGCGAAGAGCTCCGCCTTGTCGGCAAAATGGGCGTAGATCGTCGCCTTGGAGACGCCCGCCTCGCGCGCCACCGCGTCCATGCTGACGGCGCCGTAGCCCTGCGCCAGGAAGAGCCGGGCGGCCGCCTCGCGGATCTGCTGCGGCTTCATCGCCCGGGCACCGACCGCCCGGTCCAGCTTTCCTGCGGTTTCCATCACGCCCTTCCGGTCGGTCGATAGGATTTCGGTCAAATTTGAACCAATAAGTTCAGTTTCCCATTGACGATCTAAACCAGGCGGTTTAGTTTGTCAACCGCGACTGAACTGAACCGTTTGGTCTGTTTTTATGCCGCCTTTCAGTCTAGCGAGGATAGCGCCATGAAGAGAACTGTTGCCATCGTCCTGGCCCTGCTCGTCCTCGGCGCCGGCCTCGCCGGCGGGTTCTATTGGTGGCGCGTCGGCCGCTTCCTCGAGAGCACCGACAATGCCTATGTCGAGGCCGACATCTCGGTCGTGAGCCCGAAGGTCCAGGGCTATGTCCGCGAGGTCCGCGTCAGCGACAATCAGCGCGTCGCGGCGGGCGACGTGCTCGTCACCGTCGAGGACCGCGACTTCGCTGCCCGCCGATCGCAGGCGCAAGCGCAGCTCGCGGCGCAGCAGGCGGCGGTCGCCACCGTCGAGCACGAGATCGTGCAGGAGCAGGCGATGATCGCCGAGGCCGAGGCGGCGGTGGCAAGCGCCGAGGCGGACCGGCTGCGCGCACAGCAGGATCTCGCGCGCTATCGCATGCTGACGGAGAAGATGGCGGCGAGCCAGCAGCGGCTGGAGACGGCCGAGGCCGATGCGCGCAAAGGCGATGCCGCGCTGCTGAAGGCGAAGGCGGCGCTGGCGGCGGAGCGCAACCGCCTGCCGGTGCTCGACAGCCAGAAGCAGGAGGCCGAGGCGAAGCTCGAGCAGCTGCGCGCGACGCTCGACCTCGCGCGCATCGATCTCGAGGATACCGTGATCCGCGCGCCGATCGACGGCGTCGTCGGCAACCGCAGCGTCCAGATCGGCCAGCTGGTGAAGCCCGGAACGCAGCTCCTCGCGGTGGTGCCGCTGCCCAGCGTCTATGTCGTCGCCAATTTCAAGGAGACGCAGGTGGAGCGCATGCGCATCGGGCAGACGGTGTCGATCACGGTCGACGCCTTCCCCGGCAGCGCGATCACCGGCACGGTCGAGAGCTTCGCCCCCGCCAGCGGCTCGGAATTCAGCCTGCTGCCGCCGGAGAACGCCACCGGCAACTTCACCAAGATCGTGCAGCGCCTGCCGGTGCGCATCGCGGTGCCGGCGACCAACCCGCTGGCGGGGCTGCTGCGGCCCGGCCTCTCGGTGGCGGCGGAGGTCGACACCCGCGGCGCCGGCGGCGCGCTGCTCGGCAGCCTGCCCGCCGCCACCCGCACCGCGAGCGCCCGCTGATGGACAGCGGGCGCGTCCGCGCGGTGGAACCGGCGCGCGACGAAGTCGCGCCGCGGCGGCTCGGCGCCGGGGACTGGATCGGCTTCTTCGCCATGGTGTTCGGCATGTTCATGGCGCTGCTCGACATCCAGATCGTCGCCAGCAGCCTCTCCGAGATCCAGGCCGGGCTGGCCGCAGGATCCGACGAGATCAACTGGGTGCAGACCGCCTATCTCATCGCCGAGGTGGTGATGATCCCGTTGTCGGGATTTCTCTCGCGCGTGCTGACGACGCGGGTGCTGTTCACGATCTCGGCGGCGAGCTTCACCGCCGCCAGCGCGGCCTGCGCCGTCGCCTGGAACCTCGATGCCATGATCGCCTTCCGCGCCGCGCAAGGCTTTCTCGGCGGCGCCATGATCCCCACCGTCTTCGCCACCAGCTTCACCCTCTTCCCGCCGGAGAAGCGCGCCGGCGTCGCCGTCCTCATCGGCCTCGTCGCGACCGCGGCGCCGACGCTCGGCCCGACCGTCGGCGGCTATCTCACCCAGGCCTTCTCCTGGCACTGGCTCTTCCTCATCAACCTCGCGCCCGGCGTGCTGGTCGCGACCATCGCCTGGCTGCTGGTCGACGTCGACCGGCCGAACCGGGCGCTGCTCCTGGGATTCGACTATGCCGGGCTGCTGCTGATGGCGCTCTTCCTCGGCAGCCTCGAATATGTGATGGAGGAGGGCCCGCGCAACGATTGGTTCGAGGACCGGGTGATCCTGGCATTCACCGCGATCTGCGTGACGTCGGCGGCGCTGTTCTTCTGGCGCGTCCTCGCCTACCGCAATCCGATCGTCGAGCTGCGCGCCTTTGCCGATCGCAACTTCGCGGTAGGCTCGCTGTTCAGCTTCATCCTCGGCATCGGGCTCTACGGCTCGGTCTACGTCATCCCGCTCTATCTCGCCGAGGTGCGCGGCTTCAACAGCCTGCAGATCGGCGAAGTGATGTTCGTTACCGGCTTCTTCCAGATGCTGTCGGCGCCGCTCGCCGGCGCGCTCTCCAGGAAGCTCGACCTGCGGCTGATGCTGGCGATCGGCCTCGCGCTCTTCGGCCTCGGCCTCTATCTCACTACCTTCATGACCGCTGAATGGGGCTTCGTCGAGCTGCTGCTGCCGCAGGCGCTGCGCGGCTCGTCGCTGATGCTGTGCTTCCTGCCGATCAACACGCTGGCGCTCGGCACCTTGCCGCCGGAGAAGCTGAAGAACGCCAGCGGCCTCTACAACCTCACGCGCAATCTCGGCGGCGCGATCGGGCTCGCCGCGATCAACACCGTGCTGACCGAGCGCCAGCAATTCCACTGGAACCGGCTTGCCGCCGACGTCAATCTCGGCCGGCCCGGCGTGCAGGGCTTCCTCGACACGCTGTCGGGACGGCTCCAGGGCCTGATCCCCGGCAACCCCGCCGTCGCGGCGATGAAGCAGCTGGCCGGCATCGTCCAGCGCGAGGCCGTCGTGCTCACCTTCGACGACGTGCTGCTGCTCATGGCGGCGGTGTTCGGCGTGGCGCTGCTGCTGATGCCGCTGGTGCGCAAGCCGCAGCTCGCGGGGCCGGTCGACGCGCATTGACGCTTGCCGGCAGCCTCGGCCGCGCCAACATAATCGGAGGAGGCTGCCATGACCGACGCGCTGACACTCCCCTGCCCCGCCTGCGGCACGCTCAACCGCGTGCCGCGCGCGCGCCTCGCCGATGGCGGGCGCTGCGGCCACTGCCATCAGCCGCTGTTCACCGGGCGACCGCTGGCGCTCACCGCGGAGACCTTCGCCCGCCACGCCGAAACCGCCGATCTGCCGCTGCTGATCGACTTCTGGGCGGAGTGGTGCGGGCCGTGCCGCGCCATGGCGCCGGCGGTCGAGGAAGCGGCACGCGCGCTGGAGCCGCATCTGCGCGTCGCCAAGCTCGATACCGAGGCCGCGCCGGAGATCGCCCGGCGCTTCGGCATCCAGAGCATTCCGACGCTGGTGCTGGTGCGCCACGGACGCGAGATCGCCCGCATCTCCGGCGCGATGCCGCCGGCCCGGCTCCTCGCCTGGACGCGCCAGCACCTCGCCGAAGCCGGCTGAAGCGGCGGATCAGCGCTGAGCGCCGAGCTCGATCTCGGCCTCGACCGAGACCGAGACCTCGGCTGCGCCGGGCTCCGCGACCGGAGCCGCCGCGGCGGCGGCGAAGACCCGCGTCACCGGGGCGCCGCCGGCAGTGCCGACGCGCAGATCGCGCAGGCGCAGCACCCTCAGCCCCAGATCGGCGGCGACGCGCTCGGCACGTTGGCGCAGGCGGGCAAGCGCTTCGCTGGTGAGCGCGTCCTCGGCGCTTCGCGCCGCCTCCGGCGTCAGCTCGTAGGCGAGGCTCGACATCAGCAGCCCGCTCTGCTGCAGCTCGCCCGCCAGCGCCAGCAGCGCCGGCGCGTCCCGCGCGGTGAGTATCAGGCCGGCGCTGCCGTGCCATTGCGGCGACTGGTCCTTGGCGTGCTGCTGTGCGACGGCATAGCCGCTGGTGAAGACCGTGATGCCGGCGACGCCCTTGGCGCGCGCCAGCGCCGCGGCCATGCGCCGGTTGATCCGGGCCTCGAGCCGCGCCGCATCGCCGTCGCCCGCCTCGACGCGCAGCACGGCGCGGAGCTGATCGCGCGCCACCGGGCGCTCGGCCGCTTCGCTCAGATGCAGCAGCGTCGCGGCGGCGCCCGGCGCCTCGGCGGAGGACGCCGGCGGCGCCAGGAGCAAGAGGATGGCAAGGGCGGGCGGCAGGCGGGGCATGGGCAGTCTCCTGGTGAAGCCGTTTCGGTCGGGACGCGCCACGGCAGGCGACGGGATCGCGCCGACTTTACCGCCGCGCCCGGCACTTTTCCTTAAGCCGCCAAACATTGGAGCGGCCGCCCGTCGAGGGAACGGCAATACCCCGACACCGCCGGTCACGATAAAAATAAATGTTGGTATGCACCATATCTAATAGTCGAATATTGACTTCTTCTGGAACGTTGAAATCTATATCATCGCCGGACCGCGTTTTGTGTTCTCCGTCTCCGCTATTTTGATTTCACAAAGATTGGAAAATCTGTGCGACGTCCGATTATTGACTGTGCGACGACGGAAAAATACGGGATTCCATCTTTTCCAATCTGTCGGGCCTGTGATACGCTTTTCGGCAGGTGGCAGCGATGACCGCCGGAACGGGTGCCGCGCGAGCGGGCCTGTCAACCAGAACGCCGGGGTGGAAATGTCGAAGACCGGATCCTTGCGCCGCGAGGCGCCGCCGCCGAATCGGCTGCTGCAGCTCGCCACCGGCATCATCTGCATGGTGATGATCGCCAATTTGCAATATGGCTGGACGCTGTTCGTCAACCCGATCGACGCCAAGCACCATTGGGGCCGCGCGGCGATCCAGGTGGCCTTCAGCATCTTCGTCGCCACCGAGACCTGGCTGGTGCCGGTCGAAGGCTGGTTCGTCGACCGCTTCGGCCCGCGCATCGTGGTGGCGGTGGGCGGCGTCCTGGTCGCGGTCGCCTGGGCGATCGATTCAATGGCGAGCACGCTGCCGATGCTCTATGTCGCGGCGGCGATTTCCGGCGTCGGCGCCGGCGCGGTCTACGGCACCTGCGTCGGCAACGCGCTCAAATGGTGGGCCGACCGGCGCGGGCTCGCCGCCGGGCTCACCGCGGCGGGGTTCGGCGCCGGCGCGGCGCTGACCGTGGTGCCGATCCGCGAGATCATCGGCACCTATGGCTATGAGAGCGCCTTCCTGTGGTTCGGGCTCATTCAGGGCGCGGTGGTGGTGGTGCTGTCGCCGCTGCTGCGGGCGCCGCAGCCGGGCCAGGCGCCGGCGGCGCCGGCAAAGCTGAACGCGACGCGGCGCGACTACACGCCAGTCGAGATGCTGCGCACGCCGACCTTCTACGTTCTCTACCTCATGTTCGTGCTGGTCGCGGCGAGCGGGCTGATGGCGACGGCGCAGGTGGCGCCCATCGCCAAGGATTACGGCATCGCGGACACCATCGTGTTCCTCGGCTGGACGACGCTCACCGTGGCGCTGGTCGTCGACAACATCCTGAACGGCCTGGCGCGGCCGTTCTTCGGCTGGGTCTCCGACCTGATCGGCCGCGAGAACACCATGGCGATGGTCTTCACGCTCGGCGCCGTGGCCTATTGGCTGCTGGGCACTATCGGCAATCAGCCGGTGGCCTTCATCATCACCGCGGGCCTGGTCTATTTCACCTGGGGCGAGATCTTCAGCCTGTTCCCGGCGACCTGCACCGACAGCTACGGCTCGACATACGCGACCACCAATGCCGGCCTGCTCTATACCGCCAAAGGCACGGCGGCCTGGCTGGTGCCGATGGCCAACCTGCTCAAGGGCGCGACCGGCAGCTGGCACGCGGTGTTCGTCGCGGCGACGCTCGCCAACCTTGCCGTCGCGGCGGCGGCGATCTTCGTGCTGAAGCCGCTGCGCGCCCGGCAGGAGGCGCGCGCCGCCGCACCGCGCGCGCAAATCCGCGCCGCCGAATAGCCGCCGCCGGCGCTTGACCTGGGGTTGACGCATCGCGAAAGTGGCGGCAGGCCATCTCTCGCGAGCCCTCCATGGATCCCTTCGCTTCGCCGATCGAGCTGCTGCGGCCGGACGAGCGCGCGCTGGTCGAAGCCGCGCGGCGGTTCGGACGCGAGCAGGTCGCGCCCGCGGCGGCGCAGTGGGAGCGTACGCGCGAGGTGCCGCGCGACGCGATTCGCGCGGCGGCGCGGCACGGCCTTACCGCCATCGAGGTACCGAAGGCGCAAGGCGGCCAGGGCGCTGGCTTCATCGCCAAGACGCTGATCGCGGAGACGCTGGCGCGCGCCTGCATGGGGTTCGCCTTCAGCCTCGTCAACACCCAGAACGTCGCCGCGCGCATCGCCGCGCAGGGCAGCGCCGCGCAGATCGAACGCCACCTGGCCGCATTGATCGCCGGCGAGCGCATGGGCGGCACCTCGCTCACCGAGCCCGGCGCCGGCAGCGACTTTCCCGCCATCGCCACGCTGGCGCGCAAGGTGCCCGGCGGCTGGGTGATCGATGGCGAGAAGGCTTGGCTGACCAACGCCGCCACCGCCGAGACCATCATCCTCTATGCCAAGACCGCGCCCGATGCCGGCGCCGAAGCCATCGCCGGGTTTCTCATCGATGCGCGCGCGCCGGGCTTCGAGCGCCTGCCCGCCTATGGGTTGATGGGCGGCCACGCCATCGGCGCCGGGGGATTCCGGCTGAGCGGGTTCCGCGTCGATGACGACGCGCTCTTCTACCCGCCCGACCAGGCCTTCAGGCGGGCGCTCGCCGGCATCAACGGCGCGCGCACCTATGTCGCCGCGATGTGCTGCGGCATGGTCGCCGAGGCGCTGCGCGTGGCGCTCGATTACGGCGCGCGCCGGCGCGCCTTCGGCCGGCGGCTCCTCGACCATCAGGGGCTGCGCTGGTCGCTCGCCGATGTCGCCGCCGAGCTCGAGGCGGCACGGCTCCTAACCTGGCGCGCCGCGGTGCTGATCGAGCGCGGCGAGGACGCGGTGCTGGCCGCGGCGCTGGCCAAGAAATTCGCCGTCGAGATGGCGCAGCGCCGGCTCGGCCAGTGCATGCAGGCGATGGGCGCCGAGGGCTTGCGCGAGGAGCATCCCTTCGGCCGCCACATCGCCTGCGCACGCATCGCGGGATATGTCGACGGCACCACCGAGATGCAGAACGAGCGCATCGGCGCGCTGCTGGAAAGGAATTATCTTTAGTCGGCTCGCCGAGAGCCGACGTTACATCGACGGCGGCTCATTGCCCACAAGCGAACCTCTGTGTCTGGCGGCCAAACCAGCTTGCCTACTCGCGAACGCCAGTAGGATTGTATGAAGGGACACGGCCGCGTTGGCCGTTTGAGTGCCTCGCGCTATGATGTGGGCGGCAGTTCGCAAAGAGAACAATGGCGTATCGGCTCTCCACACCAACATTGCTGCGCGCAGTCAAGCATCTCTGCAAGTATGGCGACACAGATGTGTTCCCTCACCTGCCAGAGCTGGCTTTTCTGCGTGAGCAAGAGACTAGCGTCATCAAGGAGTTGGGAAACCTCGATTTGGATACCTACAATCCAGGCAGCGCCGTTGAGGCACTGGGCCCGAAGAGCCGCTATGGATTCCGGATCGTTCACCAGCTGCCGATCATCGACACTATCCTGCTGCTTGCAGCAGTTGTTGAAATAGGCGGGCTGATCGAAAAGCATCGTATGCCTCCGAATGGTATCGAAACTTTCTCCTATCGCTTTTCACCCGAGGCCAAAGGCGGGATTTTTCGTGCGGATCGAACTTATAAGGACTGGTTGAAGGCGCAGCTTGCGTTCGTCCAAGGCAACCTGAAGATCAAATATATTGTTGCGACGGACATCTCGGACTTTTACGCCCGAGTGAACTTCCACCGCCTTGAGAACCTTCTCGATGAGGTAGCGCCTAGCCACGGCGCCGCTCGCTACATCAAAAAGCATATCAGAGTTATCCGCGCGAAGCAGTCCTTCGGGCTGCCTGTTGGCGGGAGTGGTGCCCGGCTGCTTGCTGAACTGGCGTTGAGCGATACGGACCGGGCAATTCAGAACGATGGAAGGCTTGTTACGCGGTTTGTGGACGATTTCCGTATCTTTCTGCGGGCCAATGAAAACCCTTATGACGCGCTAGCTTTTCTTGCGGAACATTTGGGCATCAACGAGGGCTTGTCGCTGAACGTCGCGAAAACGGTGGTCTATACGCGGGTGCAATACGTCGCATGGATGAAGAAGCTGGTTACTGACGTGTCCAAGGAGGCAGAGGGTAAGGCTTTAGATGTTCTTGCCACGGACCTGTACTTCGACGACGAGCCTGATCCCGACGAACTCGAAGAGTTGAAGAGCATGAACTTGCTCGGCTTCCTTCAAGAGGAGGTCGGTAAGCAGGCGTTCGATATGGGACGGATCAAGGTAATCTTCCGCGCTCTCAAGATAGCGAAGCCCGCCGAGGCAATCGGCTATCTGGCGACCAATTTCGCCGAGCTTGTAGTATTCGCGAAGGAGATGGCACTTCTAATGCAAGTTCTCGAATCCAAGAGCTCCGGCTGCTTCGACTACCTCAGCGACACGGTCATAGAGACCATCCTCGCGTCTCCCGCATCAAGCGTGCCGCTGATCAGGACGTGGCTACTCGAATTGTTTGTGCGAGGTACGGTGCCGATCTCGGCGCTTGGCGTCAAGCGGCTAGCCCGTCTTATTCACCGTAGTTGATCGCCAGGCCGTAATTTTTGGCGCCGGGCGCGGCGGTGCGATCGCGTCGGGTGAGGCCGCCGCGGGCTGATTGCGATTAGATTGTTCCGGTTGGTGGTTGCGACGAGGGGTGGGAACGCGGCGACGGCGCCGCGTCGCTCAAGGTCCTGCTGCGCAGAGCCGGCCTGCGAGTTGGCGGAAGACGGCGCGATCGGGACATGCGGTGGGCAGGAGGACACGGATGCGTGCCGCCCCT
>DAHUYF010000066.1 GCA_027315365.1 Rhodospirillales bacterium | reverse complement strand
GAGAAGGGGAATTGCCATGCAACTGGTGCTTCGCCGCTCCCAGCGGTCGGGCGGGATGCTCGGCACCAAGGTGGTCTTCGGCCTCGACGCGCGCGCCGACCTCACGGCCGACGAACGGTCGCTGGTTTCAAAATACGGACTGGGCAAGCTCGCCGTTTACGACAGCGAGACGCGAAGGAAACACGGCGAAGCGGCGTTTTCCCACTTCGACGACGCGACCCGCACGTCGACCGGCCGCTCCCTCTGGAAGAGCGCCCGGGGGCTGGCCAGCGCCGCCATCATGGCGCCAGGGTTGGTTCCCTGCTCCTGTCGGGCTGGTGATGCCTATCGCACGAACGGTGCCGCCGGCGCGCTGATCTCACGAGGTGCGCCGAGGCGGTTACGCCCCGTCGGCGAGCGCCACGGGCAGATGCGTGACTCGGGCGAGCGGAATGTGGACGGCGAACGATAAAACCGCCCCACAGGGACTGCGGGGCGGTGTGGCGGGTCGCTTGTCAGTACTCCTCGGCCAGCATGATCGTCAGCACGCGCGTGACGAGAGGCTTTCCGGTTTTATGGTTGACGTCGGGCGCCTCATACAAGTCTATCTTCCACAGCACCCGGAGCGCGCCGGCTTGCAGGACGGCGCAATCGTGTTCGCCGTGGGGATCGTTCGCCGCGGTGAACGCGTCGAATTGGCCGACCAGCCGCAGAACTTCGCTGACCGTCGCCGGCCCGAGCGCGTGCAACCCGGCGCTCACAAGCACCGTGCCGCCGATACCCCGGCGGCGCAGGTCGTCATTGAGGCGGCGGATGCGCGCCATTCGCTCATCGGACATGTGCTCCTCCTGCGCGAGCCGGGCTCCATGATCGAAGCGCGGCCGCCGCAGGCCGAGCACGCGTGGCGCCCTCGCGGGCGATCCCGGATGCAAAAAAGACGACCGGCAGGCATCGGGGATGCCGTGCCGGTCGACTGTGCGGTCAGCGCAGGTGAGAAGTCCAGCGTCCGGCGGCGTGGAAGAACGACGGCTGGCACATCCACATCCAGTCGACGATCTCCTGCGCCTTGCTCGCCGCGGCGAATACCGCCCGCGGGTTGGATTTCAGGACGGTGAGCCACGAGCGGATATAGTGCGCGTGATCGGGCCGCGGCTCGGCGCCGAGCTCGAGCGTCATGCAGGCCATGCACGACGCCCATTCCGCGATCATCTCCTCCATCGCATAGGCTTCCGACCCGAACCGGCCGGTGAGGTCGCGATCGAGCCGGTGCGGCGCTCCGCTGGCGTGCGCACCCTCGTGGAACAGCACGCCGTAGAACGCGGCCGCGTCCGTGAACCGCTCGAACGGCGGCATGTGCACGCAGTCCTCGCGCGGCACGTAGCGCGCCTCGTTGCCGCCGAAGCGCGTGTCTATCCCGAGCCTCGCATAGAACTGCTCGGCCCGGGATATCCGCTCGGTCTCGGGGAGCGGCGGCGGCGCGGGCGGCACGTACCCGTCCACCTGCGCTGCATTGAACACCCGGAAGCCGCGGGCGACCATGCGGCGCGCGGGCCTGTCGTCCTCGCTCTCGGTATACGCGCCCTGCTCGTCCAAGGACTTCCAGAACACGACGAGCGTGCCGCGCTGCCCCTTGCGCACCTGGGCGCCGAGCTCGCCCCATTGGCGGTAGGTCGCCCAGGTCCCGCTCGGATAGCCGGCGGCCTGGGCGGCCGCCCACAGGGCGAGAACGTTGATGCCGCGATAGCCGGCGTGTGAAAGAGCATTCGTCGGGCGGTTCGCCGGCGAGCCATCATGGTGCCAGGGCATGCGGCAGGTGCCTGCGCCGGCTTCGATCTGCATGATGAGCGTGTCGGTGATCGTGCGATATAGGTCGGTGCGTGACGCACCGGATGCGCGCTGCATCGCTTCTCCTCCTCTGCACAGCGGGAACGCCGACCATTCGGCGCTCCCGAATGCGGGGGAGGCGGCGCCGGCTACCCGTCCTGCGCCTCGAAGAACACGGCGGCGAGCGCGGCCGCCATGAAGATGCTCATGCGCGGATGCTCGCTCATCCAGATCTTCCGCGGCGGCGGGAGGAACCGCTCGAAGGCCGGCACGCTCATCGCGATGGCGGTGGCGATCTCGTAGCCGGTGCGGGCGCCGACGCGGGCGAAGCGCTCATGCACCATGCGCCGGGGGTAGGCGTGAACGTCGACGGCGTGGTCGCCCGCGAGGGTCGCGATCGCCCACGACAGCCGCCTGATCCGCGCCGACCGCCGGGATCCCTGCGCCGTCGGGTCCTCGAGGATGATGGCGTCCGGCTGATGCGCATCGATGAGGTGCGCCACCTTCTTTATGCACGCGGCATTCTTGTTTCGCCCGCGCGCCTCCCGGGTTCCCCAGTCGATCGGCGAGAGCGGCGACGCCATGAGCACATAGCCGAAGCCCTGGGTCGTCGGGTGGATGGCGAGCACGGGACCGCCCGTCGATGCATGGTTCATACCTTCTTGGGTCGGTTACGGCTGATAGCGCGAGCGAGGATGCCCTCGAGCAGGGCGCGCTTGCGCTCCGACTCCTCGTCGTTCTTGCCCTCGAGGCCGTCGTGGAGCGCCTTGGCGGCGCCGAGCACCGCTTCCTCGATCTGTTCATGCAGGGACGGAAAGAGCTCGGCGGCGGAGAGCCCGAACACCACGCCGCAGGCGACGAGGGTCGCGGTCTTCGGGGTGCGGCTGGAACGCTCGATGCGGGAGACCGCCCCGCCGGTCGCGAGGCCGAGCAGCAGCGCGAGCTCGCGCTGCGTCAGCTTCCAGCGGCGGCGATTGGCGCGAACGAACGAATAGGGTTTCCTTCGCATGGCGTGGCGTGTCCGGCACCTGGGCCGATGCGGGACGCGAGAGAACCATCATCGCCGATACGAAGGTACGCCCGTAGAAGCGTCGCCGTGCCCGCGAGACACGCGGGCACATGGGCCGCATGAGCATATGCCGAGACATCCCAGTATATCGCCGGGTGGACGGGGTGGACGTGGGGACATCCGCCACGTGCCGGACCGCTCGCGCGCGTCGAGCGGTCTCCTGCCTCCGGGCGCGCGGCTATTCGGCCGCCGCCGTCCCCATGTCCCCTTGTCCACCCCCGCTCCGCCAGGGCGCGAAGGCCGGCTCCTCGTCCCCGGCGACGCCGTAGCGCTCGTAGAGCCAGGCGAGCCGCGCCCGGTCGGCGACCGGGAGCACATAGCGGCCGTGGGTCTTGTAGGGCGCGAGGTGCAGCCGCCGGCGCAGCACCGTGCCGATCCAGCGCGGCGTGATCGGCCGCTCATGGTCCGAGCCGAACCGGCTGGCGAAGCGGTCGGCGATGTCCCGGATCGGCACGGCCAGCCGGTGCGCCTCGCCGGCAAGCTCGCGGACGACCTCCAGGAGCTGCGCTTCGGTCGAGAGCCCGCGCTCCGCGATCATCGTGCCGTGAATGGCGGCCGCGGCATCCGTGATGGCGGCCACGGTCTCGGGATCGTCGACGATGCTCAGCAGCGGCCGGAGGATCTGGCTCACCCGCGGCGCGGCGGCGAGCGCCGGCAGCGTCTCGACCGGGCGAACCGCGTGCCGATGGCGGAAGCGGAACAGCAGCAGCTTGTTGCGCAGCAGCAGCGCCTCCTCCTTGAGCGCCGCCGGCAGGTTGATCGGGATATCGGCGCGCAGCGGCGCGACCCCCATGATCTCGGTGAGGAAGCGGCTCTCCAGCGCGCGATCGTCGTAGGCGCCGCGCATGGCGACGACCTTGGGGCCGAAGACCTGGAACGCTTGCGGGTTGAACTCCCGGTGCCGGTTGACGACCGTCCGCAGCACCGGCATTCCCCGGGCGTTTCCGTTGTTGAGGATCTTCACGAGCTCCGCCTTCTCGTCGCTGAAGCGGAAGTCCGCCTCGTCCAGGATGAGCGTGCCGCGGAAGGCGTCCAGGATGTGGAAGAGCGGCGAGACCGTCGAGGCGCCGCTCGCGAAGAACGGCTTGTAGCAGAGAGACCCGACGGCCAGGAGCGCCCGGGTCTTGCCCGTCCCGAAATCGCCCTGGAAGCGGATGTACGGGACTTCGTTGAAGGCGTCGTAGACCCAGGTGAAGAGCACGTAGTGGGCGGCGATGGCCTCGAAGGCGGGGCTCACGTCGAGGTAGCGGCGGAGAAAGCGCCGGATCTCGGCGACGAGCTCCGCCTTGGATCCGAACTCCGCCGGCGCCGACGGCAGGAGGACGACGTCGTTCCTGATGATGTTGTTCTCCGGAGAGAACGGGACGAGGCGCCCCTCGCCGGCGACCTCGACGGTTCGCTCCACCGTCCATTCCCCCTGGCGCCACAGCGCGAAGGCCGTCACGTGCTCGGCGGGGCGGTAGAGAAGCTCGACCATGGTGCCGTCGGGCAGGCATCGCGAGACCGCCGGGACGGCAGCCCGCTTCTCTCCCGCCCCATGGTCCTTCGGCGGTGTCTGCGTCATGGCTGAAGCATATCCGCCGGCGGGGCGACGGCGAAGGCGCGGCAGCGTGCCGGCGAGTCGCAGTAAAATGACCTCCTCCCCGGGCGGTAGCCCGGGGTTTCCTTTTCTGGCGCACACGGTGCGAGATTGGCGGCATCGCAAAACCGATGCCGTAATGGTTCCATTCATCCCCGCGCTCCGGCGGCTACCATCGTCTGACGGCGCACGCCGTCGCGCGGAGTTTCCTGGTAAAGAAAAAAGCCGCCCCGGATGGGGCGGCTGTACGCTAGGTCGCAGATGCCTCGCTGCCGAGGTTGCCGACGGACGGGAACCGGAAGAGACCCGGCAGCCATTGCCGCGCCGTCCGATGCTCCTCGCCCGCCGCCGAGGCTGCGGAGAAGTACCGGGCCAGTTCCTCGACCGCATCCTTCTTGGACCGGCCGGCGAGCCCTTGGAGGTGCTCCGACGCGCCGCTCTCGGCCGCCACCGCAAGAACCTGGTCGCGGCGAAGCGCGGAGAGGAATACCGCGTCGGGCGTCCACCACTCGCGCATCTCGACGCCGATGCCGGCGGCGACCGCGTTGAAGAGGCTGTCGCCGGCGTCGAGCCGCTCCGGATCCTCCTGGCCGAAGCACAGGACCGGCAAGAGAACCATGAGCCGGTCGAGATCCTCGTCCGAGAGCCGCCCGATCGCCTCGTGGAGGCCGGAGGCGGCGCGTCCGGACAGGAGCCGGGCGCGGCCGTCCCCGTCCGGCGAGCTGCCGTTCGACGCTCCGAGACCGAGGCGATCGGCGAGAAGCGCGGCGTGCTCGTCGATCTCGCGGTAGCAGCGCTGCGCCCCTCGCTCGGATGCCGGCGCCGACAGGCACGGATGGATCGAGAGCCGTACGCCGACGTCGATCCGCAGCCCGAGAAGAAGGAGCAGGGTTGCGACCTCCTTCGCCTTCCGCGGGTTCCGCAGGAGCGCGGCCTGCACCGCGGCGCTCTTCTGCAGCGCGACGTAGCGCAGCAGCGGAGCGTTGAACGCCGGACGCTCCCGCTGCGGCCTCGGCGCGAGCGGCGATTCCCGCACGGCCTCGACGACCTCCGCCTTCACCTCGTGGCGGGCCAGACCCTCGCGGACCTCGACCGCTCCCGAGGGGTGCAGGTTGATCGCCACGCCCGACGGTTCCTCGGCCTGCGCCTCCCGATATTGCCACCACGGAGCGGCATAGGCGTGCAGGACCTCCACCCAGGCCGCCGTCCTGCGGTGCTCTTCGGCGAGCGCCTCGACCGCTTCCCGCTGCAACGCGAGGAACTGGTCCGCGTCGTCGAAGTAGCTGGTCTCCTCGTCGGCGAAGAGATCGGTCGTGATGGTGCCCGTGTACCGCTCCCGCGCAAACACGGCCATCGCCACCGTCGGCTTCTGCTCGAGGAGCATCTCCCGGATATCCTCCGGCTCGGGCGCCCCCTCGGACTCCAGGCTGGCAAGGATCGAGCGCTGCTGCTCGCGGGAGCCGAGCGTCAAGGCCTCGGCCACCGCCCGGGTTATCGTCCCGGCACGGAGGGCCTTCTTGGCCTCCGCGCAGAGCGACGCAAGCGCCAGCCGGCGCTTCACCGTAGCGGCGGAGAGGCCGGTCTTCTCGACGATGGCCTCGACGGTTCCGCCTGCCTGCAGCAGCTTGGCGAAGGCTTCCGCTTCGTCCATCGGGTGGAGCGGCTCGCGCTGGACGTTCTCGACGGTCGCGAGCCGCAGGGCGTCGCCTTCGGCGAGCTCGTCCTTGATCTCCACCGGGACCTGATAGTCTCCCTTGATGTCGCCTTGCTTCTTGAGAAGCTGGAAGGCCAGGTACCGGCGCTTGCCGGAGATGACCCGGTACCTGCCGTCCCCCTCGGGACGCACGACGAGATTTTGCAGGAGCCCGTCGGTCCGGATGCTCCGGGCGAGCCCCGCGATCCCGGAATGGTCGAGGGTCCGCCGCGGATTGTCCTTCGGCGGCAGAAGCGAAGAGAACGCGATTTCGGTGCGCATGGAATCCTCCATGGGCGGGACCCGGCACAAGCCGGCCCGCTCCGTCGGTTGCATCGATGGCGGTGAAAGGAGACCGGACCGGCACCGCCGGCCCGGCCGGATGCGGCGCTGAAAAGACCGATCCGAGGTCAGCCTACCGGCGGCGGGCAATCGGCCGTAGAGGCGGCAGCGTGCCGCGGCGGCACGGTGGACGGCCCGGCCAGGCGGTCGCGCATCGGTCGGCGAGCGCCGGCAATTCCCGACCCGTGACCGGCGCCCGGCTCGGCGCACTTGTCCCCACCTCGATTCGACCGCGGCGCCTGCGTCGGATAGAATTCCGAGTCGAACGGACCCGCACCCGTCCTTCCCGCCGTCGCCTTCGCCGTGGCATCGCGGCGCGCCTTCCGGGCACGGCACCACCTCTGCGGGAGCGTCCGGAAGAGGGATATGCTCGGACCATATGGCCGACCATGCTCCCGATCGTTTTCCCCGCAAGCCCTTCCTGTCGGTCGACCACGCGCTCGAGCATCTCGCGGAGATCCTCGTGGACGCCTGCCGCGAAGACACAGCCTATGAACGCCGCCACCAACCCCAACCCCCAAAGAGCCCTGATCTACTGCCGCGTCTCGACGAAGGAGCAGGCCGAAGAGGGCAGCAGCCTCGCAACTCAGGAACGGGCATGCCGTGATTACGCCGGCACGCACGGCTTCGAGGTAGCGGCCGTCTTCGTCGAGCACGGCGAGAGCGCGAAGACGGCCGACCGCACCGAGCTGCAAAAGCTGCTCCTGCGCTGCGCGGACAAAGCCGGCGGCGTCGCCGCGGTCATCGTTCACAAGCTCGACCGCCTGTCGCGCAATACCGACGACTACAGCCAGATCCGGCTTCTGCTGCGCCGCCACGGCGTCGAGATCAGGTCGGCCAGCGAGCATTTCGAGGACACGCCCGCGGGCCGCTTCCTGGAGAACATCATCGCCAACGTCGCGCAGTTCGACAACGACGTGCGCGCCGAACGCTGCGCCGGCGGCATGCGCGAGGCGGTGCGCGACGGACGCTACGTCTGGCTGGCCCCGATCGGCTACGTCAACGTCCGCGTGGCCGGCAAGGCCACCATCGCGCCGAGCGAGATGGCGCCGCTGGTGCGACGCGCGTTCGAGCTCGTGGCAAGAGGCACCTGCGGCCCGGTGGAGGTCTGGCGGCTGACGAAGGAGGAGGGATTGAGGCACAGGGGCGGCAAGCCGGTATGCCGCGCCTACTTCCACGAGCTGCTGCGCAACGCCCTCTACACGGGCTGGATCGAGAAGTTCGGCGAACGCCACCGCGGCCGCTTCGAGCCGATCGTGAGCGAGCCGCTGTTCGGGCAGGTTCAGCGCGTCCTCGAGAACCAGGGCAGGAGGACAGGGCCGTACAAGGCGGACAACCCGGATTTTCCGCTCCGCCGCTTCGTGTTCCACCCCTCCGGCCGCAAGCTGACCGGCAGCTGGTCGACGGGCCGCTCGGGGAAATACCCCTACTATCACTTCTCCGGGGCCGGCGGGAGCTACCGGCGCGACGCCCTCGACGAGAGCTTCCGGGATTACATGAACACCTTTCGGCTCCAACCCGAGCATATCGACAAGCTCAGGCGTCTGGTGGAACGGAAAGCGGCCGCGCAGACCGACGGCCGGCAGGCCGAGAAGCGGTTGCGCAGCCGCCTGCACGAGCTCGAGCAGCGGCAAACGGCTCTGGTGCAGAAGAACTTGAGCGGCGTCATCAGCGACGCCGTGCTCCAGCGCCACATGGCGGCAATCGACGGCGAGATCGCGCAGGCACAGGCCCTCCTTGCCGCGGAGCCGGCGGATGACGCGCTGTCCGATCGCGCCATCGGCCGCTGCGAACGATATCTTCGCGAGCCGGGCTCCATCTGGGCGGAGGCGGGCCTTTCCTCGAAGCAAAGGCTTCAGTGGTTCCAATTCCCGTCGGGCGTCGTCCTTGACGGAGAGAAGTTTGGAACCGGCGATCTGTCCTTTGTCTTCCGCGCAAAAGAGGCTCTTTCGAGCCCCTTGTCTGCTCTGGTGGACTACGGCGTCGTTTTCTGGAACCCGTTCATCGAATCATGTCAAGAGCTCGCTGGCATTCTCAGCGATCGAGAGAGCGGCGAGCACGGTGCGGATAACGTGCTCGAATTCAGATTAGCCGATGGAGCGGCACGACAAAGGGATGGCGATATGCCCGCCCGGCACAAGAAAACAGCAGCGTAGGTTCACCCGCCCCATGGCGATCGGATGCCGGAGGGGCAAACAACGACCCCTTGGGGCGTCGGGCACTCCGGCATAACGTGACGCGATGTCGGACGATGGCAGCGGGACCAGCTACCTGGCTCGGACTGATTACCGCAGCGACCGCCGCCTCTTCGGCATCAAACAGGCCGACCGCCTGTTCCACCTGTACGCGATCGGCAAGACCGGCACCGGCAAGACGACGCTGCTGGAGACGCTCATCCGCCAGGACATGGCCGCCGGCCGCGGCTTCGCTCTGATCGATCCCCATGGAGACTTGGTTGACCGGGTTATGGCCTCGGTCCCCTCCTCGCGCGTCGAGCAGGTGCGGTATCTGAACGTGCCCGATCCGACCCAACCCTTCGGCTACAACCCGCTCAAGCGCGTGCCCCAGCACGCGATTGCGCTCGCCGCATCAGGGCTCATGGAGGCCTTCAAGAAGCACTGGACCGACTCCTGGGGCGTCCGCATGGAGCACGTGCTGCGCAACGCCATCTACGCGCTCCTGGAGCACGGTGACGCCGCGCTACCGGACATCCTGACGCTCCTGATGGACAAAAGATACCGGAGCACCGTGGTCGCCCGGCTCGCCAACGAGCAGGTGAAGACGTTCTGGGAGAAGGAATATGACCAGTACTCCTACCGGTATCGCGCCGACTCGATCGCTCCCATTCAGAACAAGGTTGGAGCGCTCCTCGCGGATCCCACCATGCGGCGCATCCTCACGCAGCCCGAGAAGATGCTTCACCTGCGCCGGATGATGGACCGGCAGGAGATCCTGCTGGTGAACCTGGCGCGCGGTATCGTGGGCGAAGACAGCGCTTCCCTGCTCGGGAGCCTGTTGGTGACGACGATGGGGCTGGCGGCGTTCAGCCGGGCCAACGTGGCGGAGGACGCGCGTCCGGACTTCTTCCTGTATCTGGACGAGTTCCAGAACTTCACCACGCTCAGCGTCGCCACGATGGTTTCGGAGTTGCGCAAGTACCATGTCGGGCTCGTCCTCGCGAACCAGCATCTCAGCCAGCTCGGCGGGGACGTCCGCGATGCCGTGCTCGGCAATGTCGGCACGCTCATTGCCTTCCGGGTCGGACCGCATGATGCCGCCTTGATCTCTCGGGAGTTCGTGGAGCGGTTCGCGCCGATCGACCTCATGAACCTGGCGACCCACGACATCTACCTGCGCCTCATGATCGACGGCGCGCCGTCGAAGCCTTTCAGCGCACGGACGGTCCTGCCGGGCGAGGTGTCTTCGGTGATCGACCTATGACGTTGACGGCCACGCGTGATTCCGGATCGACGCGCGTTCCTTCGCGTTGGCGGTGTCCGGCGCAGGTGACCAGATCTGCTGACGTACGCCTGCTTGCCTCATCTGCCGGTCGAGCAAGCGCCACGACCTTCCCCGCCCCTCTCCGCCCCGAATGGGGCGGAGAGAGTTTTTCACCGTGCCGGCGCCGCGGACGACGCGTTGACGCGGGCGACGACGGTCTTGGCGATCTCATGGGCGCTGTCCTTGACGTTCCGGTCGAGATCGCCTTTCGCGAGCACGAAGCGCGCGGCGGCGACATAGGGGTTGAGGGTCACCGCGGCACCCGGGAGATCGCGGCTCTTGGCCTTGGTGTCGAGCTGATAAAAGGGTGCGGGCGTGCCCTTGGCGAGATCGTCGATGGCAACGGCAAGCTGCATCCCGGTCTGGCCCGCGCCGAAACCGATGACGGCACGTCGCAGGCGGTTGCCCTCATCGACCGCGAGAAAGGCGCCGCGCACCAGCCAGCCCTCGCCGGGGAGCGCCGCGCCCGCGGACAGGCGCTGCGCGGTGAGGCCGGTCTTGGCGAGATCGTCGACCAGCGTCTGCGCCAGGAGGTCGACCAGGTGACGCCGCTCGGCCTCCGGATCGGGCTTGCCGAGGATGCCGAGCGGGCCCTGCGGCAGGATTCCCGGACGGGCGCCGAGCAGGCCCGATTCCGGCTTGATCGCCGCCGCGTCGAGATCGAAATCGGCGACGTAGACCGCGGCGGGGCGCAGCGCCGGCGGAATGCCGGTGCCACCGCTCGCCGTGACCTTCGCGGTCGAGCAGCCCGCCAGCAGCAGCGCGGCGCCGACGACAAAGAGGCAGGCGCGCCGGCGCGTCATCGCCGTAACGCCGCCGGCTTCGGACCGCCGGTCGCCCAGTCGAGCATCTTCGCGGTGTGGACCACCGGCAGCGCGCCGGGCGCGGCGATCTGCTCGATGCGGCCGGGGAATTCCAGCTTCAGGCGGCGATCAAAACCAACCCGCAGATCAGTCGATTCCGGCTCACCCGCCACCGTCTCCACGTCCTACCGCTCCCGCCGCCTATAACAACGCATCGGGTTCTATATCAGATTCGTCACACGCCGTCACGATACGGCTTGGGTATCCGGGAAATCCGGGTTCATATAACGCGGATGTCGCGGCAAGCACGGGCCGAACGACATTACCAACACCTTCAATTCGCCACCGCGCGCATATCCAAAAGATTATCGCAGAGATGGCCTCCCTTCTGGCGCGACAAGATAGAGCGCAACATGGAACGCGATCAAATGGTGAACCGGCAACTCCGGCGAGATGGTTGGAGAGTGCTGAGATTCGACGAAACGCAGGTAAAGACGCGACCCTCCTGCTCCGACAGGCGAGAGAGCATCGGCGTCGATACGCGGGTGCGATGTCGTGCGGGCCACGGATGCGGAATATACCCGGAGCGTGCCGGCGGAGCGCAGATATCGGAGCGGCCCGGTCTCATTGCGGGTTCAGGTGCACATGATATAGTGATCTCGTGCCTGCGGGCGAAAGCCCCGTTCAGCTAAGGATTTCCTAAGCTGAAGGCGGGCACGACAAAAGTACCGCCTGCGGGCGGTATTTTTGTCGGTCAGTCGTCTTCGATGCCGTCGATGTACATCCGCTGGCTTCCCTGCTTGATTTTCGAATACGGCATGACGCTCCAGAACGTGATGTTGCCGGTGCCGACGCGCCGGAGGACGGCTCGCACTTTGATCTGCTTCCGGCCGACGATGGCGACCAAGCCCCAGTACTCCACGTCTTTCATCGGGATGAACCCGTGGCGGGCCTTCCCGATCGGCGTCAACAGCTTGCGATACTCCTGGACGGTTCCCGATAGCCGGATGATCCGGAGCGCGAGCGGCAGCAGGCGGAACTTGAGCAGCTGCTCCCGCCTGTTGCGCTCGCGACGGG
>DAHUYF010000063.1 GCA_027315365.1 Rhodospirillales bacterium | reverse complement strand
CATCGGTCCTTCCAGGCAGATGACGTGGTCGCTGACGTTGCTGTGCCAGTGCCAGGGGACTTCCTGGCCGGCCGCCAGCGTCAGCACCACCATGCGCAGCTCCGCGGTCTCCGCCACCGTCTCGCGTCCGGCGACGGTATAATGGGAAACGCTCTCGGTCACGGCCATGCTCGCCTCCCGATGAGAGGGAAAGCTTACCGCGAAGACGCCGGCGGGCAAAGGGGGGCGGAGGCCTGTGGCAGAGGTGTACCGTCAGGGTCGCACGATTGCCTGCATGAACCGTCCCGGGCGACCGCTTGCTGTCGGGCAACGGTCGTAAACGATCAAGCAGTTGTTCCGAGCTTCCCCAGATGACAATTACCGGAGTCGACGATAACATTCTGTCGGTGCGTCAGGCGGGGCCGGAGGGCAGCGTTCACTTCGGTAGAGGCGACAATGCAAGCACGTGTCACCGGCAAGCTTTTGCAGAAGCAATGGGGGATTGCCGCACGTCACGTACTCTACCGCAAAGACGGCACTTGGTATCACAAGCTCGAACGGTTTCCCGGTGCGTTATGCGACGCTCGCGGCTACATCGTTTTTGAGACGCGGCAATTACTCAAGGCGTGCCCGGGCGTCTCAATCGGCAGAGACAAGAACTGGATCAGCGTTGCGACCGGCATCGCGGCATTACCCGGCTACATCAGGCACAATCTGTAGACCGACGGGGCGGCGCCCGGCCGGCAGCAGCGGGAGCAATCCGTCGCGCCTAGTCCGCCGCATCCTCGATCGATGCACGCTTGATCATCATTGCCCATCTTCGCCGGTACTCGGTGATACGATATTGTGCCGGAGACGCGAGCCGGTCATCCCACCGTCTCGAATTCGATCCGGCGCGCCTCCGTAACGCGTTTTGAGGCATCAAGTATCTCAAGGGAGATGAGGTTCCCCTCTTCGTCGTAGTCGAGTATCACGCCGGGTTTGTCCTCGTCGCTCTCGGCAACGCGGCCATCTGCCTTGAGAACGATGCTGAGCGTATCGGTTCTAGAGTCGTAGGTTGCTTTCATGGGGTCGCCCTGAGGTATTTTTGCATCGGACCGGGCGCCGCCGCGCCTACTCCGCCGCCGTCGCCCGCGACGCCGGGGAGCGGAACGCCGCCAGCAGCGCCGCTTCGCGCGCCTTGGCGGCGGCGAGGTTGCGCTCCTTGACGTGGCCGTAGCCGCGGATCCGCTCCGGCACGCGCGCGATCTCGACGGCGAGCGCGTGGTTGTCGGGAGTGAGCGCGGCAGCAAGCTCGGCGATCACCGCCTGGTAGTCCGCGATGAGCCGGCGTTCGTGCTTGCGCTCGGCCGTCCGGCCGAACATGTCGAAGGGCGTGCCGCGCAGCCGCTTGAGGCGCGCCAGCAGCCGGAAGGCGGCGAACACCCAGGGACCGTAGCCGCGCTTGAGCAACTCGCCGGTGGCGGGATCGCGCCTGGCGAAAAGCGGCGGCGCCAAGTGGAATTCGAGGCGGAAATCGCCTTCGAACTGCTGCTGGAGCTGGCGCAGGAAGGCGCCGTCGGTGTAGAGCCGCGCCACCTCGTATTCGTCCTTGTAGGCCATCAGCTTGAAGAGGTTGCGCGCGACCGCCTCGGCGAGGCCGGAGAGGCCGCGACCGCGCGCCTTCTCGGCCGCCTCGATCGACGCCACGGCGTCGCGATAGCGCCGGGCATAGGCGGCGTCCTGATAGTCCGCCAGGAAGCGGGCGCGGCGCTCGACGAGATCGGCGAGGCCCGGCGCCGCCGGCGCCTCCTCGTGCAGCGCCGGCCGCACCAGCGCCTCGACCCGGGCGCGGTCATGAGCGGCGAGCCGGCCCCAGGCGAAGGTGCGCTTGTTGGCGTCGACGGCGACGCCGTTCAGCTCGATGGCGCGCTCGATGGCCGCGAGGCTCAGCGGCACCAGCCCTTTCTGGAAGGCGTAGCCCAGCATGAACAGGTTGGTGGCGATGCTGTCGCCCATCAGCGCGGTGGCCAGCTCGGTGCCGTCGAGGAACTCGGCGCCGCCATCGCCCGCCGCCGCCTTGAGCGCGCGCTGCATGGCGAGCGTCTCGAAATCGATGTCGGGGTTGACGACGAAGGCGGCGGTCGGCGCCAGGTAGGAGTTGACGATGGCGCGGGTCACGCCGTGCTCGACCCGCGACAGCGCCGCCGGGCTCGCCGCCACCACCATGTCGCAGCCGAGCAGCAGGTCGGCGCCGCCGGCGGCGATGCGCACGGCATGGAGGTCCTCGGGCTGCGGCGCCAGGCGCACATGGCTCATCACCGCGCCGTTCTTCTGCGACAGGCCGGTGAAGTCGAGCACGGTGCAGCCCTTGCCCTCGAGATGCGCCGCCATGCCGAGGAGCGCGCCCAGGGTGATGACGCCGGTGCCGCCGATGCCGGTGACGAGGATGCCATAGGCGTCGCCCAGCGGCCGCTGCTGCGGCAGCGGCAGGGAGGCGAAGGGGTCGTCGGCCACCGCGGCGGCGGATTTGCGCAGCTTGCGCGGCTGGCCGCCATGGACGGTGACGAAGCTCGGGCAGAAGCCCTTGATGCAGGAGAAGTCCTTGTTGCAGTTCGACTGGTCGATGGCGCGCTTGCGCCCGAACTCGGTCTCGACCGGCTTCACCGAGACGCAGTTCGACTTCTCCGAGCAGTCGCCGCAGCCTTCGCAGACGCGTTCGTTGATGAAGACGCGCCTGGGCGGGTCGGGGAACTGGCCGCGCTTGCGCCGCCGGCGCTTTTCCGCGGCGCAGGTCTGGTCGTAGACCAGCACGGTGAGGCCCGGCGTCTCGCGCAGCGCGCGCTGCACCTCGTCGAGCGCGTCGCGGTGGCGGATCTCGACGCCCGGCGCGAAGCCGGCGTCGGCGGGATATTTTTCGGGCTCGTCGGTGACGACGACGACGCGCCTGGCGCCTTCGGCCATCACCTGGCGCGTGACCTGCGGCACGGTGAGGTGGCCTTCGACCGGCTGGCCGCCGGTCATCGCCACGGCGTCGTTGAACAGGATCTTGTAGGTGATGTTGACGCCGGACACGGCGGCGGCGCGGATGGCGAGCAGGCCGCTGTGCGAATAGGTGCCGTCGCCGAGATTCTGGAAGACATGCGTGTCGCGGGTGAACGGCGCCTGGCCGATCCAGTTGGCGCCTTCCCCGCCCATATGGGTGATCGTCTGGGTGTTGCGCGACGGCACGTACATCGCCATGGCGTGGCAGCCGATGCCGGCCTGGGCGCGGCTGCCCTCGGGCACGCGGGTCGAGGTGTTGTGCGGACAGCCGGAGCAGAAGAACGGCGTGCGCTGCGTCGCCGGCAGCGGCGCCTCCAGCATCTTCTCGAAGGATTCGAGCCGCGCCAGGCGCTGGGTGAGGTGCGGGCTCTCCTCGCCCAGCCGCTTGAGGCGCAGCACGATCGCGCGCGCCACCACGGTGGGGGTGAGCTCGCCGGCGCTCGGCAGCAGCGGCGCGCCGCTCTCGTCCGCCTTGCCGACGACGCTCGGGCGCCGCGCCGCGTCGAGGTTGTAGAGCAGGCGCACGAGCTGGCTCTCGATGAAGCCGCGCTTCTCCTCGATCACCAGCACGTCGCGCAGGCCCTCGGCGAAGCGCCGCGCGCCCTGCGCCTCGAGCGGCCAGGTGAGGCCGACCTTGTAAAGTCGGATGCCGAGCGCCTGCGCGGCCTTGTCGTCGATGCCGAGATCGGCGAGCGCCTGGCGCACGTCGAGATAGGCCTTGCCGGTGGTGATGATGCCCAGGCGCGCCGCGGGCGGGTCGATCTCCAGCCGGTCGACGCGGTTGGCGCGGGCGAAGGCGGCCACCGCCGCCATCTTCGGCCCGTGCAGCCGGCGCTCGGCGTCGAGCGGCGGGTCGGGCCAGCGGATGTTGAGGCCGTCCGGCGGCATCGCGAAATCCTGCGGCAGCACGAAATCGTGCCGCGCCGGATCGATCTGCACCGAGGCGCTGCTCTCCACCGTCTCGGCGATCGCCTTGAAGCCCACCCAGCAGCCCGAGAAGCGCGACAGCGCGAAGCCGTACAGGCCGAAATCGAGATATTCCTGCACCGTCGCCGGGTTCAGGATCGGGAGCATCGCCGCCTCGAAGATCTGCTCGCTCTGATGCGCCAGCGTCGAGGATTGGCAGCCGTGATCGTCGCCGGCGATGGCGAGGACGCCGCCATGGCGCGAGGTGCCGGCGGCGTTGGCGTGCTTCAGCGGGTCGACCGAGCGGTCGACGCCGGGACCCTTGCCGTACCAGATGCCGAAGACGCCGTCGACCGTCGCGCCGGGGAACAGGTTGACCTGCTGGCTGCCCCAGAGCGCGGTCGCCGCCAGGTCCTCGTTGAGGCCCGGCTGGAAATGGATGTTGTTCTGCTTGAGATGAGGCCGCGCCTGCCACAGCGCATTGTCATAGGTGCCGAGCGGCGAGCCGCGATATCCCGAGATGAAGCCGCCGGTGACGAGGCCTGCCGCCTGGTCGCGCTGGCGCTGCAGCATCGGCAGGCGCACCAGCGCCTGGACCCCCGAGAGATAGATGCGGCCGGTCTGCAGCGTGTATTTGTCGTCGAGCGTGACCGCGGCGAGCTGCATGCCCGTCTCCCTCGCTTTTCCTTCGCCCACGGCGAGCTTAGGAAGATTCCAACCGCGTGACAATGCCGCGCCCCGCGGCGAGCATCTTCTGTCGGCGGTGCACATCGCAAATGACTGAGACAGCGCGGGATCATCGACTCCCACCTCACCCTCCCGCTGCGCGGGTCCCTCCCTCTCCGCCCCTTGGGGGCGGAGAGGGGTGGGGTGAGGTGGGGCGAGTCACGGACCTGCGATAGTCGGTACGGGGAGCGTCGCCCTCCGCTGCCGAGGCCCGCGGCGGATTTCTTGCTTCCCGCGGCGGAGCGATTAATCTCGCCGCCATGGCAGCCCTGGACGAAGCCAAGACCCGAGCCGAGCGCCGGCCGACGCTGTCGGCGCTGGTGGTGGCGCGCAACGAGGAGCGGCAGCTCGCCGCCTGCCTCGAGACGCTGCGCTTTGCCGATGAGATCGTGGTGGCGCTCGACCGCAGCACCGACCGCTCGGCCGAGATCGCCCGCGGCTTCGGCGCGCGCGTCGTCGAGGGCGCCTGGCCGCTCGAAGGCGAGCGCCGCACCGCAGCGGTCAAGGCCTGCCGCACCGACTGGGTGATCGAGGTCGATGCCGACGAGCGGGTGACGCCGGGGCTGGCGCTGGAGGCGCGCCGGGCGATCGAGGCGACGCCGGGCGACGCCTATTTCCTCATCCCGATCGCCAACCATGTCGGCGGCCGGCTCGTGCGCTTCGGCTGGGGCGCCTATAACGGCGCCGCGGCGCGCGCCGCGCTCTATCGACCGGGCGGCAAGATCTGGGGCAAGGGCCGCGTCCATCCGCCGGTGCGCTACACCGGCGAGCGGCGCGTGCTCGAGCATCCGATCGACCATTTCGTCGACCGCGACCTCAGCGACATGTTCCGCCGCCTCAACAGCTACACCGACGCCGCGGCGGCCGACGCCATCGACCGCGGCCGGATCCCGGTCTTCCGGTCTTCCTTCCGCCGCATGTTCAGCCGCGCCTGGAAGTCCTATGTCGCGCGCAAGGGCTACCGCGAAGGCCCCTACGGCATGGCGCTGGCGCTGTTCTCGGCGCTCTATCCGATGTTCGTCTATCTGAAGGTGGCGACGCGGCTCGAGGCCGGCGCCGCCGGTCGCAGCCTGGCAGACGGCCCCACCGCGCCCCAGCCCTCGCCGCCCCCCGGGGCGGAGAGGGGGAATGCCGGCGCTAATCGGTGAAGCGTCCCAGCCGCACCGCCGTCTGGCCGCGCATCAGGCGGCGGGACGGCATGATCAGCACGCAATCGTCATAAGGCGTCCGGATCTCGCGGTCGCCGTCGCGGGCGATCACCGTGCCGCGTTCCGGGATGACGTCGAGGCCGTGATAGTCGCGGATGAACGCGAAACGGTCGGTGGCGATGGTCACGGCCTCGCTGACGGTGACGACGCGCTGCGGCGGCACGGGATCGGCGAGGAAGCGTGCGGCCTCGTGCGGCGGCAGCACGCCCGCCACCGCGAGGAAGCGTCGCGTCACCTCGAGCGCCACGGCGGCGGCGCCCCGCTGCCAATGCTGGCCGCATTCGACCAGCAGCGCCGCCGGCGCCGTTGCGGGATCGTCGAAGGCGCCGTGGTCGCGCATGCGCCGGCCGGCGGCATGGCCGGCATCGCGCACCACCACCGCCGGCACGCCGACGCGCCGCGCCAGCGCCAGCGACTTGTCGGTGAGGCCCGCCAGCATCAGCGGCTCGGTCGATTGCTGCATCGAATGCAGGTCGAGCAGCAGGTCCGCCGCGGCCACGACCGGGCGGAGCGCGCGGGCGCGCTGCAGCTCCGCGCTCCGGCGCGGACCGGCGAGCGTCGCCGCGTCCCAGACGCGGTTGAAATCCTCGTCGACGAAGCGCGACGCGGTCGGGTTGGCGGGATCGAAGCCGGCAAACGCCGCGACATTGGCAAAGCTCAGCGTCAGCCTGCCGGCGACCGGCCGCACGCCGTCGCGCAGCAGCCGGTCGAGCGCGATGGCGCCGCAGATCTCGTTGCCATGGGTCAGCGCGTTGACCAGCACATGCGGACCGGGCCGTCCGCTGTCGAAGGTGGTGACGTAGGGAATGCCGGTATTGCCGGCGGCATAGGGCGTGATGTCCGGCGCGACGAGCTCCATGGCGTAGCCGTCCACCATCAGCCTAGCGCGCGAGGCGATCCATCAGGCGGCGCATGAAGCTCTCGCAGTGCCGCACCTGGCCGATGGCGATGTACTCGTTGGGCCGGTGCGCCACCTCGATCGAGCCGGGGCCGCAGATCACCGTCGGGATCTCCGCCTCCTGGTAGAGCCCGGCTTCGGCGCAGAAGCTGACCTTGCCGGTGTCGTTGGCGCCGGTGAGCGATTGCGTCAGCAGCACCAGCGGATGGTCCGGCGCCATGTCGAGCCCGTCGACGGCGTTCATCTCCTCGAAGACGATGCCGGTGGCGTCGCTCACCGCGTGCATCTCGGGCAGCAGCGTCGCGGCGGCGTAGCGCTTGACCTCGTCGAGCAGGTGCTGGGGATCGTCGCCGGGGATGTTGCGGAACTCGAAATCGAAGGCGCAGTCGCGCGGCACGATGTTGAGCGCGGTGCCGCCGTGGATCACGCCGGTATGGACGGTGGTGTAGGGTGGCGAGAAGGCGGGGTCGAACGGGCCGTGGTCGCGCTTGCGCCGCGCCATCGCCTTGAGATAGGCGACGATCTCGGCCGCGGCCTCGACCGCGTTCACGCCCTCATGCGCCAGCGCCGAATGGGATTCGCGGCCGGCCACGCGGCAGCGCAGGCTGCGCTTGCCCTTATGCGCGATCACCGGCCGCATCATGGTCGGCTCGCCGACGATGCAGGCGCTGGGCCGCACCGGAAGCTGCTTGAGGGCGGCGATGAGCTCGCGCACGCCGATGCAGCCGACCTCCTCGTCGTAGGTGAAGGCGAGATGGACCGGCGTCTTGAGGCCGCGCGCGAGGAATTCCGGCACCAGCGCCAGCACCACGGCGATGAAGCTCTTCATGTCGGACGTGCCGCGGCCGTAGAGGCAGCCGGATTTCTCGGCGACGGCGAAGGGATCGCTGTCCCAGGCCTGGCCGTCGACCGGCACCACGTCGGTGTGGCCCGACAGCAGGATGCCGCTCTTCTCCGCCGGCCCGATGGTGGCGTAGAGATTGGCTTTGCGCCGCTCGCGGTCGTAGACCAGCTCGGAGTCGACGCCCCAGCCGTCGAGATAGTCCTGCACGAAGCCGATCAGCGCGAGATTGGAATCGCGGCTCGTCGTGTCGAAGGCGACGAGGCGGCCGATCAGGTCGAGGCTGGAAAGGACGGCTCCGGGCACGCGATTTTCCTCGCAGGTCGGGCCCATAATGGCGGGGCGCGGCGGCCGGCGCCAGAGGCGGCGGTCAGGACAGGAACTGCTCCTTGAGCACCCGCTCCTCGAGATTGTGCTCGGGATCGAACAGCATGGTGAGGGCGATGTCGCGATTCTCGCGCACCGTCACCGACAGCACGTCGCGCACCTCGGTGTAGTCGGCGACCGCGCTCACCGGCCGCTTCTCCGCCTCGATGATGTCGAAGCGCACTTCGGCGGCATGCGGCAGCAGCGCGCCGCGCCAGCGCCGCGGGCGGAAGGCGCTGATCGGCGTCAGCGCCAGCACGCCGGCGCCCAGCGGGATGATCGGGCCGTGCGCCGAGAAATTGTATGCGGTGCTGCCGACCGGCGTGGCGACGAGAATGCCGTCGGCGCTCAGCTCGTCGACGCGGACCACGTGATCGACGCTGATCCTGAGCTTTGCCGTCTGCCGGGTTTCGCGCAGCAGCGAGACCTCGTTGAAGGCCAGCGCCTCGTGCTCCGCCCGGCGCACGTCGGTGGCGCGCATCTGCAGCGGGTGGATGCGCACCGGCGCGGCGCGGGCGATGCGTTCGCGCAGGCCGGCGGCGTCGTAGCCGTTCATGAGAAAGCCGACGCTGCCGCGATGCATGCCGAAAATCGGCACGCCGAGCTCGAGATAGCGGTGCAGCGTCTCCAGCATGAAGCCGTCGCCGCCCAGCGCGACGATGACGCCGGCGGCTTCCGGCGGGATCTCGCCGTAAAGCGCTTGCAGCTCGGCCAGCGCCTGCTGCGCCGCGGGCGCGTCGCTGGCGACGCAGGCTATGCCGGGAAGGGGGCTCATCGCGGCTGGGGCGGGGCAGGGGGCGCGGCGGCGCTCACCCGCCGGTGACGCTCATATGCCGGCTCACCGCCGGCCGGTTGTGCCGGCGGTCGATCACGAAATCGTGACCCTTGGGCTTGCGCGCGATCGCGGCGCGGATCGCCGGCTCGAGCAGATCGTCGCTTTCGGAGAGGCGCAGCGGCGCGCGCAGATCGGCGGCGTCCTCCTGGCCGAGGCACATGAAGAGCGTGCCGGTGCAGGTCAGCCGCACGCGATTGCAGCTCTCGCAGAAATTATGGGTGAGCGGCGTGATCATGCCGAGCCGCCGTCCGGTCTCGCGCACGACGTAGTAGCGTGCCGGTCCGCCGGTGCGGTAATCGGTCTCGTCGAGCGTCCAGCGCCGCTGCAGCGATGCCCGCACCATGGAGAGCGGCAGGTACTGGTCGAGCCGCGCATCGGCGCCGATCTCGCCCAGCGGCATGACCTCGATGAAGACGAGATCGAAGCCCTGCTCGCCGCACCAGCGCACCAGCCCGTCGAACTCGTCGTCGTTGACGCCGCGCAGCGCCACCGCGTTGATCTTGACCTGGAGCCCGGCGCGCTTGGCGGCGTCGAGGCCCTCCAGCACCTTGTCGAGCTTGCCCCAGCGGGTGATCGCGGTGAACTTCGCCGGGTCGAGCGTGTCGAGCGAGACGTTGATCCGCCGCACGCCGGCGTCCTTGAGCTCCGCCGCGTAGCGCGCGAGCTGGCTGCCGTTGGTGGTCAGCGTGAGCTCGTCCAGCGCGCCGCTTTCCAGGTGCCGGCCGAGCGCACGCACCAGCGACAGGATGTTGCGGCGCACCAGCGGCTCGCCGCCGGTGAGGCGGAGCTTGCGCACGCCGAGGCGCACGAAGGCGCTGCACAGCCGGTCGAGTTCTTCCAGCGTCAGCACTTCCGATTTCGGCAGAAAGGTCATGTCTTCCGCCATGCAATAAAGACAGCGGAAGTCGCATCGGTCGGTGACCGAGACGCGAAGATAGCTGATATGTCGGCCGTAGGGGTCGATCATCGTCTTGTTATGGGGACCCGTTGGCGGATCCTCAAGGTTCCTCCCGCTTCCCTATAGCATATTCTCCGGGCGCCGGGAGTAGCGCGGATGTGCCGGACGGCCTCGGCTTGCGCGCCGCCGGCGCCGCCCCCATCATTCTGCCATGAAAGAGGGCGCGCCTCCCGGCAATCCCGACATCGGGCGACCGGTCGGCATCGTGCTTGCCGGCGGCCGGTCGCGCCGCCTCGGCGGCGGCGACAAGGGTTTGCGGCGGCTGGCGGGACGGCCGATCCTCGCCCATGTCATCGCCCGGGCGCGGCCGCAGGTGGCGGCTCTGGCGCTCGGCGCCAACGGCGATCCCGCCCGCTTCGCCGGGTTTGCGCTGCCGGTGGTCGCCGACGGCGTCGCCGGTTTCGCCGGGCCGTTGGCAGGCGTGCTGGCCGGGCTGGATTGGGCGGCGGCGGAGCAGCCGGCGGCGACGCATCTGGCGAGCTTTGCCGGCGACGCGCCGTTTCTGCCCGGCGACATGGTCGAGCGGCTCGGCGCGGCGCTGGCCGAGGGGCACGATCTCGCCTGCGCCGCTTCGGCCGGCCGCGTCCATCCGGTCTTCGGCCTCTGGCCGGTGGCGCTGCGCGAAGAGCTCCGCCGCGCGCTGACGCTCGAGGGGGTGCGCAAGGTCGAGCAATGGATGCGGCGCTTCCGGCTGGCGGTGGTCGAGTTTCCGGCGGTGCCGCTCGATCCCTTCTTCAATATAAACCGCGCCGAGGACCTCGCCGCGGCCGAGCGGCTGGCCGCGGCGGCGGCGACCGGCTGACCCGCCATCCCGTCGCTTGCGCCGCCGAGCATTATGGTAGTGTCGGCAATTCCAAACGGCGCAGACGTTGACGACAAGGAAGAGGTCAGGGGCGCGATGAGCGGGACGATCGAGTTTCGGGTCCTGGAATTGCTGAATGCGCGGCTGTGCCACGAGCTGGTGAGTCCCGTTGGTGCCATTAACAATGGTGTCGAACTGCTCGACGATGACGATCCCGATTTCGTCCGCGACGCCATCCGGCTGATCGGCCAAAGCGCGCGCAAGGCGGGACAGCGTTTGCAATTCTATCGTTTCGCCTACGGCACGACGACCAGCTCCAGCGGCGGCGCCGCCGGCCATGGCGGCGACCTCGCGGCAGGGCTGCTCGAGGGCGGCAAGGTGCGCTGCGACTGGCCGGCCGAGGCGGCGACGCTCCCTGCCGATTGGCAGCGGCTGGCCTGCAACATGCTGGTGCTTGCCGCCGAGGCGCTGCCGCGCGGCGGCACCGTGCTGATCCGGCCGCTGCATGGCGGCGCCTCGGGCATCGAGGTGGCGGCGGAAGGCGAGAGCGTCAATCTCAGCCCCGAGATGCGTGCCGCGCTCGATCCCGCGGCGACGGTGGAGCAGCTCACCTCGCGCACCGTCCACGCCTATTTCACGGCGCGGCTGGCATCGCGGCTCGGGGCGACCCTCGCACTCGCCGAGGCGGTGCCGCAACGGGCGGTGTTCCGCGCGGCGGCGGGGTAGGGGGCAACCGCTCGAATACTCCAAGAGGCTGAGAGTCGCCCGCACCGTGCGCGCTTTCGCGGTTGCAAGGGCAACCGCTGGCGCCCGCTCGCGACGACGCCGCTCGCGTCGCGCGGGCGTCGCGCAGGGGTTGATTCACCACCGGTAGTGCTAACCGGTTCTTAAAGAATATCCGCGATGGTTTAGGCCGAATTTTCCTGCCCATTCACGCCGGCGGGGCCGCGTGCCGACGCGATCGAGGACAGCACATGGATGACCTTCTCAGCGAATTCCTGACCGAGACCAACGAGAGCTTGGCCGTGCTCGATCTCGAGCTGGTGAGGCTCGAGCAGAACCCCAACGACCCGGCGCTGCTCGGCAACATCTTCCGCCTCGTGCACACGATCAAGGGCACCTGCGGCTTCCTCGGCCTGCCGCGGCTCGAAGCGGTGGCGCACGCCTCCGAGAACGTGCTGGGCAAGTTCCGCGACGGCGAGCAGAAGGTGACCGCGCAGGCGGTGAGCCTCATCCTGGCGTCGCTCGACCAGATCAAATCGCTGCTGGCGCAGCTCGAGGCCAACGAGTCCGAGCCCGCCGGCGACGACAGCGACCTCATCGCGCGGCTGAACGCGCTCGCCGCCGGCGACGCGGGCCCGGCCGCGGCTGCGGCTGTGGTCGCGCAGCCGGAGACGCCCGCGCCCGCGCCCAAGATGGAAGCGAAAGCCGCGCCGGCGCAGCCGGTGCTGGCGACGCCGATCATCGAGCCGGAACCCGAGCCTGCGCCGATCGAGGCGGCGCCCGTCGAGGCCAAGGAAGCCAAGCCCAAGGACGCCAAGGAGCCGCGCAGCGAAGCGGCCGAGACCAAGGAATCCGCGGTCGCGGCGCAGAGCATCCGCGTCAACGTCGACCTGCTCGAGAATTTGATGACGATGGTGAGCGAACTGGTGCTGACGCGCAACCAGCTCATGCAGATCCTGCGCGGGCAGAAGGACAGCGAGTTCGGCGCGCCGCTGCAGCGCCTGTCGCACGTCACCACCGAGCTGCAGGAAGGCGTGATGAAGACGCGCATGCAGCCGATCGGCAACGCCTGGGCGAAGCTGCCGCGCATCGTGCGCGACCTGTCGCACGAGTTGCGCAAGAAGATCGACCTGCAGATGCACGGCGCCGAGACCGAGCTCGACCGCCAGGTCCTTGAGATGATCAAGGATCCGCTCACCCACATGGTGCGCAACTCCGCCGATCACGGCATCGAGATGCCGGCCGAGCGCGCCGGCCAAGGCAAGCCGGAGACCGGCACGATCACCCTCAACGCCTTCCACGAGGGCGGCCACATCATCATCGAGATCGCCGACGACGGCAAAGGTCTCGACATCGACCGGATCAAGCAGAAGGCGGTCGCCACCGGGCTGGCCAGCGAGAGCGACCTCGCCGCGATGTCCGAGCAGCAAATCCAGCAGTTCATCTTCAAGGCCGGCTTCTCCACCGCGGCCAAGGTGACCAGCGTTTCCGGCCGCGGCGTCGGCATGGACGTGGTGCGCACCAACATCGAGAAGATCGGCGGCACGGTCGAGATGAAGAGCCACCGCGGCAAGGGCTCGACCTTCGTCATCAAGATCCCGCTGACGCTGGCCATCGTCTCGGCGCTGATCGTCGAATGCGCCGGCGAGCGTTTCGCCATCCCGCAGATCAGCGTCGTCGAGCTGGTGCGCGCCGCCGCCAATTCCGAGAACAACATCGAGTGGCTCAACAACGCGCCGGTGCTGCGCCTGCGGGACAGGCTGCTGCCGCTGGTCTCGCTGCAGGAGCTCTTGAAGCTCGGCAAGCGCGCCGATCAGCCGAGCGAGACCTTCATCGTCGTCACCCAGGTCGGCACCTACACCTTCGGCATCATCGTCGACCGCGTCTTCGACACCGAGGAGATCGTGGTCAAGCCGGTGGCGCCGATCCTGCGCGACATCGGGATGTTCTCGGGCAACACCATCCTCGGCGACGGCAGCGTCATCATGATCCTCGATCCCAACGGCATCGCCGCCGGGACGGGCGAGATCACCGTCAGCGAGAGCGCGAAGAGGGCGGCCGATACCGCGGCGGCGAAGGGTGGCACGGGCGGCGACCTCACCAGCCTGCTGCTGTTCCGCGCCGGCGCCGGCGCGCCCAAGGCGGTGCCGCTGGCGCTCGTTGCGCGCCTCGAGGAGATCGATCGCGCGCAGGTCGAGCACTCGCACGACAAGCCGGTCGTGCAGTATCGCGGCAAGCTCATGCCGCTGGTCACCATCGATGCCGACTACCAGATGCGCAACGAAGGCCGCCAGCCGATCCTGGTGTTCGCCGACAAGGACCACACCATGGGCCTCGTCGTCGACGAGATCGTCGACATCGTCGAGGACCAGCTCAAGATCGAGGTTGCGGTCGACCGGCCGGGACTCATCGGCAGCGCCATCGTCGCGGGCAAGGCGACCGACCTCATCGACGCCGGCTTCTATCTCACCAGAGCCTACAACGACTGGTTCGGCGCGCAGGCGGACGGCGAGTTCGAGGGCGAGAAGGGCAAGCGGGTGCTGCTGGTCGACGACAGCCCGTTCTTCCGCAATCTGCTGACGCCGCTGCTGTCGGTGGCGGGCTACGAGGTGACCACGGTGGAATCGGCCGACCGCGCGCTCGGGCTGTGCGAGGCGGGCGAGGATTTCGACGTCATCATCAGCGACATCGAGATGCCGGGCATGGACGGCTACCAGTTCGCCAGCACGGTGAAGAACGCCAGCCGCTGGCAGAATACGCCGCTCGTCGCATTGTCTTCGCACGCCACGCCGAAGGATCTCGACCGCGGCCGCGCGGCGGGGTTCAGCGACTACGTCGCGAAGTTCGACCGCGACGCACTTCTCCATACGCTCGCCGAAGCGCTCAGTGCTGAAAGGGGTGCCGCATGAGCAGGGATATCAGCGAGGCGCGCGGCAAGTCGGCCGCGGCCGACGATCACAGCGAGTTCGTGTCGATCACGGTGGCGGGCCAGCTCTTCGGCATTCCGGTGCTGCAGGTGCAGGACGTGCTGGGGCCGCAGCGCATCACCCGCATTCCGCTGGCGCCGCCCGAGATCGCCGGCTCGCTGAACCTGCGCGGGCGTATCGTCACCGCCATCGATCTGCGCACCCGGCTGCGGCTGCCGCCGCTGCCCGAGGGGCAGGCCGGCATGAGCATCGTCGTCGATTACGGCGGCGAGCTCTACAGCGTCATCGTCGACCAGGTGGGCGAGGTGCTGAGTCTCGGGGCCGGGACCGTCGAGCGCAATCCGGCGACGCTCGATCCGATCTGGCGCGAGGTGTCGGGCGGGATCCATCGTCTGGACAAGACGCTTCTCATCGTCCTCGATGTCGCCCGCGTGCTCGACTTCTCCGCTCGCGTCGAAGCCGCCTGAGCCGGCGCCGGGGCCCCGGAGTCAGCGGACATGAAGTCCTGTCTCATCGTCGATGACTCGCGGGTCGTGCGCAAGGTCGCACGCCGCATCCTCGAGGATCTGCATTTCACCATCGAAGAGGCGGCCGACGGCAAGCTCGCCCTCGACGCCTGCCTCAAGCACATGCCCGACGTGGTCCTGCTCGACTGGAACATGCCGGTGATGAACGGCATCGATTTCCTGCGTCAGCTGCGACGCGCCCCGGGCGGCGATTCTCCGGTGGTGGTCTTCTGCACCACGGAGAACGATATCCAGCACATCCAGGAGGCGATCGGCGCCGGCGCGAACGAGTACATCATGAAGCCGTTCGACAGCGACATCCTCCAGGCCAAATTCGCGCAAGTGGGGCTGCTGTGAGGAACGCCGAGGCGGCCCATGTGACGGGCGCCAGCGGATCGCATGGCGGCCGCGCCGCCCATCCCTACCGGCTGATGGTGGTGGACGACAGCGCGGTCATCCGCGGCCTGCTCACGCGTTCGCTCGAAGCCGATCCCGAGGTCGAGGTCATGGCCTCGGCCAGCAACGGCGAGATGGCGCTCAATGCGCTCTCGCGCCACGACATCGAGATCGTCATCCTCGACATCGAGATGCCGGTGATGGACGGGCTCACGGCGCTGCCCAAGATGCTCGCCGCCAAGCCGGGGCTGAAGGTGATCATCGCCTCGACGCTGACCCGGCGCGGCGCCGACATCAGCATGAAGGCGCTGGCTGCCGGCGCCGCCGACTACCTCACCAAGCCCGGCGCCTCGGCGCTGACCAGCGCCGAGGAATTCAAGCACGAGCTGCTCGCCAAGGTGAAGGCGCTGGGCCAGGCGCGCCGCCGCGGCTCGGGCGCCGCCATGCCGGCGGCGGCCGTCGGCGCCGTCGGCGCGCTCGCGCCGCCGCCGCCCGAGCCGCAGCGCCGGATGATGGCGTTGCGCACCGCCGCGCGCGAGCCGCCGGAGGTGTTCGCCATCGGTTCGTCGACCGGCGGCCCGCAGGCGCTGTTCCGCGTCATGGGCGCGCTCAAGGGCGCGCTGAAGCTGCCGATCTTCATCACCCAGCACATGCCGGCGACGTTCACCACCATCCTCGCCGAGCATGTCGCGCGCGCCAGCGGCTATGCCGCCGCCGAGGGCGTCGACGGCGAGCCGGTGCGCGGCGGCCGGGTTTACGTGGCGCCGGGCGATTTCCACATGACGGTCGAGAGCGCGCGCGGCGAGAAGGTGGTGCGCCTGCTGAAGACGCCGCCCGAGAATTTCTGCCGGCCGTCGGTCGATCCGATGCTGCGCAGCCTCGTCGCGCTCTATGGCGGCCGCGTGCTGGCGCTGATCCTTACCGGCATGGGTCATGACGGCCTCGAGGGCGGCCGCGGGGTGGTCGACGCCGGCGGCACGCTGGTCGCCCAGGACGAGGCCAGCAGCGTCGTCTGGGGCATGCCGGGCGCGGTGGCGATGGCCGGGCTGTGCAGCGCGGTGCTGCCGCTCGACGAGATCGGTCCTTTCATCGGCAAGCTTGCAGCGCGGGCGGGACGATGACCGGCGACGATTTCGATTTCCTCTGCCGCCTGCTCAAGGACCGTTCCGGCCTGACGCTGACGCGCGACAAGGCGTACCTGCTGGAGAGCCGGTTGCTGCCGGTGGCGCGCAAGCGCAACATGAAATCGCTCGACGATCTCATCGTCGCGCTGCGCGGCCGGCCGGAGGGCGAGCTGGTGCGCGACGTGGTCGAGGCCATGACCACCAACGAATCGTTTTTTTTCCGCGACATCAAGCCGTTCGACCAGTTCAAGAACTTCATCCTGCCGCAGCTCATGAAGTCGCGGGCGCAGCGCAAGTCGATCCGCATCTGGAGCGCCGCCTGCTCGAGCGGCCAGGAGCCCTATTCCCTGGCCATGCTGCTCAGCGAGGAGAAGGCAAAGCTGCCGAGCTGGACGATCGAGATCGTGGCCACCGATCTCTCGACCGAGATCCTGGAGAAGGCGCAGGCGGGGACATATTCGCAGTTCGAGGTGCAGCGCGGCCTGCCCATCCAGCTGCTGGTCAAATATTTCAAGCAGCAGGGCGAACGCTGGCAGATCGACTCCGGCATCCGGGGCATGGTCAAGTACCGCTGCCTGAACCTGCTTGACGACTTCACGGCGATGGGGTCGTTCGACGTCGTGTTCTGCCGCAACGTGCTGATCTATTTCGACCAGCCGACCAAGACGGCGGTGCTGGAACGGATGTCGCGCATGCTGCCGCCCGACGGCTTCCTCTATCTCGGCGGCGCCGAGACGGTGATCGGCATCAGCGACAAGTTCCAGTCGCTGCCCGAACAGCGCGGCATCTACTCGCCGGTGATCTCGCCCTCCGCCATGGCGCAGAAGCTTGCGGCCGGAGCCGGCTGACATGTCGCCGGCGCCTGCCGGCGGTCAGCCGTCGAGCGCGTCGCGCAAGGCACGCGCCAACTCCGTCCGACGATAGGGCTTGCTCAGAAGCCGCGTCGAGGCGGTCAAAACTCCCAGCTTGCCGTCGATCCTCGTCTCGGGGAAGCCCGAGGTGAGAACCACCCTGATCTTCGGCCAATGAGCCAGGACATGACGCGCCAGGCCGAAACCGTCCATGTCGCCGGGCATGACGACGTCGGTGAAGAGGAGATCGACCGTCTCGTGCTCGAGCAGCGCCAGCGCCTCGGTGGCGTTCTGCGCCGGGATGACGCGATATCCGAGCTCCGCGAGCTGGCGCACGACAAGCCGGCGAAGCGCCGCGTTGTCCTCGACCGCCAGCACCGTCTCGCCGGCGGCGCGGCGCGCCGGCGCGGTGTCCGGCTCCGGCGCGTCAGCGGCGGCTGCTGCCGCGCGCGGCAGATAGAGGCGAAACGTACTGCCGGCGCCGGGCTCGCTGTAGACATTGACGTGTCCGCCCGACTGCTTCATGAAGCCGAACACCATGGCAAGGCCGAGCCCGGTCCCCTTGCCGACCTCCTTGGTGGTGAAGAACGGCTCGAAGATGCGGGCGAGAATTGCCGGCGCCATGCCGGTCCCGGTGTCGCTCACCTCGATCCTGACGTAGTCGCCCGGCGTCACCTCCGAATGCAGGCTGGCATAGTCGGCATCGAGCCGGCGATTGGCGGCGGCGACCTTCAGCCGCCCACCTGCCGCCATGGCGTCGCGCGCGTTGGTGGCCAGATTGACCAGCGCCGCCTCGAGCTGCGCGGGGTCGACGGTCACGGGCCAGAGGTCGTCGGCGAGCTCGACCGAGATCTCGATGTTCTCGCCCAGGGTGCGGCTGAGCAGCTTGACGGTTCCGGCGACGAGCTCGTCGATGGCGACGCGCCGCGGGCGGAGCGGCTGGCGGCGTGCGAAGGCGAGAAGCCGGCGCGTCAGGTCGGCGCCGCGCAGCGCGGCATCGAGCGCCTCGCGGACGAGATCGCCGGCGTCGCGGCGCTCCTCCAGCAGGGGCTGCGCCAGGTCGAGGTTGCCGACGATCACCCCCAGGAGATTGTTGAAATCATGCGCCATCCCGCCGGTCAGGTTGCCGATCGCCTGCATCTTCTGCGACTGCTGCAGCTGCTCCTCGCTCTTCTTCAGCGCCTCTTCGTGGCGTCGCCGCTCGGTGAGGTCGACCAGCGTCGCCAGCACCATCAGGCCGGCTTCGGTCTCGATCGGCGTGATGCCGATCTCCACCGGAAACTCGCGGCCGTCGCGCTGCAGGCCGAAGAGGTCGCGGCCGGCACCCATCATCCGCGGCCGGGGCGCGGCGACGAAGCTGCGGTGAAGCCCGCCATGCGCCTGGCGGAAGCGCTCCGGGATCAACATCTCGATCGGCCGGCCCAGCAGGTCGCCGCGCGCGTGGCCGAACAGCATCTCCGCCTGGCGGTTGACCATGGCGATGGTGCCGTCGGCGGCGCTCATCACCATTGCGTTCGGTGCGGATTCCACGACGCGGCGGAAGCGCTGCTCGCTGTCGGCAAGCTGCTGCTCGGCGCGTTTGCGCTCGGTGATGTCCTCGATGACGGCGATGCTGTAGTCGGGGGTGCCGTCCGCCTGGCGCACCAGCCTGACTACGGTGGTTGCCCAGACGATGGCTCCGTCGCGCCGCTCATAGCGCTTTTCCGCGGTGAAACGATCGGCCTCGCCGGCCAGCAGGCCGGCCATGAGCGCCTGCGAGGCGGCGCGGTCCTCGGGATGGGTGACCGCGATGGCGGGCCGCGCGAGCAGCTCCGCCTCGGTGTATCCCAGCATGTCGCAGAGCCGGCGGTTGACCTGCAGCCATTGCCCGTTGGGCGTCGCCAGCGCGATGCCGATGGCGGCTTGCTCGAAGACGCCGCGGAACTGCGTCTCGGCGGCGTGCAACGCCCGATCGTGCGCCATCTTCGCCAGCGCCGCCCGCAGCCGGCCGCGCTGATCGAGGAAGAAGGCGAAGATGATCGCCGCGACCAGCGCCGCCGCCGTCAGCAGGCCAGTGTCGACGGCAAGCCGCGTTACCTCGGCCAGCGCCTCGTCGCGGTCCATGGCGACCAGCAGCATCCAGTGCGTCCGCGGCACCGCCGCCGAGGCGGCGAGCAGCCGCGCGCCGCGAAAATCCGCATCGATCATCGGTCCGGTCTCGCCGCCCAGCGCGCGGGCGACGATCCCGCCGGCGCCGGCGGGGAGGCGCCGGAACGAGAGGGCCGCGTCGTGAGCCGCGCCGAATTGGCCGAGACCGAGGAGGTCGCCGCCGTCCTTGCGGGCCAACACCGTCCGGCCGGTGGTGCTTGCCGCGGGCCAGAGGGCGAGCTGCGGGCCGAGAAACCGCGCCGCGGCGAGGTCGAGGGCGACGGCGCCGAGCGCCGGCTGACCCGGAATTCCGGCGGGGCGGATCGCCGCCACGAAGCCCAGCTCGACGCCGTCGCCCGCGCCGGCGCGACGGAAATCGACGAACACGATCTCGCCGGTTGCCAGGGCTTCCCTGGCGGCGTCGCTCCAGACCGTGTCGCCGGCGGGGAGGTCCCGCGCCGCCAGCAGCGGCCGGCCGGCAGCGTCCAGGAGCAGAAGGTTGTCCAGCTCCGCGGCGCCTCGTGCTTCCTCGAGAAAGGTGGCCAGGTGCGCGCGCTGCTCCGGGCTCGTCCGGTCGATGCCGCGCCGCAGGAACTCCACGAAAGTCGGCGCCCGGCTTAGGATCCTGGTGCGCGCCTCCTCGGCGGCCAGCGATCGGCCGATGGCCTCGGCCTTGAGGCGGGCTACCGTTTGCAGGTTGGCCAGCGCCTGCTTTTCCAGCGCGGCGGATTGCGCATGAAAGGCGAAGAGCGCGATGCCGGCGATCGCCAAGCCCAGCAGCAGCAGCACCAATAACGGCCACGGCCAGCGTCGAACAGCGCCTGTCAGCGTCCCGCCGAACATTCCTCCCCCGCCGAGCGGCGCGGCAGCCGCGGCGCTGGCAACGACCGCTTCGCTGCAGACAGCGCAGAACCGACCCGGAATCGCCCGCCCGAAAGCCTGATTACGCCGTAAGACGATCTATAGCATCGCCCCAGGTCAACCAACTGTAGTGAAAGCGCGCGATACCGTCCAGAAACGATACGTCATGGCGATAGATGCTCGCTGCGTAACAGCTGAGGGTTTTCGGGATCGCTCTTGACGGGTAGTGGATGCCCGCCGCGGGTGGCTTGCCGAAACGCAAGCGGCCGCGCTTGCACGCGGCCGCTCCGCACCCCCCGCGGAAATCCTGAACCCGTGCGGCTCTCGCGGTTGCTGCGCAACCGCTGGCGCCGCTGCCGGCGAGCGCTGGCGCGCCCGCGGCGCTACTGCGCCTTGGCGAGCTTGCGCGCCGAGGCGGCGGTGTCGGCCGGCGGGTCGCGCAGCACATAGCCGCGGCCCCACACGGTCTCGATGTAATTGTCGCCCTTGGTGGCGGTGGCGAGCTTCTTGCGCAGCTTGCAGACGAAGACGTCGATGATCTTGAGTTCGGGTTCGTCCATGCCGCCGTAGAGATGGTTCAAAAACATCTCCTTGGTGAGCGTGGTCCCCTTGCGCAGCGACAGCAGCTCGAGGATGCCGTATTCCTTGCCGGTGAGGTGGAGCGGCTGGTTCTCGACCTCGACGGTGCGGCTGTCGAGATTGACGGTGAGCTTGCCGGTGCGGATCACCGATTCCGAATGGCCCTTGGCGCGGCGGACGATCGCCTGGATGCGCGCGATCAACTCGCGGCGGTCGAAGGGCTTGGTCAGGAAGTCGTCGGCGCCGAAGCCCAGCCCCTTGAGTTTGTGGTCGAGCTCGGCGAGCCCCGACAGGATGAGAATGGGCGTGCGCACCCGCGCGGCGCGCAAGCGGCGCAGCACCTCGTAGCCGTCGATGTCCGGCAGCATCAGGTCGAGAATGATGATGTCGTAATCGTAGAGCTTGCCGATCTCCAGGCCGTCTTCGCCGAGATCCGTGGTGTCGCAGATGAAGCCTTCGGCACGCAGCATCATCTCGATGCTGGCCGCGGTGGCCGAATCATCCTCGACGAGTAGTACCCGCATCATCCGCCTCCGCTTGATCCCTTAAGGCCGATCAGCCACTGATCAACCATACCCCGTCTTAATCATTCTTACCAACCGAGGTTAATACGGGGTTAACTAAGGCCAAAAAATGTTGCTTCGAGTGAAAGGAATTTGCCTGTGGGTTGAGCCCGACCCGTGCTGCCGCGGCGGGCAGGCGACGGCTTAACCGTGAATTAAGCGTGTTTGGCGATGATGCGACCGTCATCGCAAGGGGTTGCCGCGTGAGCCTGCCCGACCTGATGGACGAGATCGCCCTTATCCCGGATTATCACCGGTTCGGGCGGGTTGCCGGGGTTTCGGGCATGCTGCTCGAGGTCGGCGGGCTGCCGCAGCGGCTGACCATCGGCGGACGCTGCATCGTGGCGGGGCAAGAGGGCCGGCGGCTTATCTGCGAGGTAGTGGGATTCCGCAATGGCCGCGCCCTGCTGATGCCGTTCGGCGCGCTCGATGGGATCGGCCTCGGCTGCAAGGTCGAGCTGTCCGAGCGCCCGGCGGCGATCTATCCCGACGATGGGTGGCTCGGGCGCGTGGTGAACGCCATGGGCGAGCCGATCGACGGCAAGGGGCCGCTGCCGCACGGCCGCCGCGCCTATCCGCTGCGCTCCCAGCCGCCGCCGGCCCACGCGCGCAGGCGTGTGCAGGGCAAGATCGATCTCGGCATCCGCGCCTTGAACACGTTTCTGACCTGCTGTCGCGGCCAGCGCATGGGCATCTTCGCCGGCTCGGGGGTCGGCAAGTCGGTGCTGCTGTCGATGATCGCCCGCTATACCGCCGCCGACGCAACGGTGATCGGCCTGGTGGGCGAGCGCGGTCGCGAGGTGCAGGAATTCCTCGAGGACGATCTCGGGCCCGAGGGCTTGAAGCGCAGCATCGTCGTCGTCGCCACCTCGGATGAATCTCCGCTCATGCGCCGCCAGGCGGCCTATCTGACGCTCGCCGTCGCAGAGTTCCTGCGCGACCGCGACCGCGATGTGCTCTGCCTGATCGACAGCGTCACCCGCTTCGCCATGGCGCAGCGCGAGATCGGCCTCTCGGCCGGCGAGCCGCCCACCACCAAGGGCTATACGCCGACCGTCTTCGCCGAGCTGCCGCGGCTGCTCGAGCGCGCCGGGCCGGGAACGGGGCGGGGCACCATCACCGGCCTGTTCAGCGTGCTGGTGGAGGGCGACGACCACAACGAGCCGATCGCCGATGCGGTGCGCGGCATCCTCGACGGCCATATCATGCTCGACCGGGCGATCGCCGAGCGCGGCCGCTTTCCCGCGGTCAACGTGCTGCGCTCGATCTCGCGCACCATGCCGGGCTGCAACAACGAGGCGGAGAACGCGACTGTCGCCGCCGCGCGGCAATTCATCACCGCCTATGAGGACATGGCCGAGCTGATCCGGCTCGGCGCCTACAAGCGCGGCAGCGACGCCAGGATCGACGAGGCGATCCGGCGCTATCCGCTGATCGAGGCCTTCCTGGCGCAGCAGAAGCAGGAGCGTGCCGACCTCGCCAGCGGCTACGACCAGCTCGCCGCGCTGCTCAAGGCGCCGGTGGCGTGAGCACCTTCGACAGCCTGATCCGGCTGCATCGCTGGCAGGTCGACGAGCGCCGGCGCGAGCTCGCCGCGCTCGAGGAGAACGCGGCGAGGCTGGCCGAGGAGCGGCGCAGGCTCGACGCCGAGGACGAGCGCGAGCGCGCGGTCGCCGTCGCCGCGCCCGAGGCGGCATTCTCCTATGCGGCCTATGCGCGCGTGCTGATCGAGCGGCGCCGCCGGCTGCAGCAGGCTCAGCACGATGCCGCCGAGAGGATCGCCGGCGGACGCGACGCGCTGGCCGAGGCGTTCCGCGAGCTGAAGCGCTCCGAGGTCGCCGCCGCCAACCGCGCCCGGGAGATCGAGCAGCGCGAGGCCAGGCGCCAGCAGCAGGTGATGGACGATCTCGGCATCGAGGGCTTCCGCCGCAAGACCGCCGGCGGCGAGTAGGCGTCGCGCCGCGGGCGGATTCTGAACAGCCTCCGAGTGCTGCGCTTCAAACACCTGGTTCCATCCCGGGACCGTCGTTCCGGCCGGAGCGAAGCGGAGCGCCGGAATCCAGGCGCCACGGACGCTCGATGCACGCTTTCGCAGGCAAAACGACCATCGGGGCCCAAGCCTCAAGGTCGGTACACTAGCTCGGCGGCTGGACCGCGACGCCGTAGCGGGCGTAGATGCGCGTCACCGTGCCGTCGGCGAGAAGACGGGTCAGCGCCGCGTCGATCGCCTGATGCAGCGCCGCGTCCGGCCGCCGCATGCCGACGGCGACATTCCAGGCGAGATCGGGGTCGCCCTCGAAGGCATAGATCAGCGCAAGCCTGGCGCCGGGATGCCGCAGGTTGAAATATCCCACCGAGGTCGGCGTCACCGCGGCCGCGTCGATTTCCCGCGTGGCCAGCATGGTCAGGATCTCGTCCTCGAACAGGCCGGGCACGGTGTCGATGCCGCGCTTGTTGAGCGTCATCGCCGCGATCGAGCTGGTCAGCACGCCGACCTTGCGCCGGCCGATGTCGTCGAGCGAGTGGATCTTCTCGCCGGCGCGCAGCGCGAGCGCCACTCCGCTGCGCCGATAGGGCTTGGAAAGCTGCAGCCCTGAATCCGCCTGCGCCTCGGGGTCGGCGATGCTGTCCATGACGATGTCGCAGGGCGCGCGGAACAGGTCGTAGCGCGTGATCACCCAGTCGCGCGTCAGGCTCACGCCGAGCCGCCGCGCCAGCGCCTCGGCCAGCTCGACCTGGAAGCCGTGCCGGGCCCCGTTCTTGCTGGCGAAGGGCAGCGAGTTCGGATGGGCGCAGAGCGCGATGGTGCCGCTCGCCTTGATGTCCGCGAGGCTGCGCGCCGCCGCCGGCGACGCGAGCGCAGCGGCCAGCAGCACGGCGAAGATGGCGAGGGAGTGAACCCGCGACACGGTCAATCCGGCTTCAGGTGACGGATGTAGTGTACGATGCCCTTGATCTCGCGATCGGTCAACGCCTGGCCGAAGGCCGGCATATAGCCTTCCTTGCCGTGCTTGATGCGATTGACGATGAAGGCGTCGCTGCGCTTGGTGCCCATGAGCTGCGGGCCCTTGCCGGCGACGCGGCCGCCGTCCTGATGGCAGAAACCGCAGGTGGAGGCGAAGAGTCCTTCCACCTCGTCGTCGCTCATCCCGCCGCCCTTGTCGGCGGCGAGGACCGGCGCGGCGGTGAGGCAGAGGGCGACAGCGGCGATTCCGAGCAGGGATTTCGACATATCGGCGCTCCGGCGTCGAAAGGGCGGGGCAAGCTCGCCCCGCCCTTCAAACGCTCGCTAGAGACTTATTTCAGCGTATAGACCGTCAGCACGCCGGTGTTGCGCGGCATGCTGGTGAAAGGCTCGCCGAACATCTTGGGAAATCCGTCGGTCGCCATGCCGCCCCAGCCGGCGACGACGGCGACGTACTGCTTGCCGTTGGCGGCGTAGGTCATGATGCCGCCATCATGGCCGACGCCGTCGGAATGCGACCACAGCTCCTTGCCGGTGCGCGAATCATAGGCATGGAGCATGCCTTCGGCATCGGGTACGAAGAGCAGGTTGCCGGCCGTCGCCAAGAGGCTCGCCATCGGCGGCTCCTTGAACTTCACCTGCCATTTGATCTGGCCGGTGACGGGGTCGCGCGCGTCGACATGGCCCCAGGGCTTGTCGGCGCCGGGAGGCGGCACTTCGTGGAAATCGGCGCCGATGTCGAGTTGCGCCTGCGGCTCGAGGATGGGCCGGGTCTTCACCACCTTCAGATCCATGCACCACTCGTTGCCGACCTTGTACCAAGTGTTGGTGCGCGGATCATAAGCGCCCGAATTCCAGCTGACGCCGCCGTCGATCGCCGGGCAGAGCGGCGGGTCGACATGGCCCGCGGTGAAGTCGCGCCGTCCGATGAGCTCGCCGGTCTTGGGATCGATGCTCTGAACGAAGTTGCTGTTCTCGGTGATGCGCCAGACGTTGACCAGGCTGGCGTCGCCGCGGTTGTAGACGAAGATGTAGCCGCTCTTGTTGGGATGGACGATCAACGACTTGCCGCCCTGGTCGATCATCACGAACTCGCCGATGGCGCTGTCGAAGTCCCAGCCGTCATGCGGCAGCTCCTGGTGATAGAATTTGAGCTTGCCGGTGTCGGGATCGAGCGCGATGACCGAGGTGGTATAGAGGTTGTTGCCGGGCCGGGCGCCGTTGTGCATGAAATCCGCTCCCGACCAGTCATAGAGCGGCGCCGGGTTGGCGGTGCCCCACCAGAGCGTGTTGGTCGCGGCGTCATAGGTGCCGGGCATCCAGCCGCCGCCGCCGCCGGTGCGCCAGGAATTATGGCCCCAGGTCGCTTGCGACTTCGCGTCGGGCGCCACGGTGAGGAAGGTCCATTTCTTCTTGCCGGTGTTGGCGTCGACGCCGAAGATCGGGCCGCGATAGGGCCACTCGCCGCCCTGGGCGCCGATCACCACCATGTCCTTGACGACGATCGGGGCGCCGGTGAAGCCCACGGTCAGCTTCTGCGAGTTGATGAGCTTGGTGTCCCAGACCGGCTTGCCGGTTTTCTGGTCGAGGGCGATGAGCCGGCCATCCATCGTGCCGACATAGACCCGGCCATGGCCCAGAGCGACGCCGCGGTTATAGGGCGAATGCGTCTGCCGCTTGATGAGCCCCTCGTCGAGCTTCGGGAAATAGGACCAGATGACCTTGCCGGTGGCGCCGTCGAGCGCGTAGACCCGGCTGTACGAGCCCGAGTAGTAGAGGACGCCGCCCTCGGCCAGCGGCATCGATTGCAGGCCGCGGGTGTCGCGGCCGGGATCGTGGGTCCAGGCCACCTGCAGGTTCTTTACCGTGCCGGTGTTGATCTGATCGAGGCTGCTGAAGTCGTAGTCCCGCCAGGTGCCGTGATAGCTCGTCCAGTCGGCGCCGGTCGCGCCGTCCGGCGGCACCGGCATCATCGCCGCCGCAGCCGCCTGCGGCGCGGCGGCTGGCGCCATCGCCGTCTCCTGCTGAGCGCAGCCGGTCAGCAGCGCTCCCGCAGCCATCGCCGCGGCGAATGCCATCGCCCTCGTATGATGCATCGCTCCCTCCCATGATGGCGGCGGCGTGTTCAAACCCGCGCCTGCCGCTCGGTTTCCTACACCCCCTTTGGAGGCAGGATTGTTCATGCCCGAGATCGCCGACGGATCGGCTATCAAAAGTAGCATAGCTGCAACAAGGGCTTGCGCCAAGCCGGTTCCTGAACGGTGCCGGCGCGGGCGGCGCAAGGGGCGTTAAGCGCAGTGCGGTGTAGCGCAGTGCGGTTGCCGTTGCCGCGACGCGACCTATACTCACGGTCGGAAGCAAGATCGGCGCTGCGGACGCCGACGACCGGCAGGAGAGGACGGAACGATGCCTGGACGGACGACATCCGGCGGGAAGGCGGCGGGCGCGGCGCGATGATGCCGTTCGATCTCGTCGAGCCCGGCACGCTCCGCGAGGCGCTCGCGCTGCTCGATCCCGAGGATTCCGCGGTGCGTGCGTTCGCCGGCGGCACGGCGCTGATGCTGATGATGAAGTCGGGCTTCTTCCGGCCGAAGCGGCTGGTCAGCCTCAATGCGCTGGCGGGCGACGTCGCGAGCCTCTCGCTCTCGCCCACGGGCGAGTTGCGGATCGGCGCCATGGTGCGGCTGGCCGAGCTGGAGCGCGCACCCGAGATCCGGCGCGCGGCGCCGGTGATCGCCGCGGCGCTGCGCCGCCATTCCAATCCGCGGGTGCGCAATGTCGCCACCGTCGGCGGCAATCTCGCCCATGGCGACCCGCATATGGATTTGCCGCCGGTGCTGATCGCGCTCGGCGCCGAGGTCGAGATCGAGGGGCCGGCCGGGCGGCGCCGGCTGCCGGTCGACGGCCTCGTCTCGGGATACTACGAGACGGTGCTGCGCGGCGACGAGCTCATCGTCGCCGCGATCGTGCCGCCGCAGCCGCGCCGGCGCGCGCTCTACGTCAAATGCACGACGCGCGCCGCCGACGACTGGCCGGCGCTGGGCCTGGCGCTCTCGCTCGAGGCGGACGGCGCGGCGATCCGCGCCGCCACCATCGTGCTGGGGGCGGCGACGGAGCGGCCGATGCGTCTTGCCCAGGCGGAGAGCCTGCTCGCCGGGCGGACGGCCGATGCGGCGCTCATCGGCGAGGCGGGGCGGGTGGCGGCGGCGGAGGCGGCGGCGGCGATCATCGCCGATGCCCGCGGCTCCTCGGCCTACAAGCGCCGGCTGCTCGAGGTGGAGCTGCGCCGCGCGCTGGCGCGGCTTCTCGATCTGCCGGCGGCGGGAGAGACACGGTGAGGGCCGCCCGCCAGGTCGGCCGCTCGCTGCCGCGGCTCGAAGCCCGCGCCAAGGTCACGGGGCGGGCCGAGTACATCCACAATCTGCAGCTTCCCGGCATGCTTTACGGCAAGCTGGTGCGCAGCCCGATCGCCCACGGCACCATCCGCCGCATCGATGCCGAGGCCGCCCGGGCGATGGCCGGGGTCCATGCCGTGATCACCAGTGCCGAGGTGCGGCAGATCATCCCGAGCCCCTATTACGGGCCGGCCTTCCATGACCAGCCGATCCTCGCCATCGACAAGGTGCGCCATATCGGCGAGCCGGTGGCGGCGGTGCTGGCCGCCGATGCCGCCATCGCCGAGGCGGCGGCGCAGCTGGTGACGGTCGAGTATGACGAACTGCCCGGCATCTTCGACGAGGTCGAGGCGGCGACCTCGCCGGTGCTGGTGCACGAGGCGCTGAAGCCCGCCGGCACGTTTGCCGATCTCAAGCATCTCGGCGGCAAGCGCGGCACCAATGTGGCGCTCGAGTTCCGGCTCCGGCGCGGCGATGTCGAGCGTGCCTTCGCGGCGGCCGGGCAGGTCTTCGAGCACAGCTTCCGCAGCCAGCCGGTGATGCACACGCCGCTCGAGCCGATGGTGGCGCTGGCCGAGGCGACGGAGGCGTCGGTAACCATCCACACGGCGTCGCAGAGCCCGTCCTTCGTGCGCATCGAGATCGCGCGGCTGCTCGGCTGGCCGGAGAACCGGGTGCGGGTGCGGACGGCCTATCTCGGCGGCGGCTTTGGCGCCAAGCTCTATATCAAGCTTGAGGCGCTGGTGACCGCGCTGGCGCTGCTGGCGCGCCGGCCGGTGAAGGTGTCGCTCACCATGGAGGAGCAGTTCTATACCATCACGCGGCATGCCTGCACCGTGCGCATCAAGAGCGCGGTCGACCGCGACGGCCGCATCACCGCGCGGCGCTGCGAGGTGTGGTGGAACGGCGGCGCCTATGCCGATATCGGGCCGCGGGTGACGCAGAAATCGGGCTTCACCGCCGCCGGGCCCTATGACATCGAGAACGTGGCGATCGACAGCGTCGCGCTCTACACCAACCGGCCGCCGGCCGGCGCGCTGCGCGGCTTCGGCATTCCGCAGCTGGTCTGGGCCTATGAGAGCCACACCGACCTGATCGCCCGGGCGCTGGCGCTCGACCCCGTGGAGTTCCGCCGCCGCAACATCCTGCGCGAGGGCAGGCCGCAGGCCACCGGCACGGTGATGCGCGACGCGGCGATCGCCGCGGTGCTGGAGCGGTTGGCGCAGAAGCTCGAGTGGGGCCGGCCTTTCGAGCGCGGCACCGGGCCTGTCAAGCGCGGCCGCGGCATCGCGCTGGGCTTCAAGGCGAGCATCTCGCCCACCGCCTCGGTGGCGCTGGTGACGATCGCCGCCGACGGCAGCTGTGCCGTGCAGTGCGGCACCGTCGATATGGGACAGGGCTCCGACACGGCGATGGCGCAGATCGCCGCCGAGGTGCTGAACCTCCCGGCGGAATCGGTGCGCATCGTCCATCCCGACACCGACGTGACGCCCTATGACATGGCGACGCTGGGCTCGCGCTCGACCTTCCATATGGGGAATGCAGTGAAGCGCGCCGCCGAGGATGCGCGCGACAAGCTCGCGGCGCTCGCCGCCGAGCTGGGATTGCCGCCGGGCGCCAATGTCGAGATCGCCGAGCTGTTCCGCCGCCGCTACGGCATGCAGGCGGGCACGATCATCGGCACCGCAAGCTTCCTGCCGAGCTATGCGCCGCCCGACCTTGCGACCGGGCTCACCGACAACGCCACGCCGTTCTGGATGGTGGGCGCCACGGGGGTCGAGCTCGAGGTCGACAGCGAGACCGGCCGGGTGCGGCTGCTGCGGCTGGTCACCGTCGCCGATGTCGGCACGCCGCTCAATCCGCGCATCGTCGAGACGCAGCTGTCGGGCGCCGCCATCATGCAGCTCGGATTCACCCTGCTGGAAAGCATGGAGTTCGACCGCGACGGCCAGCTCAAGAACCCGTCCTTCGCCGATTACAAGATCCCGGGGCTGGGCGACCTGCCGGCGCGGATCGAGAGCGAGACGGTGGCGGCTTCCCAGCACAGCGGTCCCTTCGGCGCCAAGGGCGTCGGCGAGAGCGGCACCTTCGGCGTCTCGCCCGCCATCGCCAACGCCATCCACGACGCCGTCGGCGTGCGGCTCACCTCGCTGCCGCTCACGCCGGAAGCGATCTATCGCGCGATCCGAGCCGCCGCCGGCGACAGTCTCGCGGAGGAATGAGATGAGCGCCGCGCCGCGAACCATCCGCTTCACCCTCAACGGCCGGACGGTCGCGGCCGAGGTCGCGCCGCAAGAGAGCCTGGTGACCATGCTGCGCGACCGCTTCGCGCTCTATGGCGCGCGCGAAAGCTGCGGCCAGGGGCTCTGCGGCTGCTGCACCGTGCTGGTCGACGGGCGGGCGGTGTCATCCTGCCTGGCGCTGGCGGCGCTGGTCGACGGCCGCGCGGTGACGACGATCGAGCATCTCGACGCCGACGGCACGCTCGACCCGGTGCAGCAGGCCTTCATCGAGGCCGGCGCCTTCCAATGCGGCTTCTGCACCCCGGGCTTCGTGCTGATGACGCGGCAGCTGCTCGAGCAGCATCCCGATCCCGGCGACGACGACATCCGGCATTATCTCGCCGGCAATCTCTGCCGCTGCGGCGCCTATCCCGAGATCGTGCAGGCGGTGAAGCTGGCGGCGGCAAAGCGCAGGGGTGCCGCTGGATAAAGGGGGGAACATCATGCAGCAGGATATCGCCGTGGGATCGACGCCGTGGTACCGCGCTCTGTCGCGCGGCCAGTGGGGGGCGCTGCTGGCGGCCAATCTCGGCTGGCTGTTCGACGGCTACGAGACCTATGCGCTGATCCTCACCGTCGGATTGGCGCTGCGCCAGCTGCTCGATCCGGCGCTGCATGCGGCGCTGCCCGCCTATGCCGGCACGGTGATCGCCATCACGCTGCTCGGCTGGGGCATCGGCGGCCTGATCGGCGGCGTGCTCGCCGACTACATCGGCCGCAAGCGCACGATGATGCTGGCCATCCTGGCCTATTCGCTGATGACCGGGCTGAGCGCGCTGTCCTGGAATTGGGGATCGTTTGCCATCCTGCGCTTCCTGGTCGGCATCGCCATCGGCTCGGAATGGGCGACCGGCACCTCGATCACCGCCGAGCTGTGGCCCGATGACGCCCGCGGCAAGGGCGCGGGGCTGATGCAATGCGGCCTCGGCATCGGCTTCTTCATCGCCTCGTTCGTCTGGCTGCTGGTGAGCCCTTACGGCCCCGGCGCCTGGCGTGCGATGTATCTGATCGGCATCCTGCCGGCGCTGGTCACCTTGTGGATCCGGCGCGGCATCCCGGAATCGGCGCTGTGGGAAAGCGCCAATCGGCAGCGGCGCGCGGCGGTCGAGCGCAAGCGGAGCGGCGCCGAGCTGGGCGCCCACGACGCGGCGCTGGCGCGCTTCACGCTGGTCGACCTGTTCGCCGATCGCGTCGTCCGGCGGCGCACGCTGATCGCGCTGCTGATGTCGCTCACGACCACGCTCGGCTGGTGGGGCATCTCGTCCTGGGTCCCGCCCTATATCGGCGGCGCCGCCGCCAAGGCCGGGCTCCCGGCGGCGCAATGGGCGAGCTTTGCCGGCATGAGCTACAATGTCGGCGCCATCGCCGGCTATATCGGCCTGGGCTTCCTCGCCGACGCCTATGGTCGCAAGCCGGTCACGATGCTGTTCTTCGCCATGGCCTTCGTGCTGACGCCGGTGCTGTTCCTGTGGACGCACGAGCTGCATCTGCTGCTGCTGGTTGCCGCCATCAACGGCTTCTTCAGCCTCGGCCAATATACCTGGATGTCGACCTGGCTGCCGGAGCTCTACCCGACCCGGCTGCGCGCCACCGGCGTCGCCTTCAGCTTCAACGCGCCGCGCTTCGTGGCCTTTCTCGGCCCGCTCGTCGCCGGCTCGCTCATCGTAGAACTCGGCGGCTATGGCCTCGCGGCGGTGAGCGTCGGCTTCATCTATATCCTGGGATTCATCGCCACGCCGTTCCTGCCCGAGACGCGCGGCCGCAAGCTGCCGGAGACTGTGTAGGCGGCAAGCGCCGGCGCGGGGGTCAGGGCCGCGTCGTCGCCTGCGCCGCCACCGCCTCGAGCGCGGCGGCCATCGCCGCGACGGCCGCCGCGGCCGCGGCGCCGAGACCGTGGCGGCGGGCGAGCCAGCGCGGATCGTCGTAGGACAGCCACACCGCGCCGGACGCGTCCTCAGCGACCAGGGCCTTCAACGGCAGATCGATGCCGATCGCCTGATCGAGCTGCATGAGCGGCGTACCGGCCTTGGCGCTGCCGAAGATCAGCAGCTCCGTCGGCCGCAGCGGCAGGCCGACGGCCGCAGCTCCGGCGCCGTGATCGACGCGCGCGAACACGCTCATGCCCTTGGCCCTGACCGCGGCCTCGAGGCGATCCATCGTCTCCTTCGCGCCAAAGCCGCTGCGCATGGTCGTCAACCCGTCTGCCGCCATCGCACACTCTCCTTGCAGGCCGGCGCTGCGTAACGCTCGAGTCCAGCCCGGCGCGGTCGCCGCCTTGCCGCCCGATTGTCGCCTGCCGGACAGAAGAGTCGAGTGCTTTTGGTCCCGTCGGCGCGGCGACGTGCTATCGGCCTGCTTGAAATGCCGCGTCATGTGGTTTTTGTCGGTGAAGCCGCACGCCGCGGCCGTATCGACCGACCGGCGCCGCGGCCGTCGACCGCAGGCTCAGGCGCCGCGTGCCTCGCGCGCGCGCAGCAGGTGCAGGCAGAGCGCGGTCATGATGCGCTCGCCGCGCTGGTTGAAGGTGTCGTGGCGGAGCGTGACGACGCCGCGATCGGGCTTGCTCCGGGAGCGCTTGAGTTCGACCACGGACGCCAC
>DAHUYF010000055.1 GCA_027315365.1 Rhodospirillales bacterium | reverse complement strand
CGGCATGGCGGCGCATCCGCGCGACTATCCCTGGTCGAGCTGGCGGGCGCATGCCGCGGGCGCCGCCGACCCGCTGGTGAGCGATCATCCGCTCTATCGCGCGCTCGGCCGCAGCGCCGCCGAGCGGCAGAAGGAATATCGGGCGCTGTTCCGCCCGGCGCTCGATCCGGAGTTCGTCGAGGCGCTGCGCGGGGCGACGAATGGCGGCTGGGCGCTGGGCGGCGAGGCGTTCAAGCGCAAGATCGCCAAGGCGCTGCGCCGCCGCGTCGCGCCGCTGCCCAGGGGCCGCCCGGCCAAGGCCAAGGGCGGCAGGCGACAGGCAAGTTAACTCGACCCCATTTTACGCGAGCGGCTGCCTGGTCTTCTTCGCCATGGCCGAGCCGCCTGCGCCTGGGCGGCGCGCCCGTTGAGGGCAAGCCGGCGGCGGCTGGAGCGCCGGGCTATTCCTATACGCGCCGCGACCGCGGCTCCGGTGCCGGCAGAGCCGGCCGGACGGCTTGATCCGCGGCCGGAGCTGGCGCGGGACACGGTTGAGGGCTCGGCTCGGCGCAGGCTCCACGCCCCGATTTCTCTGCCGAGCCCGGCCACTGCATTAAATCGCTGACACGTCGGACGAACGCGATGGCGGCCGGCCCGCCGTCGATCGTATCTTTGCCGCCGCGGATCAAGGAGTTCGACCATGAAAAACCTTGTGGCGGCGGTCGCCGTTGCGATGCTCGCCATGCTCGGAGGCTGCGCCGGCTATGGTGTTGGTGAAGGCGACGGCTATGGCGACGGATACGGTCCCCCGGCCGGCTTCGGGCCGCCTTTCGACGCTTGGGGCGGCGGCGGTTTCGGAGATGGCGGCTTCGGTGGCTTCGGGGATGGCGGCTTCGGCGGCTTCGGCGACGGCGGCTTTGGCGGTGACGGCGATGGCGACGGCGACTAGGAGTCACGAGCCGCACCGCCGCCGAGCGGCAGAAGGAATACCGGGTGCTGCGCCGCCGCGTCCGCCGCGCTCGCGCGCTTTACTTACGCGATCCGCCAGCGCTCCGCCAGCCGTGCCGAAGCCTCGCGCTCGCATTCTTCGGCCATGACGGCAAGCTGCTGTGCCACGGCCCAGGGGACCGGTCCCCGGGCGAGGTGCCGGTAGTGGTCGGCGCGGCGGCGCAACTCGTCACTGGTCTGGTGTTCCATCGCGATCTCCTGCTCGCATTGGCCCACGCTAGCATTCATATCGGCGCCGGACCCTTTGACGTGGATCACACCGCTCGGCTTTGCTCCAATCTTGTCACAGCCCGGCCGGAGGCGTTCAGACCGGCCCGCGAGGCGACGTCAGCCGCGCATCCGCAGGTAGATCGCGGCCGCGACCACCCCGATGTTCAGCGCGACGGCGAGGCCGATCGCGACGATGGCGGCGGGCACGTCGATTCCAATCATGTCACGTGATCCTTCCTGTCCCGATGCGTCGATGCTGCGACGCCCGCGGCCCGGGCAGGTCGGCAGGGATCAGGCCGCCGGCGGGGCCGACGCAAAAGTCACACGGAGGCTATGGAAGGAAGGTAACGAGCGAGCGCTCGCCGGGTAATTTTTGGACTCTCGCGGCGAGCGCGCCGGGCGCGGCCGGCGACGGTCAGGCGGCGGAGGCGCCCACCGGCACCTTCGCCGCCGCGACCGATTGCCAAATCCGAAGGCTACTGGTTCCCGCCGCTGCGGGAGGAGTTCGATCCGCTGCCGGAACGCGGTGACGAGGTGCTGCCGCTGCCTTCGATCACGCCGGTGATTTCGTCGGGGGTGATCATCATGACCACCGGCGCGCCATGCGGATCCTTGGCGTGAACGACGTAGGATTCGGCGGTGATGTGGATATCCTTGAAGCCCGCCCGCTCGAGCGCTTTCCGCATCTCCTGCCGCGCCTGCATGTGGTTCTTCATCCCCTTCGATGGCGCGGCGGAGGAGTGGGAACCCGATTGGGTCTGCGGCGCGGATTGGGCGCCGGCGTCGTTTTGGGCGAGGGCGGGCGTGGCGACGAGCGCAACCACGGCGGCGGCTGACAACAACTGGTAACGCATTCTGACCCTCCTGGTGATGGATCGGCCTTCCTCTAACAAGGCGCGCCGACGCTAAGTTGCGCTGTCGCGGCAGAGGCGCCGGGGCTAGGGTCGCACGCGCGGCACAGGAGCACATCGATGAGCGAGGGCGCGCTGGTGTTGTTTTCGGGCGGCCAGGATTCGACGACCTGTCTCGCCTGGGCGCTCGAGCGCTTCGCCACGGTCGAGACGGTAGGCTTCGATTATCGCCAGCGGCATGCGGTCGAGCTGGAGTGCCGCGCGCCGGTCCGGCAGGCGCTGGGCGGAATGAATCCGGCCTGGGCGCGGCGGCTCGGCGCCGATCACCTGCTCGACCTGAGCGTGCTCGGCCGGATCAGCGACACGGCGCTCACCTCGGGAGCCGAGATCACGCTGACGCAGGCGGGGCTGCCTTCCACCTTCGTGCCCGGCCGGAATATCCTGTTCTTCACGCTGGCCGCCGCCATCGCCTATCGCCGCGGCTTGCGACATATCGTCGGCGGCATGTGCGAGACGGATTTCTCAGGCTATCCGGATTGCCGCGACGACACGGTGAAGGCGCTGCAGGCGACGCTCAATCTCGGGATGGATGCGCGCTTCGTCCTGCACACGCCGCTGATGTGGATCGACAAGGCGGCGACCTGGCGGCTGGCCGAAGAGCTGGGCGGCGGCGCGCTCGCGGACCTGATCAGGGACGCAACCCATAGCTGCTATCTCGGCGACCGCAGCCATCGGCACGACTGGGGCTACGGCTGCGGAACCTGTCCGGCCTGCGCGCTGCGCGCCGCGGGCTATCGGCGCTACCGCGCGCCGTGATCCCGTCCGGGTCGGCGGGATGGACGCCCGCTCGGCGGCAGAGCGACTCGGTGCAGCCGAGCGGGACGTGGGAATGTGGCTGCTGCGACGCGCAGCAGATGCATTGAAAACGGCCAGCCCGCGCTACGGTTCCAGCGCGGCGGCGGGCTCGAAGGTCGCGAACCGCGCCAGGCGCAGATAGTCGTCGAGCATGGACGGGGTGATCAGCTCGACCAGCGTGCGGTTCTCCACCCAGAACTGGGAACACTGCCGGCTTCCCCGGCGGGGCGGCGCCGTAGAGCATGGTCTGCCAGCCTTCGCGGGCGGCGATGCGCTCGATCGCCTCGCGCTCCAGCGCCACGGAGAGATTGACGTGCCAGCCGACATGCGCGGCGGGCTCCGCGGCGGTGGCGAAGGGGATGCGGCGCCCGTCGTCGCCGGGCCGCATCACCGTGGTTTCCGGATAGACCTCGATCAAGGTGCCGTGGGCATCGCCGGCCAGCGCCATGAAGGCGCCGGGAAGCGGTCCGCGAAACGGATAGGCGCGGCCGCCCATCAATTCGGCCAGCGCCTGCACCGCCCAGCGCGCGACCCGTTCGGATTCTTCGGGGGTGAAGCCGCAAGTCTCCTTCATCGAGCGCCAGAGGGTGGGGCTCCAGAAGGCGAAGATGGCGCCCGCGCCCGTCATGCGGGGAGGCCTGGCCGGTCGGCCGGCCGATTGCGTCGTCCGCGCAGCGACGCGGTGGCGAGGCGCGGATGCGTCCGGGGCAAAAAAAGCCCCGCCAGCAAGCCGGGCTGGGCGGGGCGTAGGGAAGGCTCAGATGAGCGCCGCCGGCAACCTGTGGCGGCGCGAGTCAACGGATGGATCGCGCGATGGTTCCGGCGGCGGCCTGGCTTACCCCTCGCGGCGCAGCGCCGGGGTTTCGACGAGGCACGGCCGGCTAAACTCCGCCCTTTGTCCGGCTGCCGAATTTGAACCGCGGGTGTTGATCACCTGAGCCGTCCCTGCGGCAGGCAGTGCCGCGGGGCGCAAGCGCAACAGGAGGGATACACCGCATGAGCACGACCGGCCTGCATCTTGAACGCCTGGACGCGCGCGGCCGCCGGCGCCGCCGTCTCGAGCGCATTGCCTTGTCTTCGCTGTTCCTGCTGCCGCTGTCGCTGGGCGTTGCCGGATGCATCAGCAGCAGCAACCCGTCGCCGCCGGCGAGCACGACGGTGGTCGTGCCGAACGGCTCGACCGCGATTTGCAGCGACGGCACCTCACCGCCCTGTCGATGAGGCGTGGCGGCTGACCTCGTCGGATCCGCCGGAGGCACGCCGCGGGTAAAGCCGGGCCGGGGGATCGGAGACGCGGCGCGGCGGCTCCTGCCCGCCCTTCTCGGTCTGGTCGCGGCGGCCGCGAGCGGCTGCACCGCGCCCCCGGCGCGTCTCGATGCCGTGCCGGCGGCAGCCGTCCCTGCCGGCGGCGCGGCCGTCGCCGTCATCGACCGCGGCTGGCACACCGACATCGCGCTGCCGGCCGATGCCGTCGCCGGGCCGGTCGCCGGCGTGGCGCAGGAATTTCCCGGCGCGCGGTTCCTGGTGTTCGGCTTCGGCGATCGCGAGTTCTACATGTCGCGTGAGGAGAGCGTGCTGCAGACGGTGGCGGCGATGTTCCCCGGTCCGGGGGTCATCCTGGTGACCGGGCTCGGCGCGCCGCCGGCGGCGGCGTTCGGCGCCGATCGCGTCGTCACCCTTCGCCTGTCGTGCCGCGAGCTCGACACGATGACCGCCTTCCTCCGGCGCGCCTTGGCAAGCCGCGCCGACGGCTCGCCGCAGCGGCTGGGCGACGGGCCCTATCGCGGCAGCCTGTTCTATGCCTCGAGCGAGACCTACGACCTCTTCCACGATTGCAACCGCTGGACGCTCGCGGCGCTGCTGAGCGCCGGCCTGCCGGCCGATCCCGACGGCGTGATCTTCGCCGGCCAGGTGATGGCGCAGGTGCGGCAGATCGCGGCGCGCCAGCAGCGGCTGCAATCGTCGCCGGCGCCGGGCTGCGCCGGCATCGGTCGCAGCGGCGGCGGTTAGTCCGGCGGTGCTTCAGGCCGATCGCTTGTCGCCAGGGCGCGCCGCAGCGCCGCCGCGCTGCGCGCGGCCTGGGCTTCGGGAATATTGGTGAATCCCAGCAGCAGCCCGTGGTCGCGCGGCCGCCCGGCATAATGGGCCGAGAGCGCCGTCGGCGCGAGACCCTGGGCGAGCGCCCGGCGCACCAGCGCGGCATCGCTGCCGCCGGCGGGAAAGCGCGCCAGCACGTGCAGGCCGCCGGGGCGGAGCGCCAGCGCCATCCGGTCGCCGAAGGCCTCGGCCAGGGCGCCGGCGAGCGCCGCCCGCCTGGAGGCATAGTGCCCGCGCATGCGCCGCAGGTGACGGGCAAAATGACCACCGGAGAGGAAATCGGCGACCACCATTTGCGCCAAGGCCGATTGGCCATGACCGGTGGTGCGCATGGCTTCGGCGACCGCCGGAACCAGCGACAGGGGCACGACGAGGTAGCCGAGACGCAGGCCGGGGAAGAGCGTCTTGCTGAAGCTGCCGGCGTAGATCACGCGGTCGGCGGCGTCGAGGCTCTTCAGCGCCGGCAGCGTGCGGCCGACATAGTGGAATTCGCTGTCGTAATCGTCCTCGATGATCCAGGCGCCGGCGGCGGCGGCCCAGACGAGCAGCGCCTGCCGGCGGGCGAGCGACAGGGCGACGCCGAGCGGCGCCTGGTGCGCCGGCGTCACCACCGCCAGCGTTGCGTCCGGAGCGCGCCTTTGGGCAAGGTCGACCGCCATGCCGTCGGCGTCGACGGGCACGGGCACGATGCGCGCCGCCGCCGCTTCCAGCGCGTGGCGCGCGAGAAAATAGCCGGGTTCCTCGAACCACACCCGGTCGCCGGGGCGCAGGAGCAGCCGGGCCAGGAGGTTGATCGCCGGCTGATATCCCCCGGTAATCATCACCTGTCGCGGCTCGCAGGCAACGCCGCGCGACACCGCGAGGTAGGAGGCGAGCGCCGCGCGCAAGCCCGGCAGGCCGGCCGGATCGGGATAGGCCAGCGCCGCGCCGCCGAGCCGCTTCGCCGCGCGCGCCGTCAATCGCGCCCAGAGCGTGCGCGGGAAGAGGTCGAGCGCCGGCAGGCCGAGCTGAAACGGCAGCGGCTGAGCGAGCGGCCGCGCCGGCGGCTCCGGCGCCGTCGCTCGCGCCGGGCGCGGCGGATGGGGCGCGAGGCGCAGCGCCGGCGAGACGATGGTGCCGGCCGGCCCGCGCGCGAGCAGATAGCCCTCGCCGGCGAGCCGCGCATAGGCCGCGTCCACGGTGCCGCGGGCGACGCCGAGGTCGCTCGCCAGCGTGCGGCTCGCCGGCAGCCTTTCGCCGGGAACCAGCCGCCCCTGGGCGATGGCCGTGCGGACACGCTGGTAGAGCTGCTCTTGCAGGGGCAGCGACCGCCGGGCGAGCCGGATCGAGGCCAGCGTGCGGGATGCGGCGGGCGACATGGCCCAGTCTCTTTAGCGGATGTTGGCGCAAGACGATAGGCCATCGGCGCGCCATCCTCGGGCCATCGCCTGATGGAGAAAAAAACCATGCATGCCGAACGCCTGCTGACCCCGGAAATCGCCCCCGACGGCCATGCCGCGCTGCGCGGCGTCGAAGCCTACATTCAGCGCAGCGGATTGCCTCATCGCCTGATCGAACTGGTGAAGATGCGCGCGTCCCAGATCAACGGCTGCGCCTTCTGTCTCGACATGCACAGCAGGGATGCGCGCAAGCGCGGCGAGACCGAGCAGCGGCTTTATCTGCTCAACGGCTGGCGGGAATCGCCGCTCTATGCGGCCGCCGAGCGCGCCGCGCTGGCCTGGACCGAGGCGCTGACCCTGGTCGCGGACAAACACGCGTCCGACGCCGATTACGCGGCGCTGCGGCAGCACTTCTCGGACAAGGAGATCGTCGACCTCACCATTCTGGTCGGCATGATCAATCTCTGGAACCGGCTGGCGATCGGCATGCGCTACGTGCCCGATGCCGATCGCGCGCCGGAGGCAGGATGACGGCGATCGAGCTGCGTCATGCCGCGGACGACGGCGACGTCGCGGCGTGTTTCCCGGTGCTGCAGCAGCTTCGCCCGCAGCTCGCCGACCGGGAGGAACTCGTGGCGCGGGTGCGACGCCAGCAGGAAGCGGGCTATCGGCTGCTGATCGCCTGGCACGGCGAGCGCGTCATCGGCGCCGCCGGGTATCGGCTGCAGGAAAACCTGATACGCGGACGCTTCGTTTATGTCGACGATCTCGCCGTGCTGGAAGGCGAGCGGCGCCGCGGGGCCGGTGCGGCGCTGCTCGACGAGGTGGCGCGCCTGGCGCAGGCGGGCGGCTGCCTCTGGATGACGCTCGATACCGGGCTGGGCAACGCGTTCGCCCAGCGCTTCTACTTTCGCCGGGGCATGCTCTCGGCCGCGCTGCATTTCGCCAAGCGCCTGGCATGAGCGCGGTGCTGCTGGTCGAATGCAGCCCGCGTTTCGCGCGCTCCCGGAGCCGCGCGGCGGCCGAGCAGCTTGTCGATCGGCTGAAGCGGCGGGAACCGGGCCTGGGCCTGCTGCGACGCGATCTTGCCGTGCATCCGCCGCCGCTGATCGACGAGGCCTTCAGCGAGGCGATACGCCTTCCGGCCGCCGAGCATACCCCCGCGCAGCGGCAGGCGCTCGAGGCGTCGGAAGCGCTCATCGCCGAACTCGAAGCGACCAGCGTCCTGGTCATCGGCACGCCGATGCACAATTTCACCGTGCCCGCGCCGCTGAAGGCGTGGATCGACCAGGTCCTTCGCATCGGGCGGACGTTCCGGCGGACGCCGGCGGGAAAGGCGGGGCTGCTTGCCGACCGGCCGGCTTATGTCGTCGTCGCGACCGGCGGGTTCATCGCCGGCGAGCGCGCGCGCCAGCCGGATTTCCTGACGCCCTACCTTGGAGCGGTGCTGGCGACGCTGGGGATTCGGGAGCCGCGCTTCCTTCATCTGGAAGCGGCAGAGGGGCGATCGGAGCGATCGAGGCCGGCCGAAGCGGAGCTGCGTTCCTGGCTGGACACGCATCTGCCGCTTGCCGTGGGAGCGGAATAGAAACCGGCGGCGCAGCGGCTCATTGCTCGCGCGGCGCCGGCGCAATGCGGAGGCCGCGGCGACGACCTGCGCGCGACCTCCGCCCGACGCGGCGGATGGGATCATTGCGCGCCGCTGCCGTTTTCCTTGGCGGCATGACCGCGTGGCCGCGACGCGCGGCGGCGCCGGCGACGCCGGGAAAGCGGAGGGCGGCGCATGGCAAAATCCGAAATCGGCCGGCAGGCGAGCGAGGGCGGCCCGCTGTCGGCCAAGGATATAGCGCTGATCGACGCCTGGTGGCGGGCGGCGAATTACCTCTCGGTCGGCGAGATCTATCTGCTCGACAATCCGCTGCTGAGCGAGCCGCTGGCGCTTCACCACATCAAGCCGCGGCTTCTCGGCCATTGGGGCACGACGCCGGGGCTGAATTTCGTCTATGCGCATCTGAACCGGGCGATCAAGGCGCGCGATCTCGACATGATCTACATCGCCGGCCCCGGCCATGGCGGGCCCGGCATCGTCGCCAACACCTGGCTCGAAGGCCGCTACAGCGAGATCTATCCGCATGTGCCGCAGAATGCCCGCGGCATGCGGCGCCTCTTCAAGCAGTTCAGCTTTCCCGGCGGCATCCCGAGCCACGCGGCGCCGGAGACGCCGGGCTCGATCCACGAGGGCGGCGAGCTCGGCTATGCGCTGTCGCATGCCTATGGCGCGGCCTTCGACAATCCCGGGCTCACCGTCGCCTGCGTCGTCGGCGACGGCGAGGCGGAGACCGGGCCGATGGCCACGTCATGGCATTCCAACAAATTCCTCAACCCGGCCACCGACGGCGCGGTGCTGCCGATCCTGCATCTGAACGGCTACAAGATCGCCAACCCGACGGTGCTGGCGCGCATCGGCGCAAGCGAGCTCGACAGCCTCTTCGTGGGATACGGCTACAAGCCCCACCTGGTCGAAGGCGACGATCCCATGGCGATGCACCAGCTCATGGCCGCGACGCTGGACCGGGTGTTCGACGAGATCCGCGAGATCCAGGCCGCGGCGCGGCAGCGGCGCGGCGGGGTGCGCCCGGCCTGGCCGATGATCATCCTCAAGACGCCGAAGGGCTGGACCGGGCCCAAGGAGGTGGACGGGCTCAAGACCGAAGGCTTCTGGCGCTCGCACCAGGTGCCGATCGCGGAGATGGCGACCCGGCCCGATCACATCCGGCTGCTCGAAGCGTGGATGAAAAGCTACCGGCCGGAGGAGCTGTTCGACGCCGAGGGCATGATCCGCCCCGCGATCGCGGCGCTGGCGCCTTCCGGCGAGCGCCGCATGAGCGCCAACCCGCATGCCAATGGCGGGCTCCTGATGCGCGAGCTCGAACTGCCCGATATCGCCGCCTATGCGGTCGCGGTCGACGAGCCGGGGAGGGACAGCGCCGAGGCGACGGCGGTGCTGGCGCAATACCTCCGCGACGTGCTGCGCGCCAGCGCCGCGCGGCGGAATTTCCGCATCTTCGGTCCCGACGAGACCGCGTCGAACCGGCTGTCGCATGTCTTCGAAGCGACCGATCGCGCCTGGGACGCCGAGACCGTCGCCTATGACGAGCATCTGGCGCCCGACGGCCGGGTGATGGAGATCCTCTCCGAGCATACCTGCCAGGGCTGGCTCGAAGGCTATCTCCTGACCGGCCGACACGGTCTCTTCAACTGCTACGAGGCCTTCGTCCACATCGTCGATTCCATGTTCAACCAGCACGCCAAATGGCTGAAGGTGTGCCGCGAGATCGCCTGGCGACGGCCGATCCCGTCGCTCAACTACCTGCTCACCTCGCATGTCTGGCGCCAGGACCATAACGGCTTCAGCCATCAGGACCCCGGCTTCATCGACTACGTCTGCAACAAGAAGGCCGACATCGTGCGCGTCTACCTGCCGCCCGACGCCAACTCGCTGCTGTTCGTCGCCGATCACTGCCTCAGGAGCTGGAACCGCATCAACGTCATCGTTGCCGGCAAGCAGAAGCAGCCGCAATGGCTCGGCCTCGACGCCGCGATCAAGCACTGCACCGCCGGCATCGGCATCTGGGAATGGGCGAGCAACGACCGCGGCGTCGAGCCCGACGCGGTGATGGCATGCGCCGGCGACGTGCCGACCCTGGAGACGCTGGCCGCGGTCGAGCTGCTGCGGCGGCACCTGCCCGATCTCAGGATCCGGGTGGTGAACGTCGTCGACCTCATGACGCTGCAGCCGCATGAGGAGCATCCGCACGGGCTCACCGACCCCGATTTCGACGCGCTCTTCACCGCCGACAAGCCGGTGATCTTCGCCCATCACGGCTATCCCTGGCTGATCCATCGGCTGACCTACCGGCGGACGAACCACGACAATTTCCATGTCCGCGGCTACAAGGAGGAGGGCACGACCACGACGCCGTTCGACATGGTGGTGCGCAACAGCCTCGACCGCTTTCACCTCGCCGCCGACGTGATCGACCGGCTGCCGCAGCTCGGCTCCCGGGCGGCCTATGCCAAGCAGGCGCTGCGCGACCGGCTGATCGAGCACAAGGCCTATATCTGCCGATACGGCGAGGACATGCCCGAGGTGAGAGACTGGCGCTGGTCGCCGGAAGATCCGGGCCGCGGCGCCGCGGCCGGATAGCCGCGCGCTCGGGCGTCTCGGTGTCGATTTCCAGAACGGCTTTACCAAGACGCTTCCGACGGGAAGCCCGCGGCCCGGGGCGACGGTCGAACGCGCCACCGTGCGGTCACAGGATCTGGCAGGCCTCGTCGAAGGAGAGGCGCGGGTCGCGCGGCGGCAGGCCGCCCGGCACGGCATAGCCGAGATTGCACAGAAAGTTCGATTTGAGCCGGCCGTCCGGGAAGAATTCCTGGTCGACGACGGCATTCTTGAAGCCTGACATGGCGCCGCAATCGAGGCCGAGGGCGCGGGCGGCGATGATGAGATAGGCGCCCTGCAGCGTGCCGTTGCGGAAGGCGGTCTCGGCGGCGAAGGCCGGGCTCGAGGTGAACCAGGATTTCGCCGCCGGGTTGCGCGGGAACAGCTTGGGCAGGAAGTCGTAGAACCGCGTGTCGTAGGCGACGATCGCGGTGACCGGCGCCGCCATCGTCTTGTCGAGATTGTTTGCGCTCAGCGCCGGCCCGAGCCGCTCCTTCGCGTCGCGCGACTTCAGGAAGAGCACCCGCGCCGGGCTGCAATTCGCCGAGGTCGGCCCCCAGCGGAAGAGGTCGTAGAGCCGGTGCAGCAGGGCATCGTCGACGGCGCGATCCTGCCAGGCATTCTGTGTCCCCCGCGCTTCGCGCAGCAGCGTGTCGAGGACGGCGTCCGACGGCAACTCGGGCATTGTCGATCTCCAGGCAGGAGGGGCATGTGTTACGGGTATCAGAGCCCTTTCGCAAGAGTTGCGCCAGGCGGAGCGGGATGGCGCGGAGCCGCGCGGTCGGGCGATGCGGCCGCGGCGCGGTGCCGGCCGGGCAACGGCCGAGAGCGCCGGCGAGAACATTACCTCCCGCGTAATTGAGCGCCGCGGCGCAGGCCGCGATGATGGCGCCGGTATCAGCGAGAGAGGTGCAGTCATGGCCGGCAGGCAGCGTTCGCCCTTCATCGAGAGCCGCGACGGCACGCGGCTTCATTGGCGCCAGTGGGGACGGGGCGCGCCCGTCCTCTTCCTGCACAGCTGGGCGATGCAGACGCGGATGTGGGACTATCAGTTCGCGGCGCTCGCCGAGCGCGGGCTGCGCTGCATCGGCTTCGACCGCCGCGGCCATGGCGGCTCGGATCCGGCGGCGGCGGGCTACGATTACGACACGCTCGCCGACGATGTGGCGGCGGTGATCGACGCGCTCGATCTCGGCGGCTTGACCCTGGTCGGCCATTCCATGGGCGCGGGCGAGATCGTGCGCTATCTCACGCGCCACGGCGGTTCCCGGGTGAAGCGCATCGCGCTGCTCGCGCCGACCACGCCGCTCCTGACCCGGACGGAGGACAATCCCGACGGCTTTCCCGCCGCCGCGCTCGAAGCGGTGCGCGCGCAATGGCGGCGGGATTTCCCGAAATGGGTGGCCGACAACACGGCGCCGTTCTTCACGCCGGAAACCTCGCCGGCACTGATGAAATGGGGCATCGATCTGCTGCTGGAGATTTCGCTCCCCGTCGCCATAGAATGCAATCGCGCGGTCGCCGGCACCGACTTCCGCGCCGAGCTCGGGCGCATCGCGGTACCGACGCTGCTGCTGCATGGCGACAAGGACGTCTCGGCGCCGCTGGCGCTGACCGGCCGGCCGACCGCCGCGCTCATTCCCGGTTGCACCTTCAAGATATACGAAGGCGCGCCGCATGGGCTGATGTACACGCATATGGACCGCGTCAACGCCGATCTCGCGGCCTTCGCCGCCGGCTGACGCCGCGCGGCTATTGGGGGCCCGCCGCCGCGGGCGGCGCGCCATAGACATGCTCGGCGCCGGGGAAGCGCCGCGCGCGGACATCGGCGGCATAGGCCGCCGCCGCGGCGGCGATCGCCGGCGCGAGATCGGCATAGCGCTTGACGAAGCGCGGCTTGAACTCGGTGAACAGCCCGAGCATGTCTTCGCTCACCAGCACCTGTCCGTCGCAACGCGCCGAGGCGCCGATGCCGATGGTCGGAATGTCGATCGCCTCGGTCACTGCGCGCGCCACCGCCTCGGTGGTGCCTTCGACCACCACCGCGAAGGCGCCGGCCTCGGCCACCGCGCGGGCATCGGCGAGGATGCGCTCGGCCTCGGCCGCGCTCTTTCCCTGGGCGCGGAATCCCCCCAGCGCATGCACCGATTGCGGCTGCAGCCCGATATGGGCGAGCACCGGCACGCCGCGCCCGACCAGGAAGCGGATGGTTTCGGCCATGACCTCGCCGCCCTCGATCTTGACGCCGGCGCAGCCGCTTTCTGCCATGGCGCGCGCGGAATTGCGGAAAGCCTGCTCCGGCGTTTCCTGATAGGCGCCCCAGGGCAGGTCGACGATGACGCAGGCCCGGCGCGAGCCGCGCATCACGGCGCCGGCATGGGCGATCATCATCTCGAGCGTGACCGGAAGCGTGGTGTCGAAGCCATAGAGCACCATGCCGAGGGAATCGCCGACCAGCAACAGATCGCAGGAGGGATCGAACAGCCGCGCCATGGGCGTGGTGTAGGCGGTGAGGCAGACCAACGGTTCCGCGCCCTTGCGCAGGCGCAGATCGCTGGGCGTTAGTCGCTTGGTCTCGGCGGTGACGCTCACGGTCCATACTCCCGACCCAGGCTCCCGGCCGACAGGCTTGCGGCGGGGGCGGATCGGAGGTCTTTACCGCCGGGGGCGCCCTTACGGAAGGGCAATGCTGCCGGGCACCGGCTGCGCTCCCGGCGCCGTCATCGCCGGTCGGTCGGGCGCAGCAGCGGTTGCGGGCGCAGCGCGGTTTCACCGGCGAACCACGCGCCGGCGGCCAATGCCGCGGCATTGATCAGCCCGAAGGCGGCGAGCGCCGCAGCGAGCGCGAGGAAGACGGGAGTGAGGCCACCGCCCCAGCGCAGCACCAGCAGACCGCCGCCCGCCGCGATCGCCAGGCGTGCGACATTCGCCAGCAGCGGCCAGAGCAGCCGCCCGGCGCCTTGCGCGGCGAAGTAGAGCGCGAGACCGAGGCCGAACAGGCCGTAGGCCGGACCGACCGCGTGCAGGTAGCGCGATCCCGCGTCGAGCATCGCGGGATCGCTGTCGAAGAGCCGCAGCCAGGCGCCCGGCACCGCGGCGGCGGCGAGGCCGATCGCCTCGCACAGCGCCGAGGCGATGGCGGCGCCGATCCAGGCGGTGCGCAAGGCGCGGTCGCGCCTTCCGGCGCCGAGATTGGTGCCGACCATCGCGACGAGCGGGCCGCCGAGGCCGAAGACCAGCGGCACCAGCAGGTATTCGAGACGCGAGCCGGTGCCGTAGCCGGCGATCGCGCCGGCGCCGAAGCGGCCGACCAGGCCGGTGGCAATGGCAATGGTGAGGTTGGTCTGCAGCGTGATCAGCGCCGCCACCGCGCCGACGCGCAGGATGTCGGCGAAGAGCCGCCGGCGCAGGCGCATGCCGCGGAAGGCGAGGCGGACGACGCACCGACCGGAGCGCAGATATGCCGCCAGGGCGAGGCTGCCGGCGGCGTAGAAGGCGAGCATCGCCACGGCGCCGCCGGCGATCCCGAGCCGCGGAAACGGCCCCCAGCCGAAAATCAGGCAGGGCGAGAGCGGGATCAGCGCCACGACGCCGGCGCAGGTGACGATCGCCGGCGTCGCCATGTCGCCGGTGCCGCGGATGACGTTGGCCAGCGAGTTGAAGACCCAGATCAGGACGGCGCCGGCGAAGACCACGTTCGAATAGGCCAGCGCCGCCGCCAGCACGCCGCCGCTGCCGCCCATCGCGCGATAGAGATGCCGGCCGCCGCCGAGCAGCGCGAGCATGAAGACAAGGGCGAAGCCCAGCGCCAGGGCGAGCGCGTGCAACGCCAGCGCATCGGCGTCGCCGCGGCGCCCGGCGCCGAGCGCGCGGGCGATGGCGGAGGAGATTCCGCCGCCCATCGCCCCCGCCGACATCATCTGCATCAGCATCAGCAGCGGGAAGACCAGTGCCACGCCGGCCAGCGGTTCGGTGCCGAGCTTGCCGATGAAATAGGTCTCGATCAGCCCGGTCGATGCCTGCGCCAGCATCACCAGCATATTGGGCGCGGCCAGCCGCAGCAGGGTGGCGGCGATCGGCGCCTCGAGCAGCAGGCGGGTGCGCGGATCATGACGCCCGGCCGTGGGCGCGGCGCCGCCGGCGGGTTCGACGGCGTCGCGGAGTGCGGGTTCGTTGAGCGGCATGGCGTCTCCTTGGTCTCAGCCGGCGGGCAGCGCGGCGCCATCGCGTGCGCGCCGCGCCTCGTAGGCTTTGAGATGGGCGTAGGCGATGGCCAGCAGCGAGCGCTCCCGCGACGAGGCGGCGGCGCGGCCGAGCAGGTCGCCGAGGATGTGGTCCGCCTCGATCCCTGCGCCGCGCTCGATGTCGCGCAGCATCGACGCGGTGAGCAGCGAGCCGGGCGCGGCGAAGATGGCGCGCATCCGCTCGAGGAAGGCGGCGCGCGGAGGAAAGCCCTCGGCCGCGGCGATGCCGGCGCATTCCTCGAACAGCGCCAGCGCCAGCGGCGCCGCGCCGGCGGCGACGATGTCGCCGATCGCGGCGCGCATCAGGCAGGTGATGCCCGCCGCGGCGGCGATGAACACCCATTTCTCCCACATCTCCTGCAGGATCGCCTCGCTGAGCCTGGTCTCGAAGCGGGCAGCCGAGAACGCGGCGGCGATCGCCTCCGCCCGCGCCGAGCGGCCGCCGCGGCGTTCGCCGAAGGTGAGGGTATGGCTGTCGTTGAGGTGCAGGACGCGGCCTTCCGCGTCGAGCGCCGTCGAAATCAGGCATTGGCCGCCGAGCACCCGCCCGGCACCGAAGCGCGCCGCCAGCGCATCGAGATGGCGCATGCCGTTGAGCAGCGGCAGGATCGCGGTCTCCGGCGCCATCGCCGGTGCGAAGGACGCCATCGCGCCTTCGAGGTCATAGGCCTTGCAGCTCAGCAGCATGAGATCGAAGCGCGGCGTCAGCGCGTCCGCGGTGACCGTCGGCGGGGCCGGCACCCGGACATCGCCGAGCCGGCTGCGGATGACCAGGCCGGTATGCGCCAGTTCGGCGGCTCGGCGCGGCCGCACCAGGAAGGTGACGTCGCCGCCGGCCTCCAGCAACCTTCCGCCGAAATAGCCGCCGATCCCGCCCGCGCCCACCACCAGAATGCGCAAGCTGCTCTCCCTGTCCGCGGGCCGAGGCTGCCCGGTCGGGCAGGTCGGCATATTGACATCAGCGTATATGCACCTATATAAGCGCATATACACGTTTGTCAAGCGGGGACGCGATGAGCGATGATGTCGACCTCAAGCCCGAGCTGTGCAACTGCCTCGCGGTGCGCCAGGCGGCGCGGCACGTCAGCCAGTTCTACGATCAGTGCCTGGCGCCCGCCGGGCTGCGCACCACGCAATTCTCGATCCTGGCGAAGCTGAAGCGCCGGGGGCCGATGACCATCAACGCGCTCGCGCGCGAGATGGTGATGGACCGGACCACGCTCGGCCGGAACATCCAGCCGCTGCAGCGCGAGGGGCTGGTCGCCGCGGTGACGGGCAGCACCGACCGCCGCAGCAAGGAGCTGCACCTGACCGCGGCCGGGGCGGCGCGGCTCGCCGCCGCGATCAAGGGCTGGGCCAAGGCGCAGGCGCGGTTCGAGGCGGTGTTCGGCGCCGAGCGCAGCCGCGAGCTGCGCGCCATGATGCGGGCGGTGTCGGCGAGCGAACTGGCCGACGATCTCGCCGCGGCAGCGCGCTAGCGCCGGCGGCGCGCCGCGGGAGGCGATGACATGACCGAGACGACACTCGCGCGAAATCCGGCAGCGTCTGCCGCGCGTCCCGCCACGCGGCGGCATCTCAAACGACTGGGGCTCGCCGCCATCGGGCTCCTTGTCGCGGTCGGCGCGTCCTGGTACGGGCATGAGTGGTGGACCGTCGGGCGCTATCAGGAGAGCACCGATGACGCCTATGTCGGCGGCGACGTCACCGTGATCGCGCCCAAGGTCTCGGGCCTCATCGCCGCGGTGATGGTGGCCGACAACCAGGCGGTCCATGCCGGCGACCTGCTGGCGAAGCTTGACGATCGCGACTACCGCGCGGCGCTGGACAAGGCGACTGCGGCGGTGGCGGCGCAGCACGCGACGCTTGCCAATCTCGAGGCCAACCGCCGCCTGCAAGCGGCGCTGGTGGCCGAAGCGGAGGCCGGCATCGCCGCCGCCGATGCCGAGACCGCGCGCGCGCGCGATGACGAAAGCCGTTACCGCACGCTCGCCGCCCTTTCCGCCGCCTCGGTGCAGAGCTTCCAGAAGGCCGACGCCAGTTACAAGGAAGCGCTGGCCGAGGGGCAGAAGGCGCGGGCGGCGCTGGAGGCGGCCGAGCGCCGGCTCGACGTCATCGACACGCAGAAGCAGCAGACCGCGGCCGCGCTGGGCCAGGCGCAGGCGGATCGCGATCTCGCCCAGCTCAATCTGGGATATACCGAGCTGCGCGCGCCGATCGACGGCACCATCGGCAATCGCAGCGCGCGGGTGGGCGCCTTTGCCGCCATCGGCGGCCAGCTTCTGTCGGTGGTGCCGGCGCGCGGCCTCTGGATCGACGCCAACTTCAAGGAAAGCCAGCTCGCGGCGATGCGGCCCGGAGAGCCGGCCTCGGTGGTCGCCGACGTGCTGCCCGGCGAGGTGTTTCACGGCCGCGTCCTCAGCCTGGCGCCGGCGACCGGCGCCGAGTTCAGCATCCTGCCGCCCGAGAACGCCACCGGCAACTTCACCAAGATCGTGCAGCGCGTGCCGGTGCGCATCGCGCTGGAGGGCGATGCCGCCACGCTCGGCCGGCTGCGCCCGGGGCTCTCGGTGGCGGTGTCGGTGGATCAGCGCGGCGCGGCAGGCAGGCCGTGACCGTCGCGGCGATCTCGCGGGCGGCGCCGGCAGAACCGTCGCTGGCGGGCAGGGTCTTCGCCTTCGGCGCGATGTGCGTCGGATTCTTCATCGCGCTCCTCGACATCCAGATCGTCTCGGCCTCGCTCGCCGATATCGGCGGCGGGCTGTCGGCGAGCCCCGACGAGATCTCCTGGGTGCAGACCAGCTATCTCATCGCCGAGATCATCGTCATCCCGCTGTCGGGCTGGCTGTCGCGGGTGATGTCGACGCGCTGGCTGTTCGCCGCCTCGGCGGTGGGCTTCACCGCGACCAGCCTGCTGTGCGGCTGGGCCTGGGATATCCAGAGCATGATCGCGTTTCGCGCGCTGCAGGGCTTCCTCGGCGGCTCGATGATCCCGACCGTCTTCACCGCCGCCTTCATCTTCTTCGGCGGGCATCAGCGTGTGATCGCCGCCGCCACGGTCGGCGCGTTGTCCTCGCTGGCGCCGACGCTGGGTCCGACGGTGGGCGGCTGGATCACCGACAATTATTCCTGGCACTGGCTCTTCTTCATCAATTTGGTGCCGGGGATCTTCGTCGCCGTGGTGGTGCCGATCCTGGTGCGGATCGACCGGCCGGATCTGTCGCTGCTGCGCGGCGCCGACTATTTCGGCATGGCGCTGATGGCGGTGTTTCTCGGCTGCCTGGAATATACGCTCGAGGAGGGGCCGCGCTGGGACTGGTTCGGCGACGACACCATCCGCATGACGGCGTGGATCGCCGGCATCGCCGGGCCGACCTTCATCTGGCGCAGCCTGAGCCATGCGAGGCCGGTGGTCGATCTGCGCGCACTGAGGAGCCGCAATTTCTCGCTCGGCTGCCTCTTCTCCTTCGTCACCGGCATCGGCATCTTCGCGACGATCTATCTGACGCCGCTGTTCCTTGCCCGCGTGCGCGGCTTCAGCGCGCTGCAGATCGGGCTCGCCGTCTTCACCACCGGCATTTTCCAGGTGCTCGGAATCCCGATCTACACCTTCTTGGCTCGACGCGTCGATCTGCGTTGGCTGATGATGTTCGGCCTCGCCTGCTACGCGGTCAGTATGTGGAACTTCACGCCGATCACCCATGATTGGGGCTGGCGCGAGCTGCTGCTGCCGCAAGCCTTTCGCGGCTTCGCGCAGCAATTTGCCGTGGCGCCGACGGTGACCCTGACGCTGGGCGGGCTGGCGCCGGAGCGGCTCAAGCTCGCCTCCGGGCTCTTCAACCTGATGCGCAATCTCGGCGGCGCCATCGGCATCGCCGGCTGCGGCACGATCCTGAACGATCGTACCAACCTGCATTTCCTGCGGCTCGCCGAGCATCTCAACACGACGAATGCCGCCATGGTGGCGGCGCTGCACCGGCTCGGCGCCGCCTACGCCCTGGCGCTCGGCGGCGACGCGCTCCATGGCGAGGCGGCGGCGATGCGGCGGTTGTGGTCGCTTGCCTGGCGCGAGGCGCAGGTCGATACCTATTCCGACGCCTTCCTGACGATCGCGCTTTGCTTCGTCGTCGCCACCGCCATGGTGCCGCTGATGCGCAAGGTGGTGGCGCCTCCGCCGCCGTCGAGCCAGGGACATTGAGGCGGCGGACGGGTTCGCCAGCTCAAGTTGTGCCCGGCGCGCCGATCGAGGCGTTGCCCGGAACGCGGCATGAACCTCTCTCTCCCATGGTGGGGCGAGACCATAAGGGATTATGCTCCGTTCCCGATGACGCCCATGTTCGACCCCTCCATGCTCCCCGCGCCGCGCCTCAAGGAGGCCTTTGCCTATTGGCAGAGCAAGCTGGCCGGCCGTTCGATGCCGGCGCGGCGCGACATCGATCCCGTCGAGATGCCGCAACTGCTGGCCTATCTCATGCTGATCGACGTGCTGCCGGCACCGCTCGATTTCCGCTACCGGCTGATCGGCACCGAGATACGCGCCATTATCGCCCGCGACTACACCGGCTTGCGCTTTTCGCAAGTGCCGGGCAAAGACAGGGGCAGCGTCGTCTGGAGCAATTGCGAAGAGGTGGTGCTGAGCAAGGCACCGCTGTCGCGCGCCCCGCCCTATGTCGGGCCGGAGCGCGATCTCAGGCGCTGCGGGAACGTACTGCTGCCGCTGTCGGAGGATGGCAGCGAGGTGAGCATGATCCTGCTGGTCGTCAACTTCGAACGCGGTCGCGACTGAGCGCGGCCCGCTTGGGAGAGCGCCGCCATGGCCGAGAGCGTCGCGCCGGGATGGGGGTTCGGGCGCCGCGAGATGACGCTGGCGCTGCTCGCCTTCGCCTCGGCCAGCAGCGACGTGCTGAGCTTTCTCATCCTCGACCAGGTATTCACCTCGGCGATGACCGGCAACACCGCGCTGCTCGGGCTCGCACTCGGGCAGAGACAGGGGCCGGCGGCGGCGCATGCGGCGGCGGCGCTGCTCGGCTTCGCTCTGGGGGTCGTCGCCGGCGCGCTGGCGGCGGGCGAAAGCCGTGATGCGCGCGCGCTGGCGGCGGTGCTCGGGCTCGAGGCGCTGTGCCTTGGCCTCTTCGTGGCGCTGTGGTGCGCCACCGCCCGGCCGGTCGCGGACGGGCTCGTCTATCCGCTGATCCTGCTCTCGGCGCTGGGCATGGGGCTGCAGATCGTCGCGGCGCGGCAGGTCAATCTTCCCGGCATCCCCACCGTGGTCTTCACCAGCACGCTTGCCGCCATCATCACGACGGCGGTCGCCGCGGCGCGGCGCCGCCAGCCTCTGTCGTTCGACGCGTGGCGGCAGAGCGCGGTGTTCTCGACCTATCTGGCCGGCGCGATGCTCGCGGGCGCGCTGGCGCCGCGCCATCCGGGCCTGCTCGTCCCGCTGCCCTTCGCCGCGGTGCTGGGCGCGCTGGCGCTGCAATTCCCGGCCTTGCCATCGGAAAGCGGCTGACCTGCGCCGACGGGGGTTGCGCGGCGGCGCCCTGCGTTCTACGGTTTGGAACGATTCCAATTTCCCCGCCTGCGCGGAACCGGCCTCTGAGCGATCTCCCGCCTTCTCCCTCCGTCGCGCCCCGGCGCGCCGAGCTCGTCTTCATCCTGGGCGGGCTCAGCGCCTTTGCGCCGCTGGCGACCGACATGTACTTGCCGGCGATGCCGCGGCTGCAGCGGGTCTTCGCCACCGACGCGGCGCATGTGCAGTGGACGCTGGCGGCGTTCTTCCTGGGCTTCGCGCTCGGTCAGGCGTTCTATGGTCCGATCGCCGACCGCTATGGCCGCAAGCCGTCGCTCTATGTCGGGCTGGTGCTCTATATCGGCGCGTCGATCGGCTGCGCGCTGGCGCCCGATATCGGCACGCTCGCGGGCTTGCGCTTTCTCGAGGCGATCGGCGCCTGCGCCGGCGCGGTGGTCGCCCGGGCGGTGGTCAGCGATCTCTTCGTCGGCCAGGAGGCGGCGCGCATCTTCACCGCCTTGATGGTGGTGATGGGGCTGGCGCCGATCCTCGCGCCGCTGATCGGGGGATATCTGCTGCTGTGGTTCGATTGGCCGGTGATCTTCTGGGTGCTGGCCGCCTTCGGCCTCGCCTGCCTGGTCGCGGTTTGGCTGCGGCTGCCGGAGACGCATCGTCCGGAGAGCGTACGATCGCTGGCGCTCGGCTCGGTGGCGGCACGGTATCTGCGGCTGCTGCTCGATCGCCGGTATCTCGGCTACGCGCTGTCCGGCGCCGCCAGCATGGCCGGCATGTTCGCCTATATCGCCGGCTCGCCCTTCGTCTTCATCACCCTCCACCATCTGGCGCCGCAGGCCTATGCCTGGCTGTTCGGCGCCAACGCCTTCGGCATCGCGCTCGCCTCGCGGCTCAATCATCGGCTGCTGCGCCATCGCAGCGCCGATGTGCTGCTCGTCGCCGCCAATCTGGTGCAGGTCGCGGCCGGGGTGCTGCTGCTGGCCGCGGCGGCGACGGGGTGGGCGGGCCCGGCAGGGCTGGCCGCCGCGCTGTTCCTTTACGTCGCCTGCGTCGGCGTGGTCACGCCCAATTCGGTGGCGCTCGCCATGGCGCCGCACCGCCTGACCGCAGGCGTCGCCTCGGCGCTGCTCGGCGTGCTGCAATTCGCGCTGGCCGCCGCCGCGGCGGCGCTGGTGGGGGCGCTGCAGAGCGCGAGCGCGCTGCCGATGGCGGCGATCATTCTCGGATTCGGGCTGCTCGGCCTCGCGCTCCGCACGCTGCTGGTCGGTCGCGCGCCGGCGAGCGGCTGAGGGCGCTCGCTTACGGCAGGATGTGCCAGGTCATCGCGTTCCGCTCGCCGCAGTCGGTGGCGGAGCCATAGCCGTCGAGGGCGATGACCACGTTGCCTTCGATGCGCCGCGTCAGCGTGCGCGCCTCGAGGCAGGTGGCGCGATCGAGCCCGTCGAGCACGACCGCCACCTCCGCCGGAAATCGCGACGGCTCGACACGGGCATTCCGGCCCGCGAAATGCCGCGCCAGCGCGAGCCGGATCTCCTCGCCGTTGCGCGTCCAGGGCATGCCGGCGGCGTCCTCTCCGGCGGCGGTCAGCGCGTACCGGATCGATTGCGCCGGCGTCTGCAGCGCGACCCAGACTTGATACCCTGCCGCGACCAGCATGCCGGCGGCCGCCAGCAGCCGCAGGCCGCGAGGGACACGGGCGAGGGCGCTCTTGACGCCCTGGAAAATCGATACTGGCAACGGTGCATGGAGCGAGATCAGCGACATCTCGTGGCCTCATCCGCAACGCGTCACAGGCGACAACTCTAGGCATGTTCGCTTTAAGCGATTGATAACGTTCGCCGGTGTTTTAGCGGAATTTTAGGCAAAACTGCGGCGCCGGCGTGGCGCCGGCAACGGTCTTCCGGATCGGCTCTCAGTGCGCCGGCGGCGGCCGGGTACGGGCAGCAGGCGCCGGCTTGCTCGCGGCGGTCGCCGGCGAGACGATCATGTCGACGCGGGTGCCGTCGAGCATCGAACCGCGCTCGATGCGGATATTGGCGACGCGGCCGGTCGCCGCCGAGGCGAAGCCGAGGAGATCGACCTCGGAGCGCACGGCATAGATCTCCGCCCAGCCGAATTTCGGCATTTCGCGTCGCAGGAAATCGAAGACGTCGTCGGCCGAGCCGGCGGCGGAATAGTCGAGCCGCCCGGTCCAGGTCTCGCCGTCGCCAAGGATCAGCGACCGGCTGCTGTCGATGCGATAGCCGGCCGGCAGCGCGGTTCCCGGCGGCACTTCGACGCGCGGCGCCTCGGTCGCCGCCGCCTCGCCGGGCTTGTCGGCGCCGCCGCCCTGGCTTGCGGTGCAGCCGCCCAGAATTGCCCCGAGCATCAGTGCGACGGCACGCGCTCCCCGTGATGGTCCCATTGCTTCCCCCTTGGCCGGCGCGCCCCGGATTATGCCCTATCCACGGCGGCGCGCCAGCGGCGCGGGCGGACGATCAGCGGGCGGGCAGGGGATCGCCCTGAAGCCAGGCCTTGCCCTGGTGATAGAGCCGCTCCACCGCCGGGCCCTTGAGACCCGGCATGTCGCGCTTCACCGTGAAGCCGCTCTTGTGCTGGAGATAGGCCAGGTGGCGGTAGCCCTCGGGGTAGTCGGCGAGGAGCTTGGCGTCGAGCGCCAGCGTCGCGGCCGGATCGAGCGGATCGAGCCGGTCCTTCTCGTAGATCGGCTGACGCAGCACCACGCCCCAGCGTCCCCGGCGCTGCTCGAAGAAATCGTAGAAGCGGCCGGTGCAGACCACGTCGCACGGCACGCCGTCGACCGCGGCGCGCTGCATGATCTGCATCTTGGTCTGGGCGATGGCGCGGTGCTCGCTGACATCGATGGTGCTGCCGCCGAGAAAATGCAGGATGTTGACGCCGCGCTCGAAGCCGTCGCGGCTCACCTCGATGAAGCGTTCCGCCGGTCCCTGGAACCAGGTGGCCATCATCCAGCCATCCTCGTGCCAGACGGTGCGGAAGCGCTCCCAGTCGCCGGCGTCGCGCCACAGCACCCAGTTCTCGACCACCTCGCGGATTCGCAGCCGCTCGTGCATTTCGTCCATGTCGGCCTCCCTTGGCGGCGCACTATCGCGTGCCGCGCCGCGCCGGCGCAAGCCGCCCGGGCGGGTCGCCGCGGACATGAAAAGGGCGGGGCGGCCGGTGGCCGCCCCGCCGATCATGTGCGAACGGATCAGATCTGCTTCAGATTGATCGCCGAGACCCTGCCCTGCTGGCCGCTCTCGAGCTCGAAGCTCACGCGCTGGCCTTCATGCAGGCTGCCGATCCCCGACCGGCTCACCGCCGAGATGTGAACGAACACATCCTTGGCGCCGTCGTCGGGCTCGATGAAGCCATAGCCCTTGGTGGTATTGAACCATTTCACAGTGCCGCTAGACAAACGTCGTCTCCATAGATGATAGGCCGCCGCGCGGCTGCGCGACGGGTCAATGTCGTTTGGTAGGGACCGGGTCGAGGCCCAGCAAAGGAGCGAAGTGACGAGGCCGAGCCAAAGCGAAGTGACGCAGGGAAAATAAGCGGCGACGACGGAATTGCAAGTCCCCGGGGTCGGACGAGAAGTCCGCGCCTAGGTCTCGTCTGGCGGCGTCGCGCCGCCGGCGGGTCGCGGCGGGTGCAGCTCCGTCAGCAGCTTCAGCAACTGAAGGATGAGGCCGCGCAGCCGCTTGTCCTCCAGCGACATCACCGCGGCGAGTTGGCGATGCAGTTCCTTGCCCTCGCTCGCCGAGATCGCGTGGTCGGGCGCCGCCTCGGCCGGCGCGGCCGTGTCGCCGCCGACCCCATCGAAGAAGAACTGCTCCGGCACGCCCAGCGCGGCGGAGAATTCGTGCAGCCGGCTGGCGCTGACCCGGTTCTCGCCGCGCTCGTATTTCTGCACCGACTGGAAGCTGATGCCGACCAGCTCGGCCAGCTCGCTCTGCGTCAGGCCGCGCATCACGCGCTGGAGCCGGATGCGGGCGCCGACATAGACGTCGATCGGATGAGGGCCGTCGACGACGATGGTCCGGCGCCGCTGCCGCGGTCTGGCGGGCGCGCCGGTAGCGAGACTGGTCATGATCTTCCCCCGCTTTCAGCCAACGGAACGCCGCCACTGCTCGTTCCGGTCAGCAGCAAGTGCGATGGCGTTCCGGATCGCCCGTCATTGTAGCACTTTGGTCATCTCGGGAGATAGACGCTCTCTGACGCCGCGCGCGAATTTTCAGCCGGCGGGGGCCCGGCCCGCGAGCGATGCGAGCACCGCCTCGGCCGCCGCCCGGCCGGTGCGATAGGCGCCGTGCGCGGTGGAAAAATCCCGGGCGGAGCAGGCTTCGCCGGCGAAGAACAGGCGGTTGTCCACCGGCGCCGCCAGTACCGCGCGGTCGCCGGCATGGCCGGGCAACGCGTAGGAATAGGAGCCGCGCGCGAAGCGGTCGCCGACCCAGGCGGAGGCGGCGACGAAGGACAGCCGGTCCCGGATGCCGGTGCCGTAGACGCCGGCAAGCTCGTCAAGGGCGAACTCGGTCATCGCCCGCGGTCCCGCGCGCTCGAGATCGGCCGCGAGTCGACCGCCGAAATAGCCCTCGATCATCGGCCAGCCATGCAGCCGCAGCAGGTAGCCGCCGGTGGCGGTGCGGTCGGTGTGGCGGAGCACATGGCGATCGACCGGAAACTCCTCCGCGCCCTTTGCAATCGCCAGAAACAGCTTGTTCGCGATGCCAAGGGGCAGGCCGTGGGCGGCGGCCAGCTTGTCGGGCAGCGCCGGGGTGAAGCGAATGGCCTCCGCCGCCAGTACGTTGCTCGGCACGGTGACGATGACCGCGCGCGCGCGCAGCACGCCGCGGCTGGTGGCGACGGCAATCTCGGCGCCGGCATGGTCGATCGCCTCGACGATGGTGCCGAGACGAATCGGCAGCGCCGCCGCATAGGCGGTCATCAGCGCGCCATAGCCGGCGAGCAGCCGCCAATTGACGCCGCTGTCGGCGTAGCGGGCATGATCCAGGATCGATAGACGGTCGAGTTCGACCCCGTTGGCCCAGGTGCTGATCGCGTCGATCATCCCGTTCCAGCGCTCGCCGGGGACGAGCAGCGTGCTCGCCGCCGCGTCTTCGCCGCGCGCGGCGGCGGCGTCGAAGCGCGCCTCATAGGCGGATTGGGCGGCCAGCCATTCGGCCTGCGCCGCCTCGCCGAAGCGGGCGGCGATGCGGCTGCGCCAATCCGGCAGCCGCTGGTCGATGGCGAAGCCCATCTCGCGCGCGATCACCGTCCAGGGATTGCTGTCCGCCGAATGCAGCCATTCGCAGCCGAGATCGACGGCATGGCCGAGCGCGGTCGGCACCGTCCAGCCGCGGCCGCCGACGCGGTCGCGCGCCTCGAGGATGAGCGCCGACACGCCGGTCTCGGCCAGACGCCGTCCGGCGGCGATCCCGGCCGCGCCGGCGCCCACCACGATGACATCGACCTCGCTCGCCATGAGCACCTCGCCCGCGCCCCGCCGTCGGCAGCCATATAGGCGCTGGCGCGGCAAGCACAACCGCGGCGGCGATCCGCGCTGGCGGCGTTTTTCCCGTGAATTGCCCGCCGCGATCGGCTAGGAAGCGGCATGCTCGATGCCGAGACCATCGCCGGCTTCATCCGCGAGACCGCCGAGGTCGCGATCCTGCCGCGCTTCCGCCAGTTGCGCCAGGAGGACATCCGCGAGAAGAAGCCGGGCGACTACGTCACCATCGCCGACACCGAGGCCGAGCGGCTGCTCGAGGCGCGATTGCGGGACGCGCTGCCGGGATCGGTGGTGCTGGGCGAGGAGGGGGCGGCACAGGATCCGGCGCGGCTCGATCTGCTCGTCGGCGACGCGCCGGTCTGGGTCATCGACCCGATCGACGGCACCGGCAATTTCGCCCGCGGCGAGCCCGGCTTCGCCGTGATCCTGGCGCTGGTCGAACGCGCCGAGGTCCGCGCCGGCTGGATCTACGATCCGCTCGGCGCCGGCATGGTGCTGGCCGAACGCGGCAGCGGCGCCTGGAGCGAGGGAAGGCGGCTCGCGGTCGACCGCGAGGCGGCGCCCGGGCGCATGGTCGGCGCCGCCTACGGCCGGACCGCCGCCGGTCCGCGCGCCGCCAAGGCGCTCGCCGATAGCGGCCGCATCGCGGCGGTGCGCAATCTCGGCAGCAGCGCGCTCGAATACAGCGCCCTCGCACTCGGCCGCGCGCATTTCTCGCTGCATTCGCGCTCGCTGCCCTGGGACCACGCGGCCGGCATGCTGGTCGTGGCCGAGGCCGGCGGCATCGCCGGCTTTTTCGACGGCACGCCCTATGATCCCCGCATCAGCGACCGGCCGGTGCTGGCGGCATCGAGCCAAGCTGCGTGGGACACGGTGCGGACCACGGTGATGGCGCTGGCGTGAGCGCCGGCGCTCGCCGCGTCGCTATGAAGATCGCGTCGCCAGCGAAGATTGGCCACGCGGACGCGCAGAGCGCGGAGATGACGCTCAGAGCGCGAAGATAGAGTGCAATTTTTCTCCGTCATCCCGGTGCCTCGGTGGTGAATCCTGGTCCGGCGCCCTAAGCTGGCCGGCGAGCGGAACTTCCGGGACATCGTCGCGTGGCGCGTGGACACAATATCGGCCGGGCCGTGCTCTATATGGCATTGGCGATGGCGCTCATCCCGTGCCTCAACGCCTCGGCGAAATATCTCGGGCGCAGCTATGCGACGGTGGAGATCGTCTGGGCGCGCTATGCCGGCCACTTCGCCTATATGATCGTCGCTTTCTTTCCGCGTCGCGGCGTCCGCCTGTTCTACACCCAGCGGCTCGGCATCCAGGTGCTGCGCTCGGCGCTGCTGGTGACCGCGACCGGCGTCTATTTCACCGCGCTCCACTATACGGATTTGCCTACCGCGGCGGTCATCAGCTTCGTCTCGCCCTTGATGATCACCGCGCTCTCCTTCGTCATGCTGGGCGAGCCGGTCGGTCCGCGGCGCTGGGCGGCGGTGGTGGCCGGGTTCATCGGCGCGCTGATCATCCTGCGGCCGGGCGCGGGGGTGGTACATCTCGCCTCGTTCCTGGTGCTGATCAGCGCCGCCTGCAACGCGTTCTATCAGCTGCTGACGCGCAGCCTCGCCGCGCGCGATTCTGCCGAGACCTCCAACACCTATATCGCCCTGGTGGGTTTCGTCCTCGCCAGCCTCGCGGTGCCGTTCGTCTGGCAGACGCCGCGGTCGCTGCTCGACCTGCTGCTGTTCATCGGCCTCGGCATCTTCGGCGGCTTCGGCCACTATTTCATCGTCAAGGCGCTGGAATGGGGACCGGCGGCGGTGATCGCGCCGTTCAACTATGCCCAGCTCCTCGGCGCGGCGATCATCGGCTATGTCGTCTTTGCCGAATGGCCGGATCTCGGCACCTGGGTCGGTGCGGCGGTGATCATCGGCAGCGGCCTCTATATCCTCTACCGTGAGCGCACGCTGCAAAAACGCGCTAGGATGAGCGATGCCGCCGGCTGAAGGAGACGTCACGATGCAGGGCAAGGTCTGCGTCATAACCGGTGCGACCTCGGGCATCGGCCTCATCGCCGCCGAGCGGCTCGCCGCACAGGGCGCGCGGCTGGTGCTCATCGGCCGCGATCCCGCGCGCGGCGAGACGGCGCTCGCGCGCATCCGGCAGCGCGTGCCGGGGGCACAGCTCGCCATCCGCTACGCCGATCTGTCGCTGCTCGCGGAGATGGAGCGGCTCGCGGCCGAGATCGCCGCCGCCGAGCCGCGCATCGACGTGCTGGTCAACAATGCCGGTGCCATGTTCAGCCGGCGCCGCGTCACCGCCGACGGGCTCGAGCGTACCTTCGCGCTCAACCACATGGCCTATTTCCTGATGTCGAACCGGCTGCGCGATTGCCTGGCCGCGGCCGCGCCCTCGCGCATCGTCAGCGTCGCATCGGCCGCGCATCGCGGCAACACGCTCGATTTCAGCGATCTGCAATATGAGCAAAACTATCGCGGCTTCACTGCCTATGGCCGCTCCAAGCTCGCCAACATCCTGTTCACCCGCGAGCTGGCACGCCGTCTCGCCGGCACCGGCGTCACCGCCAATTGCCTGCATCCGGGCTTCGTCGCCACTCGTTTCGGCGACAATAACGGCGGTCTCATCCGGCTCGGCATCGGTGTTGCCAAGAATTTTTTCGCGATTTCGCCGGAGAAGGGCGCGGAGACCATCGTCTATCTCGCGACCTCGCCGGAGGTGGCCGGCACCACGGGCGGCTATTTCGCCAAGAGCCGCCCGGCGACGCCCACCGCCGCGGCGCAGGACGATGCGGCGGCGCGGCGGCTCTGGGAGGACAGCGCCAAGATCGCGGGGCTGCCGGGCTAGAGCGGGATTCCGCTCTACCGCGCTCAGCCCGCTGGGGCCGGCGTAAGGATGATCGGCCGCTCCCAGATGATGAGCACGATGCAGCCTTCATCGCTGACCACCTCGTGGCTGGTGCCGGGGGGATTGATCACCAGCGCCCCGGCGCTGTGGCGGCCGTTGTGGTCGCTCTGCGAGCCCTGAAGCACCATCACATGTTCGTAGCCGGCATGGAGATGATGCGGCACGCCGGCGCCCGGCGCATAGCGCAGGAAGGCGGCGGCCGGCCCGTGATCGCCGTTGCGATAGAGCCAGGACACCTCGATGCCGGCGCGGAACGGCTGCCACGCGAGGCCGGCAGGGTCGCGCGACAGCGCCTGCGGCAGGATCACGGCCTTGTCTGTCACGCTGTCGATGTTCCCGGTCAATGTCCTGCCATGTGGCGGCCGATCTCGACGAGATCGGCCCGGCCTGCCGGCGTCTCGTGCACTAGCCGGCCATTAAACATGACCACGATCCGGTCCGCAATCTCGAGGATTTCGTCGAGGTCGCCGCTGACCAGGAGCACGGCGGCGCCGCGGTTGCGCGCCGCGATGATCTCGGCGTGGATCTGCGCCACCGCGGAGAAATCGAGGCCGAAGCAGGGATTGGCCGAAATCATCACCTCGACCCGCTCGCCGAGCTCGCGCGCCAGCACGGTACGCTGCACGTTGCCGCCCGACAGCATGCCTACCGGCGTCTCCGGAGAACGCGTCTTGATGCGATAGCGCCGGATCTTGCCCTCGGCCTCCTCGCGGAAGCGGCTCTTGCGCAGCCAGACGCCGCCGAACGCGAAAGGCGGGCGGTCGAACTCGCGGAAGGCCAGGTTTTCCGCGACGCTCATGCGGCCGACGCAAGCGTTGCGCAGCGGCTCCTCCGGCAGGCAGGAGAATTTGTGGCGGCGCATCTCGTCGCGCGTGGCGTGATAGGCCTCGCCGCCGATGCGGATCTCGCCCGCGCTCGCCTCGCGCTGCCCCGCCAGCACCTCGACCAGCTCGCGCTGGCCGTTGCCGGAGACGCCGGCGACACCGACGATCTCGCCGGCATGAACCGAGAGCGAAAGATCGCGCACCGCCGGCTGGCCGCCATCGTCGAGCGCCGCGAGGTGCCGGATCTCGAGCCGCGCCTCGCCGCGCCGGTCGAGGCGCGCCGGCGCCGCAGTCAGCTCCTCCGCGCCGATCATGCTGCGCGCCATGTCATCCGGGGTGAGATCGGCGACCTTGCCCTGCGCCGCAAGCCGGCCGCGGCGCAGGATGGTGACCTCGTCGGCGAACGCCATCACTTCGCGGAATTTGTGGGTGATCATCAGCACCGTGATCTCGCCGCGATCGCTGAGGCCGCGCAGCAGGCCCAGCATCTCGTCGGCCTCCGGCGGCGTCAGCACCGAGGTCGGCTCGTCGAGGATGAGCAGCCGGCGCTCGAGATAGAGCTGCTTCAGGATCTCGCATTTCTGCCGCTCGCCCGCCGAGAGCGCCGAGACCTTGACGTCGAGCGGCACGCGGAACGGCATGCGCGCCAGAAACCCCTCGAGGGCCTCGCTCTCGCGCCGCCAATCGACGATGGCGGGCAGCTCGGCGCGCGCCAGTACCAGGTTCTCCGCCACCGTCATCGCCGGCACCAGGGTAAAATGCTGATAGACCATGCCGAGGCCGAGCGCGTGGGCGGCGCGGGGATTGTCGATGCTGCGCTCGCGGTCGCCGACGATGACCGCGCCCTGATCGGGGCGGTAATAGCCCATGATGCATTTGACCAGCGTGCTCTTGCCGGCGCCGTTCTCGCCGAGCAGCGCGTGAAAGCTGCCAGCCGCGACCTTGAGCGAGACGTCGTCGAGCGCCACGAAGTCGCCAAAGCGCTTGGTCATGGCGACCGCTTCGATGCCGAGCGCCCCGGCGACGGGCATCAGGCGAAGGCCTCGAGGAAGGCCTTGCTGTCGGAGACCGCGCCGAACACGCCGCCCTGCATCTTGATCATCTTGACGGCGTGGTCGTGGTTGCCCTTGTCGGTGGCGCCGCAGCAATCCTGTAGCAGCAGGCATTCGAAGCCGCGGTCGTTCGCCTCGCGCATCGTGGTATGGACGCAGACATCGGTGGTGATGCCGGTGAGCACGATGTTCTCGATGCCCTTGAGGCGCAGCATCAGCTCCAGGTCGGTGGCGCAGAACGAGCCCTTGCCTGGCTTGTCGACGATCGGCTCGCCGGGCAGCGGCGCCAGATCGGGAATGATCTCCCAGCCGGGCTCGCCGCGCACCAGGATGCGGCCGCAGGGACCGGGATCGCCGATGCCGGCGCCGATCCGGCGCGAGCGCCAGCGCTTGTTCTCGGGCAGGTCGCCGAGGTCGGGGCGATGCCCCTCGCGGGTATGCAGGATGTGGAAGCCCTTGGTGCGCATCGCCGCCAGCACGCGCTTGATCGGCTCGATCGGCGCCCGGGTCAACGACAAATCGTAGCCCATCTTGTCGACATAGCCGCCGATGCCGCAGAAATCGGTCTGCATGTCGATGATGATCAGCGCCGTGTTCGCCGGCGCGAGCTTGCCGTTATAGGGCCAGGGATAGGGATCGGCCGGGACGTAGCGCTCAGCCATGACGACCTCCGCGATAGGCTCGGTTGGGGAGGGTGAAGCCGCAGGAGGTGCCGTCGGTGATCGCGACGCGCTCCTCCCAGGGCAGGCGGTAGCGGCCGGCGACGAGGTCGCGCATGTAGGTGTAGGGACAGTCGCCGGCGCCGCCCCGGACCGCGACGAAGCCGCGGTGGCCGAGCTGATAGATGTTGTTCTCGACGCCCCAGCCCTCGCGCGCCTCGCGCACCAGATCCGGGCGCACCTCGGCGGTCACGATCTCGTCGGGGAATCCGCCGCCCTCGACCATCACCGTGCCGTCGAAATTGCAGATCATCGCCTCGCCCATCGAATTGAAGGTGCCGTCGCTGCCGCACATGCAGACGCTGGCGGTCACCATCAGATTGCCGAAGGCGTTGGCCTGGTTGCTGACCCGCCAGGCGTGGCGGATCGGCGCGGTATAGCCGGCGGTGCGCAGCATGATCTCGGCGCCCTTGTAGGCGGCTTCGCGCGCCATCTCGGGGAACATGCCGTCATGGCAGATGATGAGCGCCAGCTTGCTGCCGTTCGGCCCATCGCAGACGGGAATGCCGAGATCGCCGGGCTCCCAGGGCTCGACCGGGACCCAGGGATGGAGCTTGCGGTAATAGAGGCGCAGCTCGCCGGCATCGTCGATGACGAGGCCGCTGTTCCAGGGATTGCCGTCAGGATTGGCTTCCATGATCGAGAAGCAGCCCCAGATGCGGTTGTCGCGGCAGGCGCGCTTGAAGGACGCAACCTCGGGCCCGTCGAGCCGGCACAGGATCTCCGGGTTGGTATCCATGGAAAGCCCGTGCAGCGCGTATTCCGGAAAGACCACGATATCCATCGACGGCGTGCCGCGCCGGGCCTTCGCCACCATGGCGCAGATCTTCGCGGTCTGCGCCGCGATGTCGGCCGGGCCGACGATTACCGGCAAGTGCAGCTGCACCAGGCCGATGACCACCCCCTTGGGCGATTTGTTGAGGCCGCCGAGGCCGCTCATGCTCGCTTCCTCCTAGCTACGCGTGATCGACAGTTCCGCCGGGGCGCCGGTCAGCGTGCGCCGCGGCGAGCAGGTGATGATCATGATCAGCAAGGTCAGGATGTAGGGCGCGGCGTTGAACAGGTAGTAGCCTTCGGTCACGCCCACCGACTGGAGCGCCGGGCCGAACGCGCCCGCGCCGCCGAACAGGATCGAGGCCCAGAAGCACAGCATCGGGTCCCAGCGCGCGAAGATCACCAGCGCCACGGCGGTGATGCCCTGGCCGCTGGAGAGCCGCTCGTTCCAGCTGCCGGGGTAGTAGAGCGACAGGAAGGAACCGCCGATGCCGGCGAGGAATCCCCCGGCCATGGTCGCGCCGAGGCGGATGAGATTGACCGAATAGCCCAGCGCCAGCGCCGCATCGGCGCTTTCGCCGGCGGTGCGCAGGATGAGCCCCCAGCGCGTGTTTTTCAGCCCCCAGACCAGCGCCGGCGCCAGCACCACGCCGATGAGGAAAAGCACGTTGACGCGCAGCGCATCGCGCAGCGGCGGCACGCTGCTCCACCAGCCGAGATTGATCGAGGGCAGCATCGCGGCCTGCGGCTCGATCAGCGGCTTGCCGATATAGAAGGCGAGGCCGATGCCGAACAGCATGAGGGCGATGCCGATGGCAATGTCGTTGACCCGCGGCAGGCTGCAGAAGGCGGCATGGGTCGCGCCGAAGACGGCGCCCACGAGCCCCGCCGCCAGCACGCCGAGCCAGGGCGAGCCGGTGAGATAGGAGACGCCGTAGCCGGTCATCGCGCCCATCACCAGCGTGCCTTCAAGGCCGAGGTTGATGCGCCCGCTGCGCTCGGTCAGGCACTCGCCGAGGCTGACGAAGAGGAAGGGCGTGCTGACCCGCACCGCGCCGGCGACGACCCCGAGCGGCACGCCCCACCAGCCCAGCGCCGTCCCGGCGGCCGCCGCTACCGCCATGCTCAGCCTCCTCTCGGCGCGAAGAAGCGGATGCGCCCGTAGAGCGCGTCGCTCGCCAGCACCATCAGGAAGATGATCCCCTGCAGCACCATGACCGAGGCGTCGGGCAGGCCGAGACGCCGCTGGATCAGCCCGCCGCTGGCGCCGATGCCGCCAAGCAGGACGGCGACCGGGATCACCGCCAGCGGGTTGTGGCGGGCGAGGAAGGCGACGAGGATGCCGGTGGTGCCGAGGCCGGCCGCGAGGTTGCCGTTGGCGCGGCCGTGGACGGCGGCGATCTCGATCATGCCTGCGAGCCCCGCCGCGGCGCCGCCGAGGAAGCACATCGCCAGCACCAGCCGTCCGACCGCGAGCCCGACCACCTTGGCGGCGCGCATGTTGCCGCCGGCAATGCGCGCGGCGAAGCCGAAGGTGGTGCGATAGACCAGGAAATAGGCGAGCACGGCGGCGATGATGCCGAAGACCAGCCCCCAATGGATATCGGTGCCGGGGATCGAGCCGATCATGTTGGCGGCGCCGATCGCCCGCGTCGACGGCTTGTTGAGGCTGGCGGGATCGCGCATCGGCCCCTCGACCAGATGGTTGAGCAGCGCGATGGCGATATAGACCAGCAGCAGGCTCGAGATGGTCTCGTTGACGCCGCGATAGTGGCGCAAGCCCCCGGCAAGCGCGATCCACAAGCCGCCGGCGGTCATGCCGGCCAGCGCCATCGCGAGCTGCACCGCCAGCGGCGGGGCGCCGGGCAGCGCCAGCGCCGCCGCGGTGGCGGCGAGGCCGCCCATGACGAGCGCGCCTTCGCCGCCGATGATCACCATGCCGAGCTGCGCCGGGAGCGCGGTGCACAGCGCGGTGAGGATGAGCGGCGCGGCGCGGGTCAGCGTGTTCTGCCAGGAGAACCAGGTGCCGAAGGCGCCGCGATACATCACCGCATAGAGCTCGAGCGGATCGACCCGCGACACCGCGACAAAGATACCGAACAGGATCATCGCCGCGATGAGCGCAAGGGTCGGGATGACGACGCCTTCCGCCGCCTGGCGCAGCCGGTCGCCGAGTGCGGCCCGGCCGGCCAGCTTGTCGCCGATTGCAATCGCCATGGCCCGCGCCGCCGTCGGCGCCGGCTCAGGAGGTCGAACCGACCACGCCCTCGACCAGGTAGTCCATGCGCTCGAGCACGGGGTCCGTCTGGCCGTGCGCCTGGCCCGAGGCGATCACCATCTTGCCCTTGTTGTCGGTCATCGGTCCTTTGAAGATGGCGAAGCCGCCGGCCATCAGCTTGGCCTTGGCATCATCGGCCGCCTTGCGCGCCGCCTCGCCGACCGCGGGCCCATAGGCCGACACCTTGACCAGCCCTTCCTTGAGGCCGCCGCGGTAGAAGTTCGGGATCGGCTCGCCGGCCATGAACATCTTGCCGAATTTGGGATAGAGCCCCTCCCAATTCCATTCTGCGCCGGTGAGATACGCCTTGGGCGCCAGCACCGACTGGTCGCAGTGATAGCCCGTCACCATGATGCCGCGCCGTGCCGCGGTCTCGACCACCGTCTTGGGTCCGTCGACATGGCAGGTGATGACGTCGACGCCCTGGTCGATCAGGCTGTTGGCCGCCTCGGCCTCCTTCACCGGCATCGACCAGTCGCCGGTGAAGATGACCTGCGTGGTGATCTTGGGATTGGCGGTTTGGGCGCCGAGCGTGTAGGCGTTGATGTTGCGCAGCACCTGCGGGATCGGCTTGGCGGCGACGAAGCCCAGCTTGCCGGTCTTGCTGGTGTGGCCGGCGACGATGCCGGCGACGTATTGGGCCTCGTCGATGTAACCGAAATAGCTCGCGGCGTTCTTCGGGTCCTTCTCGGTCCACAGGCCGCCGCAATGCTCGAAGCGGACCTTGGGATCTTTCGCGGCGATCTTCAGCACATGCGGGTTGTAATAGCCGAAGGAGGTGGGAAAGAGCAGCGTCGCGCCGTCGAGATTGATCATCGACTCCATGGTCTTCTCGACCGCATCCGTCTCGGGGACGTTCTCCTCCTCGACGACCTTCACCCCGGGCACCTTCTTGAGCGCTGCCGCGCCCTGGGCGTGCGCCTGGTTGTAGCCGTAATCGTCGCGCGACCCGACATAGATGAAGCCGACGACGACGTCGCCGGCGAAGGCCGGGCGGCCGGGCAACAGGCCGGCAATGGCGCCGGCGGCCCCGATGGCCGCAGTTCCCTGCAGCAGATGACGACGCGAAATCCTGGTGAAAGCCATCTTGTGCTCCTCTGTTGTCGCGAGGACGCTCTCCCGTCGGGCGGCGACCAGCGCCCTTTGGCTCGCAAGCCCCATGCCAATTGGCGCCGGCATCGCCATTTCGGCGCGGCCGCGTGCAAAATGGCCGGCGGCTCGCCGCAGCGTGTCGGGCGGCGGGAAAGCCCGACGCCGCTGCTCGCCGCGCCAGTGTCTGCCGCGAAAGAGGGCGAGCCCAAAATAAAGGCAGTGCTGCGTTCATTGTATGCAATGCTTCGGCGAGAGGGCCGGTGATGGTCGCAGCGCTACCGCTGCCGGTTGGCATCGACCCTGCAAGGGGTTAAGCAGCGGCCCCGCGCGAGGCGGGTGTCGAACAGGAGAGGGCGGGTTGACGGCAGCAGCAATGAGTTTCGACCTCGGCAGCCTCCGCCGGCGCATTGTCGCCGGCGAGCTGTCGGCGGCGGCGCTGGCGCAAGAGGTGCTGGCGCGGCTCGCCGCGGCCGGCGATGACAAGGTGTGGATCGCCCGCGTCGGCGAGGATGCGCTGCGCCAGCGCGCCGCGGCGCTCGATGCGGCGGTTGCCCGCGATCCGAGCCTGCTGGCCCGGCTGCCGCTGTTCGGCGTGCCGTTCGCGGTCAAGGACAACATCGATGTCGCGGGGCTGCCGACCACGGCCGGCTGTCCGGCCTTTGCCTATGCGCCGGCGGCGACGGCGCCCGCGGTCGCGCGGCTGATCGAGGCCGGGGCGCTGCTGGTGGGCAAGACCAATCTCGACCAGTTCGCCACCGGCCTGGTTGGCACCCGCTCGCCCTACGGCGTGCCGCGCAACCCCTTCGATCCCCGCTACATCCCGGGCGGGTCGAGCTCGGGCTCGGCGGTGGCGGTGGCGGCGGGGCTGGTGAGCTTCGCGCTCGGCACCGATACCGCCGGCTCGGGCCGGGTGCCGGCGGCGTTCAACAACGTCGTCGGGCTGAAGCCGACGCGCGGCCGCATCAGCACCAGCGGCGTGGTCCCGGCCTGCCGCTCGCTCGACTGCGTCTCGATCTTCGCGCTCACCGCCGCGGATGCGGCGGCGCTGCTCGCGGTCTGCGGCGTCTATGAGGAGGCCGATCCGTTTTCCCGCCGGATGCCGCCGGATGCGGGTGCGCCGGCGACACCCTTCCGCTTCGCCGTGCCGCGCGCGGCCGATCTCGAGTTTTTCGGCGATAGCGACGCGCCGGCGCTGTTCGAGCACGCCGCCGCCGCGCTCGAGGCGCTCGGCGGCACGCGGATCGAGGCCGATCTCACGTCGTTTTTCGCGGCCGCGGCGCTGCTGTATGGCGGTCCCTGGGTGGCGGAGCGGCTGGCGGCAGTCGAGGAGCTCTATGGTCGCGCCCCCGAGGCGCTGCTGCCGGTGACGCGCGAGATCATCGCCGCCGGCGCACGGCACAGCGCGGTCGACGCCTTCAAGGCGAGCTACCGGCTGGCGGCGCTGCGCCGCGAGAGCGAGGCGCTGTGGCAGCGGGCCGAGCTGCTGCTGGTGCCGACCGCCGGGACGATCTACAGCCTGGCGGAGATCGAGGCCGATCCGGTCGGCCGCAACACGCGGCTCGGCCGCTACACCAATTTCGTCAACTTCTTCGACCTCGCGGCGGTCGCGCTGCCGGCGGGCTTCCGTCGCGACGGGCTGCCCTTCGGCGTCACCTGCATCGCGCCGGCCTTCAGCGACCGGGCGCTCTGCGCGCTGGGCGAGGCCTTTCAGCGCCGCCTCGATCTGAGGCTGGGCGCCACGGCGCACCGCCTGCCGCCGGCCGATGCGGCGGCATCCGCGCCGGACGGCCGCATCGCCGTCGCCGTGGCCGGTGCCCATCTCTCCGGCATGCCGCTCAACGGCCGCCTGGTCGAACTCGGCGCGCACCTCCTCGAACGGGCGCGGACCGCGCCGGCCTATCGCATGTTCCTGCTCGACGGTGCGCCGGCGCGGCCGGGCCTGCTGCGCGAAGCCGCGGGCGGCAGCGCCTTCGAGATCGAACTCTGGGCGATGAGCGCCGCGGCGCTCGGCACGCTCGTCGCCGAGACCGCGCCGCCGCTCTCGGTCGGCACCGTGCTGCTCGCCGACGGGCGCGCGGTCAAGGGCTTCCTGTGCGAGGCGGCGGCGGCGGCGCGTGCCAAGGACATCTCAGCCTTCGGCGGCTGGCGGGAATATCTGCGCCGGCGGTAGCGCCGCCGTGACGCAGCAGAGCCCCTCCGCCGATCAGGCCGGCGACGCGAACGGCTTGCCTTTTTCCACGACGTAGGTGCTGGTGATCTTGGTCATCTTGTCGCCGTTCCTGCCGCCGGCATGCGGCGTCTCGGCGGGCACCTGGAAGCCGTCGCCCGGCTTCAACGCGCGGGTTGGCTGGCCCTGGATGGGGAGGTCGATGCCGCCTTCGACGACATAGCCGGATTCGATGCCGGGATGGGTGTGCCGCGCCACCATCACGCCTGGCTCGATTTCCACCTCTGCGACGATGGTCACATAGCCCGGCATCGGGCCGTCCATCTGCGACAGGATCTTTCGCTTGAGGCCGGAGGTCGCCGCGGGCGCCGTACCCTGCGCCGCCGCTCCGGTCGCAACCAGTCCCGTGGCCGCGCAGATCGCACAGGACGCAACCCCGGCAAACTCTCTTCGTGTGAGCCGCATGATCCCTCCCTCCCGGCGTCCGGATCGCCAGCGTCCGGACTTCCATCGAAGCAATAATAAGTTGTTCGCGACCGCGCCGACAAGCGAAAGCGCGCCGTGGCGATCCGTGCCGGTCGAGACGCGGCGGCTACTTGCGAAAGCGCGCCGGCGGCTGCGGGTTGTTGGCGGGATTGGTGTCGTGCTTGGCGAGCCGCGTGATCAAGGGACCGCCGACCAGCGGCCGCAGATCGGCTTCGAGCGCATCGGCCGCCTTCCGGTCGTAGACGTCGCGGCCGTCCAAATAGACTGTGAAGGATTTTATGTACTTCGCCTTCTTTTCCGGCTGCTCGATTGTCGCCTTGGTCCAGGCATAGAGCGGGTAATTCTCGGCGCCGCGTTGCTCAGCCTCGGCGACATACTCGGCGAAGGCGTCGAATTGACATTTAAGGGTCGCATGATGCGCGGAAAGAATGTCCGCAAGCGGCTTGAGAGAGCGATCGCCGGGATCGCGGCGCGCCCTCCGGGCGGCGTCATCGGCGAGACCGATCCTGATCTGGTATTGCCATTCGCTGCTCATCCTCGACCTCCATCGGCCTTCTGGCACACCCGTCCGCGCGGTGCGCTCTCAGCGCGAGCCGCTCGCGCGGTAGCCGGCGGCCTCGGCCTGCTGCCGGCAATTGTAGCCGCCGGGCGTCGTCTTGGCGTAGAGCCCCTTGCCCTTGAGGTAGTAGGTCTGCGTCTTTGGGTCGACCCATACCGTCTGGTCGCCGCCGCAGGCGGCGGAGCTTGCGGTCTTGTAGAGGGTCAGGGTTGCGTGCGTCTGCTGCGCCGACGCGACGCTCGGCGTCGCCGCCACGAGCAGCGTGGCGAGCAGCCGCGCCTGGCCCCGCGGCCGATAGGCGCCGGCGGGGACCGCGTTCCGAGCGACGCCCTGAGCTTCGATCATCGGCTTGCTCCCTGCTCCTGCGCGCGGAACGGGAGCTTGCGGAGACCGGGCGGACCGCGTCAAGGCGTCGGTGCCGTGTCTCGGGCGGAGAGGGCGAGCCTACTCGGCCGCGACCCAGGCGCCGCCAACCGAGCGGGCGGCATAGTCGACGAAGGAGCGGCGGATGCCGAGCGCATGCTGGCGGGCGGCCTGATAGGCCTGCTGCGCATTGCCGCGCAGGATCGCGCGGACGATCTCGTCGTGTTCGGCATAGGATTGGGCAAGCCGGCCGGGGCCGCGGAACTGGGCGCGGCTCAACGGCGCGAAGCGGCGGCGCAGATCCGCCACCATCTCCTGCAGTACCGAGTTGCGGCTGCCGCCGCGGATGGCGGCGTGGAAATCGGCGTTGGCGGCGTGGTAGAGGTCACTGTGGCTCGAGCGCACGAGATCGCCGCAGCGGCGATGCAGCTCCTCGAGGCGACGGCGCTCGCCGGGCGCCATCTTGATCGCCGAGAGCCGGGCGCAGACCGCTTCCAGTTCGGCCAGCGCCTCGAACAGCTCGGCGACGCGCTCCTCGGTGATGGTCGCGGCGACCGCGCCCCGATGCGCCCGGCTGCGCACCAGGCCGGCGGCGGCCAGCTCGCGCAACGCCTCGCGCACCGGCGTGCGCGACACGGCGAAGCGCCGGGCGAGGCTGGCCTCGTCGAGCCTGGCGCCCGCCGGCACCCGGCCGCAGATGATGTCGTCGGCCAGCGCTTCGCGCACGAGGTCGGCGCGGGTCGGGCGGGCGGCCATCATCCGCCCCAATCCGGGCGTGGAATGACGCGATAGGCCTCGCGCAGCGCCTCCGACCAGCGCTCGCGGATCATCTTGAAGTACTCGTCGTCCTCGGTGATGCGGCGCCGGAGTTCGACCTTGAGCGCATCGCGGCGGTAGACCAGCAAGTCGATCGGCAATCCGACGGTGAGATTGCTGCGCAGCGTCGAATCCATCGATACCAGGGCGAGCTTGACCCCGTCATAGAGGTCGGTGTCGTAGCGCGCCGCGCGGTCGAGGATGGGCTTGCCGTATTTGTGCTCGCCGATCTGGAGGAAGGGCGTGTCCGCCGTCGCCTCGATGAAGTTTCCGGCGGCATAGACCTGAAAGAGGCGCATCGAGCGGCCCTTGATCTGGCCGCCGAGCAGGAAGGAGACGTCGAACTGCACGTTCTGCGCCTGCATCGCCGCGCCGTCGACGCGGTAGGTGCGCCGCACCGCCTCGCCGACGAGTTGCGCGGCGCGGAACATGCTCTTCACCGAGAGCGGCGTCTCGATCGTCTCGCCGGTCTCGATGCCTTCGTGCAGCAGGTTGACGATGGCCTGGGTCAGCGCGAGGTTGCCGGCGGCGAGCAGCGCCATGAATCGCTCGCCCGGCCGCTCGAAGATATAGGTCTTCGAAAAGGTGGCGATGTTGTCGACCCCGGCATTGGTCCGCGTGTCCGACAGGAGCACGAGGCCGTCCCTGAGATCGAGCCCGACGCAATACGTCATCTTCCGGTTTCTCCCGCCGCCGGCTTATTGGTCGCCGCCCGCCTGGGTCACCTGCACCGCGACCGACAGGCTCTCCGCCGCCGCGCCCCGCCGCACCCCGCGCACCGGCGCCGCCGACCAGTAATCGAGCCCGACGCTGGTGCGGATATAGGCCTCGGTCGGGCAGATCCGGTTGGCGGGATCGAAGCCCACCCAGCCGAGATCATGCACGAAGGCCTCGGCCCAGGCATGGCTCGCTTGATACTCGCGCGACTCCATCCCTGTCCACAGGTAACCGCCGATATAGCGCGCCGGGATGGCGAGCAGCCGCGCCGCCGAAATGAAGAGGTGGGCATGATCCTGGCAGACGCCGGCGCCGGCGGCGAGCGCGGCCGCGGCGGGGGTGGCGGCGTCGGTCGCGCCCGGGAGATAGTCGAGCCGGTCGCGCACGGCGTTCAGCAGCGCATGCAGCTGCTTCAGCGCCGAGCCTTGCGGGGCGATCTGGCGAGCCAGCGTCTCGATCGCCGCGTCCGGCTCCGTCAGCCTGGTGCGGCGCAGGAAGAACAGCGGCGGCAGCGGCTCGGGCGTGCCGCGCACGATGCCGCTGGTGGCGGCGGTCTCCACTTCGCCCTCGACGAAGACCACGGCCGAGCTGTGCGGCTGGTTGACGGCGTGGCAATGGGTGAGGTTGCCATAGCCGTCGACGAAGACCGGGAAATCACGCCGCGCGTCGCTCCATACCCGCCACTGCACGATGCGCAGCCCGTCATAGGAGCGCGGCGTCAGCCGCAGCGTCTGGATCGCGGCCGCGATCGGATTGTCGTAGCGGTAGGAGGTCTGATGTCGGACGTGCAGGCGCATCGCGTCTCGGCTACATCAGATAAAGCGTGCTGATCGCATCGCCCAGCGTCACCGAGCGATCGACGAAATCGGTGAGGAATTCGTGCAGGCCGGACTGGAAGATGTCTCGGATGCGTCCGAAGCGCAGCCGGGCATGCAGCTCGCCGGCGATGCGGTGGCATTCGCCGCGCTTGCCGCCATAGGCCTCGGCCAACTGCTCCAGGGTGCGGATGATCTGATCGTAGCAGCTCAGCAGGGAGCGCGGCATCTCCGGGCGCAGGATCAGGAATTCCGCCACCTGCCAGGGCTTCAACCGGTCCTGATAGACCCAGTGGTAGCTGCGCAGCGCCGAGACCGAGCGCAGGATCGCCTGCCAGTGATAATAGTCGAGCGCGCCGCCCACCGCCTCGTGCCGCGGCATCAGCACGTGATATTTGACGTCGAGGATGCGGGCGGTGTTGTCGGCACGCTCGATGAAGGTGCCGAGGCGGGTGAAATAATAGGCGTCGTTGCGCAGCATGGTGTTGGAATAGGCACCGTTGAACAGCAGCGAGCGCTCCTTCACCCATTCCAGCAGCTCCGGCAGATTGGCCGACGGCGCAACGAAGCGGGCGCTGCTGCGCGCCTGGTACCAAGTCTCATTCAGAGCATCCCACATGTCGACGGTGAGCGCCGTGCGCACCGCGCGCGCATTGCGCCGTGCCGTCTCGAGGCAGGAGAAGATGCTCGAGGGGTTGTCGGGATCGCGCACGAGATAATCGATGACCAGCGGCGCCGTCGCTTCGCCGTGCTTGGCGAAGAAGCCTGGTTCGCAGCCGGCGGCCAGCAGCGTCGAATGCCATTCATTGCCGGGGTTGTCGAGCGAGCGCGCCATGCTCGACATGCGGTGTCCGACCATGACGATGCGGGCGACGTTCTCGGCCCGCTCCATGTGCCGCGCGAGCCAGTAGAGGCCGTCGGCCGTGCGGCTCAGCATGGTCAGGCCCCTTCTATCCTTCCAAGACCCAGGTGTCTTTGGTGCCGCCGCCCTGGCTCGAATTGACCACCAGCGAGCCGTCGCGCAGCGCGACGCGCGTCAACCCGCCGGGCACGACGCGGATCTCCTTGCCCACCAGCACGAAGGGCCGCAGGTCGACGTGGCGCGGCGCGATGCCGGACTCGACGAAGGTCGGACAGGTGGAGAGCGCAAGCGTCGGCTGCGCGATGTAGTCCCCGGGCGATGCTCGCAGCTTGTCGGCAAAGGCGGCGAGCTGTTCGCGCGTCGCCTGCGGGCCGATCAGCATGCCGTAGCCGCCGGAACCGTGCGTCTCCTTGACCACGAGCTCGGCGAGGTGCTCGAGCACATAAGCGAGGTCCTCGCGGTCGCCGCAGCTGTAGGTGCGGACGTTGTGCAGGATCGGTTCTTCGCCGAGGTAGAAGCGGATCATTGCCGGCACGTGGCGATAGATCGCCTTGTCGTCGGCGATGCCGGCGCCGATGCCGTTGGCCAGCGTCACATTGCCGGAGCGATAGGCGTTGAACAGACCCGGCGTGCCGAGCAGCGAGTCCGGACGGAAGGTGAGGGGGTCGATGAAATCGTCGTCGATGCGGCGATAGATCACGTCGACGCGCTTCGGTCCCTCGGTGGTGCGCATATAGACGATGTTGTCGTCGACGAACAGGTCGACCCCCTCGACGATCTCGATGCCCATCTCGTCGGCGAGAAAGGAGTGCTCGTAATAGGCGCTGTTGTAAGCACCGGGCGTGAGCAGCGCCACGCGCGGCTCGCCGGCGCAGTTCGGCGGCGCCACCGATTGCAGCGTCTCCAGCAGGTCCTCGGGATAGTGCGAGACCGACGCGATGCGGTGGCGGGCGAACAGGTCCGGGAAGAGCCGCATCATCGCCTCGCGGTTCTCCAGCATGTAGGAGACCCCGGAGGGGGTGCGGCAATTGTCCTCGAGCACAGTGAAGTCGCGCGGGCCCAGCCGCACCAGATCGATGCCGGCGACATGGGTGTAGACGCCTTGCGCCGGCTCGAAATCCTGCATCTCCGGGCGGAAGCCGGCATTGTGCAGCACCAGCTCCGGCGGGATCAGGCCGGCGCGCAGGATCTGGCGTCCGTGATAGACGTCGCGCAGGAATTCATTGAGCGCGCGCACGCGTTGACGCAGCCCGCGCGACACCAGCTCCCATTCCGCGGCGTCGAGCACGCGCGGGATGATGTCGAAGGGAATCAGCCGCTCGGGATCGCCGCCCTCGGAATAGACCGCGAAGGTGATGCCGATGCGGCGGAAGAGCAGCTCGGCCTCGCGCCGCTTCAGCCCCAGCAACTCCGGCGGCATTTCCGCCATCCAGCGCTGGATGAGCTGATACTGCGCGCGGCAGTTCTCCGGCTCGCCCATTTCGTCGAACGGGAGTGCTGCGCCGATCGTCTCGATCACCGGCAAGGTCACGATTGCTTCCGCTCCTCGCTGTCTTGCTGCCGCTCCTGGCGATGCGGCTGCAAAGCCCGGGCCAATCGCCAGATCGCGGCCGGAAACGCTTGCTGCACTTGGCTTTTCCACCTGCGCGGGAGCGCCGGACGCCGCCGCTGGCGCAGGATGGGGCCGAGCTGTTGATTAAACAACAGGCAGCCTCCGGGCGCGCGGCGGTACAAACGCCCTCGTTGCAGCAAACTCGGGCACTGGCATGGCCTTTGCGTTGCCGGCAGCAAGTACGCAGCAGCAGTTGGATTGCAGTGCGGTGACACCGAAGCATGTCCTGGTGGTCGACGACGATCCCGCGATCCTCGAGGTGATCGAGCGCGCACTCGCCGCCGCGAATTTTCGCGTCAGCAAGGCGCGCCGCGTCTCGGTCGCCCGCGACGTGCTGGTGCGGCACGCCATCGACCTCGTCATCACCGATGCGCGCATCCCCGGCGAGACCGGGCTGCGGCTGGCGGAGACCGCTCGCGAGCTCGGCATCGCGCTCATCCTCATGAGCGGCGATCCCGAATGGGCGGCCGAGCACGGCATGAATCCGGCCCACTACCTCGCCAAGCCCTTCGAGTTGAGCGAGCTGGTGCAGCTCGTCCACGCCTCGCTGCGCAGCGGCAGCCGTGTGGAGGGCGTCCGCCCCGACGGTTAGTGTTCCCGCTCCGACGCTTGGGAACCAAGCGTCGGAGCGGGAACACTGGCAGACATCATAAAGCGATGTGTTGCGGTTTCGGCGCCTGATCGGGACGCAGGCATCGAAGCTGCAACACTAGCAAACCGTCAATCGCCAGGCATCGCGCCGGTTCTCTTCGTCTCCTGGGCGCTTGCGCCGGCGGCGGCTTTCGGCCTAGATTTGCTGCGGCGCAACAAAGGTCGGGGCGGCCTTCATGTCTGCTGCAACGCGGGTGGTTTACGTCGGCCCGGAGGCGGTCTTCCGCGGGCTGGAGGGCCGGCTGGTGACGACGGAGGATCGTGCCACGGGCGAGGCGCGGCTGCTGTTCCAGCCGGAATGCGCCGGGATCATGGCGCTGCCCTGCCAGGCGGAGCATGTACGCGCGGTGGAGAAGGCGACGCTGACCGGCTGAGCGCCCGCGCCGGCGCCGCGGCCGGGAGACCGGCGCTTTTCCCTTCGCGGCAGTGCTGCCCATCGATTGGGCAGACGCCCGGCGAGGTGGTCATTTCGGGGGCGATGTTTCCTGCCTGAGCTTTGATCCGTCGGCACTGCCCCGGCTTGGCAGATTGCGGCGGCACCTCTATATGGCGGACACCACGATCTCGGCATGGCCATGGCTGCGCGCGATCCCTACGAAGTGCTGGGCGTCAAGAAGGAGGCGAGCGAGGACGAGCTCCGCACCGCCTACCGCAAGCTCGCCAAGCAGCACCATCCCGACCTCAACCCCGGCAACAAGGCGGCGGAAGCGCGGTTCAAGGACATCGCCGCGGCCTATGACCTGCTGTCCGACAAGGACAAGCGTGCGCGCTTCGATCGCGGCGAGATCGATGCCAGCGGCGCAGAGCGGCCGGAGCATGCCTATTCGCGCTATCGCGGCTTCGCCGAGGGCGCACCCGGCGAGCGCTACGAGTACCATTCGGCCGAAGGCATGGCGCCGGAGGATATCGACGACCTCTTCGGGTTTTTCCGCCAGGGTGGGCACGGCGGACGGGGCGGCGGCACGATGCGGATGCGCGGCGCCGATCTGCCCTTCGCGCTGACCGTCGACTTCCTCACCGCGGTCAACGGCGCTCGCCAGCGCCTGTCGCTGGCGCCCGACCGCAGCCTCGAGGTGACGATCCCGGCCGGGGTGCGCGACGGGCAGATCCTGCGCCTCCAGGGGCAGGGTGCGCCCGGCCTCAATGGCGGACCGCCGGGCGATGCGCTGATCGAAATCCATGTTGCGCCGCATGCCTTCTTCCGCCGCGAGGGCGACGACATCCATCTCGACCTGCCGGTAACGCTCGGCGAGGCGGTGCTGGGCGGCAAGGTGACGGTGCCGACCGCGTCCGGCACCGTCAGCATGACCATCCCGGCCAATGCCAATACCGGCCAGGTGCTGCGCCTCAAGGGAAGGGGCGTGGCGCGTCCGGGGGGCGCGCGCGGCGACCAGTATGTCCATCTCAAGGTGGTGCTGCCCGAAGGCGGCGACGCCGATCTCTCGCGTCTGGTGCGCGATTGGGCGCAGAAGCACCCCTATGACCCGCGCCGGGGGATGACGCCATGATGAGCTTCGATGCGGTGATCCGCCTGGTCGGCGATGTCGGGGACGAGGAACTGCGGCGCTGGATCGCCGAGCGCTGGGTGCTGCCGGAAAGCGGCGCCGCGGGCTACGTCTTCCACGAGGTCGATGTGGCGCGGGTGCAGCTGATCCACGAGCTGCGCTACGATCTCGCGATCGATGAGGAGGCGATGCCGGTGGTGCTGCGCCTGCTCGACCAGGTCTATGCGCTGCGCCGGCGTCTCAGGCTGCTGCACGATGCGATCGAGGCGCAGCCGGAAGAGCTGCGCCAGGGCTTGCTGGCGCAGCTCGGCCCGTTGTTGTCGGACGATCGCTGACGGCCGGCTGACCTCCCTAGGTTGATATTCGGACGCAGTTGTGCCGTCCGGGCCGATGGCCTAGCTTCGCTGCCGCGCAGCGAGAGCGGCGATCCGAGCCGCCGTCGGGCCCAGGGGAGGGAAGACATGCGTCCGGGACTGTTTGCCGCTTGGAGTCTGCTGTTTGCCATGGCCGCCGGCGTCGCCATGGCCGGAGAGGCGCCGGTCAAGATCGGCGTGCTCAGCGATATGTCCTCGCTCTATGCCGACATCACCGGCCCGGGTTCCGTCGCGGCGGCGCGCATGGCGGTGGAGGATTTCGGCCCGGTGCTCGGCCAGCCGGTGGAGGTAATCAACGGCGACCACCAGAACAAGCCGGACATCGCTTCGGCCATCGTGCGGCAATGGTACGACGCCGAGGGCGTCGACATGGTCACCGATGGCGGCTCGTCGGCGGTCGCGCTCGCAGTCGAGGAGGTGTCGCGCGAGAAACGCAAGCTGGTGCTGTTCTCGGGCCCGGCGAGCTCCGACATCACCGGGGCGAAATGCTCGCCCTATGCCGCGCATTGGACCTACGATACCTACGCACTCGCCCATGTTACCGGGTCCGCCATCGTCAAATCCGGCGGTACCACCTGGTTCTTTCTCGGCGCCGACTACGCCTTCGGCCATGCGCTGGAGCGCGACACCGCGGCGGTGATCGAGCAGGCTGGCGGCAAGGTGCTGGGCGCCGTCTACGCGCCGATCAACACCGCCGATTTCTCCTCCTTCCTGTTGCAGGCGCAGGGCTCCAAGGCGAAAATCATCGGGCTTGCCAATGCCGGCGGCGACACCATCAACTCGATCAAGCAGGGCGCCGAGTTCGGCATCACCGCCGGCGGGCAGAGATTTGCCGCCCTGCTGATGTTCATCACCGACGTGCACAGCCTCGGGCTCAAGACCGCGCAGGGACTGCACTTCACCTCGGCCTTCTATTGGGATCGGGACGCGGCGACGCGCGCCTTTTCCAAGCGCTTCTTCGAGCGCGTTCACCACATGCCGACCATGGTCCAGGCCGGCGTCTACAGCGCCACGCACCACTATCTGGAGGCGGTGAAGGCGCTGGGCAGCAAGGAGCCGCTCAAGGTGATGGCCCAGATGCGCGCGACACCGATCAACGATGTCATGACGCATGACGGCCGGCTGCGCGTCGACGGCCGGGTGGTGCGCGACATGTACCTGCTCGAAGTCAAGACGCCGGAGGAGTCGAAGGGGCCGTGGGACTACGCCAGGATCGTCGAGACCGTGCCCGGCGACCGGGCCTATCGTCCGCTGGATCAGGGCGGCTGTCCGTTGGTGCAGCAGACGGGGGCGCACCAGTGAACTCGATCGCGATGATCGTCGGGCTCTTCGTCCACATCCTCGCCGCGGTGATCTGGGTGGGCGGCATGTTCTTCGCCCATCAGATGCTGCGCCCGGCCGCGGGCAAGCTCGACGCGGCGCAGCGCCTGCCGCTCTGGCGCCGCGTCTTCCAGCGCTTCTTTCCTCTGGTCTGGGCGCTCATCGCGGTGCTGCTGCTGAGCGGCTACGGCATGATCTCGGCGCTCGGCGGCTTCGCCCATATTGGGCTGCACATCGACCTCATGCAGGGTATCGGCATCGTCATGATGCTGCTCTTCGCGCATCTCTATTTCGCGCCCTGGGCGCGCTTCCGCCGTGCCGTCGACGCCGGCGATCTCGCCGCCGCGGCGCCGCAGCTCGACCGCATCCGTCGCATCGTGGGCTACAACCTCGTGCTCGGCCTGATCGTCGTCGTCATCGGCGCCACCGGGCGCTATTGGGGGTAGATCGGCGCTGCCGGGGCATGGTCCGGATATTTGCCTGTTGTAAGAGAAGTCTGAGAGGGAAGGTCGGTACATACGACGGCTCACGGGCATTCGATTAACCTGATTAATCGGTTTTTAAGCCGCACGCCCCAGCGTGGAGGCGAAACCGAACCTTGGAGCCGCTCCCATGAAGTCGCTCTTCCTTTCTCTCGTCCTCGGTCTCGCCGTCATGCTGTCGCCGGTTGCGCAGGCGAGCGAGCATGCCACGCCAGAGGAGGCCAAGGCGATGGCGCTCAAGGCCGCCGCCTACCTCAAGGACGTCGGGCCGGAGAAGGCCTTCCCGGCCTTCGACAAGGATGTCGCCTGGCACGACCGTGATCTCTATGTCTTCGTCCAGGACAACAGCATCACCGTCCGGGCCCATGGCACGCTGCCCAACCTCATTGGCCGCTCCTTTGCCGATCTGAAGGATGTGGACGGCAAACCCTTCACCCGCGAGATGAACGACGTCAAGACGGAGGGCTGGGTCGATTACAAGTGGCAGGACCCGGTGACGAAGAAGGTCGAGCCGAAGAAGACCTACGTCGTCCGTGTCGGCGATTACGTCGTCTGCGTCGGCGCGTATGCGGGCTGAGAACCCACCGGTGGAAGGCCTCGCGCCTTCCGCTCCTCTCTTGGACAGGCCACGATGCGTCTGCTGAAAAGCGCCTCGATCGCCGCCAAATCGCTGGCTTCGCCCGTGATCGGCTCGATCGCCATGCTGCTCATGCTGGCGCTGTTCGTGTCGGCCTTCTCCGGAGTCCGGCAGGCGAACGAGCGGAAGCAGCTCGCGGCGGCGATGACGAAGGAGGCGGCCACGGCGGTGATCGGGCTGACCAGCGCGCACGCCGACCTCTACCGGGCGATCAGCCTCAAATCGCAGGGCGTCGAGGACAAGATCGTCGAGGCGGCCGGCGCCGACGCGCTGCAGGCGATCGGATTGGCCCGGCAGGCCGCCGAGGCGCTTCAGGCCAACGCGCTCGCCGACGCCGATCTCGTGAGACGCGTGAGCAGCGGGCTCGGCACCTATGGCAAGGCGGCGAAAGACACCGCCGAGATCGTCAAAACCGACGCCTTCATCGCCGCCATGGACATGAATCAGGCGCAGCAGCAGTTCGGCCCGGTGAAGAAGGACATGGACGAGCTGGTGGCGCGGTCGCAGGCGGTGCGAGAACGCATCGATGCGGAAGCCGCCCATATGCTGAGCCGTGCCGAAATCCAGGCGGTCGCCATGGCCGCGCTGGCGATCATCTTCTCTTTTGGATCGGGCCTGTTCTTCTCGCGGCTCATGTCGCATCCGATCAAGGTGATGACGGCGCTGATGGGGCGCCTCGCCAAGGGTGATCTCGATGTGCAGCTCGACGATGCCGACCGGCGCGACGAGATCGGCGCGATGGCCAAAGCGGTCGTGGTCTTCCGCGACAATGCTCGCGAGGCGCAGCGCCTGACCCGGGAGAAGGCGGCGGAGGATGCCGCCAGGGCGGCCCGCGCACAGCGCCTGGAAGCGTTGATGCGCGGCTATGAGGAGAAGGTGAGTGCGGTGATCGCGCGGCTGGCGATGGCGGCGGACGGCATGAGCGGCGTCGTGGCGACCTTGAAGACGGCAACCCAGCAGGCCGATGAGCGCGGGGTCGCCGTCGCCTCCGCTTCGGAAGAGGCATCCGCCAACGTCCAGACCGTGGCCGCAGCGGCGGAGGAGCTGGCGAGCTCGGTCAGCGAGATCGGCCGGCAGGTGCATCACTCGGCCGGAGTGGCGCGCCGCGCCGTCGAGCGCGCCGGCAACGCCTCGCAGGTGGTCTCGACGCTGTCGAGCGGCGCGCAGAAGATCGGCGAGATTGTCGAGATGATCAACGGCATCGCCTCGCAGACCAACCTGCTCGCGCTGAACGCCACCATCGAGGCGGCACGGGCCGGCGACGCAGGGAAGGGATTTGCCGTGGTCGCGAGCGAGGTCAAGGGGCTTGCCACGCAGACGGCCAAGGCGACGGAGGACATTGCCGCGCAGATTTCGTCGATCCAGGGCTCGACCGGCGCCGCGGTGACCGCCATCGAAGAAGTCGCGCGGATCATCGCCGAAATCGACGAGGTTGCGACGAGCATCGCCTCCGCCATCGAGGAGCAGAACTCGGCGACCCAGGAAATCGCGCGCAATATCCAGCAGGCCTCCGCCGGCACCCAAGAGGTTTCGGCCAACATCGCCGCGGTCAAGTCGGCGGTCCGCGACAGCCGTCAGGTGGTCGGCGACGTCCAGCGCGCCGCCGAGGCGGTCGCTGGCGATTCCGGCGAGCTGCGTCAGGAATTCGAGCAGTTCCGCGACGGCATCAGAGCAGCGTAGCCGGCCGGTGTGGCGGCGCGTCCGCCCAGGCCTCGGCGTCATGCGCTCGTCGCGCCCCAGGCGTGCGCAAAGGCGGCAGACAAGCTCCTTGCGCGATGCCATTCTCGGCTGCCGGCCGCAGCCGCCAGTTGCACGGGATGGACCTCTCATGATGGAGCTTTATGATCTCGCCGGCGCCGAGGAGGATCGGCGCTTCAGCCCCTATTGCTGGCGCACGCGGCTGGCGCTGGCGCATAAGGATCTGGCGGTACGAACGCTGCCCTGGCGCTTCACCGAGAAGGCGAGCCTGGCGCCCTCGGGCCAGGGCAAGGTGCCGGTGCTGGTCGATGGCGGGCGCTGGGTTGCCGATTCCTGGGCGATCGCTAACTATCTCGAGGACGCCTATCCCGATCGGCCGTCGCTGTTCGGCGGCGAGGCCGGACGTGCGCTCAGCCGATTCTACGGCAACTGGACCGATGCGGTGCTACAGCCCGGGCTCATCCGCTTCGCCCTGCTCGACATCTGGCGCCACCTCGCGCCCGAGGACAAAGAGTATTTCCGCCGCTCGCGCGAGGAGCGCTTCGGCGTCAGCCTCGAGGCGTTCGTCGCCGATCGCGACCAGCGGCTCGGCGCCTTCCGCCAGAGCCTGACGCCGCTGCGGTTGACGCTGCAGGCACAGCCGTTTCTCGGCGGCGAGCAGCCGCTTTACGCCGATTACATCGTCTTCGGTGCCTTCCAGTGGGTACGTTGCGTCAGCGACTATGCGGTGCTGGCCGCCGACGATCCGGTGGCGGATTGGCGCCGGCGCATGCTCGCCCTCCATGACGGGCTCGCCGGCAAGGCCACGGGTTATCCCGTGACCTGACGCCGGTCACCGCGGCTCCAGCGGCAGGTCGGTGGTGCCCTGGGCCGAGGCGGTGGCGGCCGGGTGGAGCGGCGGCGCCTCGCTCGCGCCGGCCCAGAACTCGTCGCCACGGCAGGCGGCGCCGTCATTGACCCGCACGGCGTCAAGAAAGCCCAGCATGCAGCCGCCATAGAGCTTGGCGAATTTGGGGGTCGAGGCCGCCCAATGGCTGGTCAGCAGCGCCGGCTGGTCGACGATGACGTAGGGCAGGCGGCGCGCGGCGAGGATGGCGCGCGAGCGCTCGCCGCGTCCCCCGGGATCGAAATCGTCGCCATGGAAGAAGAATGCCATGACCCGGGCGTGACGCACGTGCTCGAGCAGCGGATAGAGCTTGGTCGCGTTGTTGCGCCAGCTGTCGTAATACTCGGAGAAGCTGCCATAGGCGGCGGGCGCGGTGACCACCACCGCATCGACCTCGTCGCTCGCGTCGGCCGCCATAAGCGCGAGGAAACCGCCGAAGGACTGGCCGGTGAGCGCCACCTGGCGATAGCCGCGCCGCTTCAGCCGGTGAATCTCCTCGACCAACGCCTGGGCCGAGAGGGAGAGGGAGTCGGCGGCGCGCATGCGATTGAAGCGGAAGGTGTCCCAGCCGCCCTCCTGCAGCGCCGCCATATAGGGCGGGGTGGGGGCCGTCGAATCCTCGGAATCGACCGAACGGCCGTGGCTCCAGATGACCGCGCCGGCGGCCTTGGCCGGGCCGAGCGCCGGGCGATTGGCATAGGCCGGATCGAGCCATTGCGCGTCATGCGCCTCGGCGCTGCCGATGAGCGGCAGGGCCGCCATCAGGCCGAAAAGGAGTCTGCGAAGGTCCATCGTCGGTCTTTCGTAGCCGAAGGCGATGCCAGGATATGGGCGCCAATCCCTAAGAAAAAGTTTCCGGGTGGTTTTGGGCAGGGCCAGCACTAGCGCTGGGGGTGATGTCGCGGCGCGGTCATTCCACCGTCGGCGATGCGACGAACCGAGAACTGTTGGCAACCATGGGGAAGGCGATCGCGCGGCGCGGGCCGGAACAGGAGGCGGAGGCGAGGGCGCCGAGGTTTTCCGCGGCTATTCCGGCATTTGCCGCCGGTGCTCCGGCGGGCGCGCTGCGACACCGCGCCGCATCTGCTCCGCCGGAGCGGGCAAGGCAGCGCCGTGCCGCCAATGGCGGGGTAGTCGAGGCGGGTCGCGCCTCAGGCGCGGAGGGTCATCAGCACCAGCGAGGCGATGACGACGCCGGCGCTTTGCGCGCCGGCGGTGATCTGGCCGAGCATCAGCCCGCAAACTGTACTGGCGAGGGTGACGGCACCGAGCAGCGAGCTCATCGACGGGGTTCTCCTTCGGGCTGGGCTCCTTTCGGAACCCGCGTTTTCCCGACAACGAGATCACCCGGCGATTTATTCCGATATTTTACGCATCGATCCTGGCGGTCGCCGCGAGCCGGGCCAAAGCCTGCGGCGTATCGATGTCGGTGAGCACGGCGTCGCTCTCCATCTCGACCTCGGCCACCAGCTCCGGGTGGCCGGCGATGAGGCTGCGGGCGCCGACATCGCCCGAGACGGCGGCCAGCTCCGCGAACAGCCGCTTGCCCAGCAGCACCGGATTGCCGCGCTTGCCGCGGCGGGTGGGGACGCAGAGCACGCGGCCCTCGACCGGGTTGAAGGCGGCGATCAGCCGGTCGATGGCAGCCGCAGCCACCATCGGCATGTCGCCGAGACAGACGACGGCGCCGTCGACCTCCTCGGGGAGCGCCGCAAGGCCGCACTTGACCGAGGTGGAGAGGCCCTGGGCGTAGTCGGGATTGTGGACGAAGCGCGCGGGCAGACCGGCCAGCGCCGCTTCCACCTTGTCGCGCTCGTGGCCGGTGACCACCACCAGCGGGCTTGCCTGCGAGGCCGCGACTGCCTCGGCGACGTGGCGGACCATGGGCTTGCCGTCGATGCCGATCAGCAGCTTGTTGAGCGTTCCCATGCGCCGCGACTGGCCGGCGGCGAGCACTAGCCCGGCGATGCGCGCGGCGCGCGGCGCGTGCTCGGCCGCCTCGGCCGCCAGCTTGGTCCGGGGAAGCGGCCGGGTCGGGATGTCGGCGAGCAGCCCGCCGACCCCCATCCGCATGATCTCGCCCGGCCCCGCCGGCAACCCCGCCAGCACGCGCTGCAGCACCCAGTCGAAGCCGTTGACCTTGGGCGAGCGGGCGCAGCCCGGCAGCCCCAGCACCGGCACTGCGCCGCGCCGGCCCATCAGCATCAGGTTGCCGGGATCGACCGGCATGCCGAAATGCTCGATGGCGCCGCCCGCCGCCGTGATGGCCGCGGGAATGACGTCGCGCCGATCGACGATGGCCGAGGCGCCGGCGATCAGCACCAGCTCGGCGCCGTCGTCGAGGGCGGCGGCAATCGCGGGCGCCAGCGCTGCCGTGCGATGCTCGCAGCGTCGCTCGAGCAGCAGCGTGCTGCCGAGGGCGGCGAGCCGCTCGCGGGTAGTCTCGACGGTCTTGTCGAGGACGCTCTCCTTGAGGCCAGGCAGCCGGGTCTGGATCAGCGCGGTGCGCTTTTCCTGGAACGGCGCCACGGCAATGAGCGGCCCGGCGGACGCCGCTTCCTCCAGGCACGCGGTCACCGATTGGCGCCGTACGGCAAACGGGATGACCTTGACCGTCGCCACCATCTGCTTCGGCGCCACCACCGCGTAAGGCTCGATCGTGGCCAGCGTGATGGTCTCGTCGACCAGGTTGAAGCGATCGATGCGGCCGCGATCGAATACAACAAGTCCAGCGGCTTGCGCGAAGAGATTGACACGGCCGGTGAAGGCCGGGGCGAGGCTGACATGGCCGCCGGCGAGTGGCCGGGCGAGTTCGGTAGCGGCGGTGTTCTCGTCGACGTCGCCGGGCTCGAGCCGCGCCGCGACGACGCTGCTCCGGCCGGCGGATTTCAGCGCCGCCACATCGATGGCGCTGAGCACCCGGCCCTTGCGCAGGCTGAGCGCGCCGGCCTTCAGCGAATGGGCGAGGACCGCGCCGACTGCCTCGTCGACGGGGATCTCGCCGAACTTCATGCCGCCTCGCGGTCGCTCTGCGGCTCCGCGCGCAGCACCTGGGTGATCTGCGCCATGATCGCGACGGCAATCTCGGCCGGCGAGACGGCGCCGATATCGAGGCCGACCGGCCCGCGGACGCGCGCGAGCTCGGCCTCGCCGAAGCCCAGCCCGGTCAGCCGCTTCAGCCGCGCCGCATGCGTCTTCTTCGAGCCGAGCGCGCCGATATAGAACGCGTCCGAGCGCAGCGCCGCCGCCAGCGCGGGGTCATCGAGCTTGGGATCGTGGGTGAGAGTGACGATGGCGGTGCGGCGGTTAGGCTTGAGCTTCTCCAGCGCCTCGTCCGGCCAGTCGGTCGACAGCGTCACGTCGGGAAAGCGCTCGTCGCTGGCAAAGGCGGTGCGGGGATCGACCACGGTCACCAGATAGCCGGTGAGCGCCGCCATGCGCGCCAGCGGCTGGGCGATGTGCACGGCGCCGACGATGATGCAGCGCAGCCGCGGATTGAACACCTCGATGAAGACCGGGCCCTGGGCGGTCTCAACCGTCATGTTGCGATCGTCGGTCACGGCTTTGCGAATGGCCTCGAGCGTCGCCGCATCGAGGGTTAAATCGCCAATGGTTTCAGAGCCTTCGATAAAGCTCTGGTGGCCGCTCTGCAAATGCGTGAGCAGCACCGCGGCGCGGCCCGAGCGGCTCGCGGCGAGCGCCTTTTCCAGCAGCGGCAGCTTCATTCGACGCGCTCGACGAAGACCTGGATCTTGCCGCCGCAAGCCAGGCCCACTTCCCAGGCGCGATCGTTGCTGACGCCGAAGCTGAGCAGTCGCGGCTGGCCGTCGGCGATGCTCTTGAGCCCTTCCTCGATCACCGCGCCTTCGACGCAGCCGCCCGAGACCGAGCCGATGAAGCCGCCGGACTGCTCCAGCGCCAGCTTGGAGCCGACCGGCCGGGGCGAGGAGCCCCAGGTCGACACCACGGTTGCCAGCGCCACGCCCTTGCCGGCGGCACGCCAATCCGCCGCCTGCTGCAGGATATCCTCGTTGTCGCCCATGCTCTCACCCCGCTTCCCGCCAGGCGGCTGCGGCATCTAGGCGCCGCGAACCCGGCCGGGTCAATGCCAAAACCAGCTCTTCCAGGCTCTCCAGGCTGTGGACCGGACGAAACTCGTCCACGAACGGCAGGATAGCCCTCATGCCCAATGATTTTGGCGCGAAACCCTCATAACGCAACAGCGGGTTCAGCCAGATCAGCCTTCGGCTCGACTTATGCAGCCGGTCCATCTCCTGGCCGATCCCGGCGCCGGCATCGCGGTCGAGCCCGTCGGTGATGAGCAGCACCACCGCGCCCTGGCCCAGCACGCGCCGCGACCAGCGGCGGTTGAACTCGGCGAGGCACTGGCCGATGCGCGTGCCGCCCGACCAGTCCTCGACCGCGCCCGCCACCCGGTCGAGCGCCACGTCGACATCCTTCGCCCGCAGGAAGCGGGTGATGTTGGTGAGCCGGGTGCCGAAGAGGAAGGTGTGGACGCGGTCGCGGTCGTTGGTGATCGCGTGCATGAAGTGCAGGAAGACGCGGCTGTAGCGGCTCATCGAGCCCGAGATGTCGCAGAGCACCACCAGCGGCGGCGGGCGGCGGCGGCGGCGCTTGCGCTTCAGGCTCAGGAGATCGCTCGAGCGCAGCTGCGCGCGCAGGGTGGCGCGCATGTCGGTGCGATTGCCGCGCGGATCGGGGCCGAAGCGCCGCGTGGCGATGTCGGCGAGCGGCAGCGCCATCCGGCGGATGGCGGCCTTGGCCTGCGCCACCTCGGCGTTCGACATCTTCTCGAAATCCATCTTCTGCAGCAGCTCGCGCTCCGAGAAGGTCATGCGGGCGTCGATCTCGATCTCGGTCTCGCCCGGCCGGTCCTTGTCGCTGCCGTCGCCGGCATGGAGCGCCTCGGCGAGCCGGCGGCTCATCTCCTCGCCGGGCTCGTCACTGCGGATCGCCGGCAGCATCAGCGCCATCATCTTCTCGAGCAGCTCGGGATTGCGCCAGAAGATGTGGAACGCCTGATCGAACAGCTCGCGCTGGTCGCGGCGGTTGACGAAAACGGCGTGCAGCGCCCAGTAGAAATCGCTGCGGTCGCCGACGCCGACGGCGCGCACCGCCTCCACCGCCGCCAACACCTTGCCCGGCCCGATCGGCAGCCCCGCCGCGCGCAAGGTGCGCGCGAAATACATGATGTTGGCGAGAAGTCGGCCGGCCATCAGCTGGCGGCCGCAAGCTCCTGCTTCACCTGGGTGAGCAGGCGCTGCGCCTCCGATCCCTGGATCTTGGCGATGTCGTCCTGATACTTCAGCAGCACGCCGAGCGTGTCGTTGATCGCCTCCGGCGTCAGCGCCAGAACGTCGAGCTGCATCAGCGCCTGCGCCCAGTCGATGGTCTCGGCGACGCCCGGCAGCTTGAACAGCTCGGTGGCGGCGCGCAGCTTCTGCACGAAGGCCACGACCTCGCGCGACAGCGCCTCGGCGGCGCCGGGCGCCTTGACCCTGAGGATTTCGAGCTCGCGCTCGGCGCTGGGATAATCGACCCAGAAATAGAAGCAGCGGCGCTTCAGCGCGTCGTGGATTTCGCGCGTGCGGTTGGAGGTGATGATGACGATCGGCGGCTGCGCCGCCTTCACGGTGCCGATCTCGGGGATGGTGATCTGATAGTCGGACAGCACTTCGAGGAGATAGGCCTCGAAGGGCTCGTCGGTGCGGTCGAGCTCGTCGATCAGCAGCACCGGCGGACCCGCGAGCTCCGGCTCGAGCGCCTGCAGCAGCGGCCGCTTGATCAGGAAGCGGTCGGAGAAGATCTCCTCCTCGACGGTCTCGCGGCTGTCGCTGCCGGCTTCGGCAAGCCGGATCTCGATCATCTGGCGGGCATAGTTCCACTCATAGACCGCCGAGGCGACGTCGAGACCCTCGTAGCATTGCAGCCGGATCAGCCGGCGGCCCAGCGTCTCGGCCAGCACCTTGGCGATCTCGGTCTTGCCGACCCCGGCCTCGCCTTCGAGGAACAGCGGTCGCTTGAGCGCGAGGGCGAGATAGCAGGCGGTGGCAAGGCTGCGGTCGCCGACATAATTGCCGCGGCGCAACAGCTCCAGCGTATCGCCGACCGAAGCGGGCAGGGAGGGCATGAGGATCCGTTCCGAGTGACTGCCCGAGGTTCTAGGAGATCAGGCCGCGGATGGCAATCGACGGAGATGGCCTCGGGTGGCGTCAATAGCATTGAGTGGCGCAGACGTTCCGCGCCGCGCAATGCTGACGGGGAAAGTTGAAGCAGGCGCCCGAGACGCAGCGGTTTTCGTAGGTGACGGCGCCGCACTGCATCTGCGTGCTGCACACCGGGCGACAGCGCTGCCCGGCCGGTACCGAGATGGAGGCGACACGCGTGATCTCGGCCGCGAGCTGATTGAGCGTGGAGAGTTCGAAGAACCCGTAAAGACGTTCGACCTGATCGGGAACATTGTCGAGGCGGCGGATGAGTTCGCGGCTGCAATCGGTCATGTCGCTTCGGTCGAGCGCAGCGTGGCGCTGACCGGGCGTGGCGTGTACGACGGTGGCACTACCGCCACATATGTTGGCGGGAAGCGCAGCGAGATGGCCGCCGGAACTGCAGGCGGCGGCAACCCCGGCGAGAAAGCACGCATCCGGCACGATGCCGGGAGCGGCCGCGGCGGCGGCCGCGGCGGGTGGCGCCGCGACGGCCGCGACAGCGGCGTCCCCCGGAAAGGGCGGGGGAGGATCGCGCCGCTCAAGGTCGGCGACCTTGGCATTGACGACCTTCTGCGCCTCGCTGTCGATGAGATGCTCTTGCTGAGCATTCATGTCCTGCACAGGCACAAGCCAGTCAAGCTGGCCGACGAAGTAGGCAAAGTACTGGCGGACGAAATGAAAGGTGATCGTCCCGTCGGGAAGCTGCCACAGCACGGCCGGAGGACCGCCGGGGTGGCCCGGAGGGTGGCAGAGCGCGGCGTTGCGGTCGCACCAGGCATTCCAGGCCTGGGCGAGCACCCCCGGGTCGTCGCTGACGCGGTGACCGGGAATGTCGTCGATGGAAAAGCGGATCTCGGAACCGTCGGGAAGCTCGATGAGGCGCAGGCGTGAAGCGAAATCCTGATCGAAGCCGCGGATGTCGACCTCGGTGCCGGTAGCGCGCGACAGCGCTTCCCACTTCGCCAGGTTGCGCGTCGGGACGCCCATCAGCACGAGCTTGTTCGGCGGCAGGATGGTGCCGTCGAGGATGGCGGCATAGACCGCTTCCGTCCCCCAGCTATGGGCATATAGCTCGTTGATGCTCGCGCCTGAGAGGTTCTTCAGCTCTTGGTGGGAACGTTCGGAAGCCTCGCCGGAGCGGTCCTGGCGCCAGGCGGCGAAGTCGCTGACGCCGTTCAAAACATGCTGCCACAAGGAAGTACCGCCCGGCTCGTCGTCGAAGAACGAGAGCGCGATGCGCTGGTCCCAATATCGGCCGTAAGCGGCCTCGGTCTCGTCGTCGCTGGCGGAGAGCACGCCCGAGACGAAAATGCGCTGGAAGCGGTAGATGGGAGTGCCTTGCTCTTTCAGGTGACGGATCGCGAGATCACGCAGCTGTTCCTCGCCGAGGCCCTGTTCGGCGAGTTCGCGGCGGGCGCGGTTCTCGTATTCGCGATCAATCTCGGTGTAGTAGGCGCCGCGGGCGATGTCCTGCGGGGACAAGGGGGCGGACTGGATGTCGCCGAGCGAGGAGCGAAGAGACGGCGTGAGCTGCGCCAAGGCCAGGCACGGCAGCAGTGTCAGGACCAGCATGACGATCAGCAGCAGAGGCCGGCATGCTGCCGAGCTGGACCAGAACACCGGGAATCTCCTGGCAGAAGCGGATGATGGGAACAGGCTATCACCCCATGCGCGGGTACCGTGCCTGAATATCAATCGCAGGTTTCTGACGCGCCACGCGAAACACCTGCTATATGATCTGTTTTACATCCGCCATATCGCGGCGGCGGTGGACGGTTTCGGTGGGCACCGCCCCTCACCCTCCCATGGCTTCGCCATGGGCCCCTCCCTCTCTCGCAGGGGGAGAGGGAGGGGCGCTGCTCGGCGTCGAATTACCCCGCTGCCGCTACCGCGCGCTTGGCCATCACCGTCACCAGATGGGCGCGGTATTCGGCGCTGGCGTGGATGTCGGAGTTGAGGCCGCCGGCGCTTTGCTTGACTCCGGCGATGGCGTCGGCGCTCCACGACTTGCCGAGCGCCGCTTCCATCTCCTTCTGGCGGAAGACGACCGGGCCCGCGCCGGTAACCGCGACGCGCACGGCACCGCCGGTGCGTGCCACCAGCACGCCGACCACGGCATAGCGCGAGGCGGGGTTGGGGAATTTCGCATATCCCGCCTTTTCCGGCACCGGAAAGCTCACCGCGGTGACGATCTCGTCGGCGGCAAGCGCAGTCTCGAACATGGCCTTGAAGAAATCGTCGGCGGCGATCCGCCGCTTGTTGGTGATCACCGTGGCGTTGAGGCCGAGCACCGCCGCGGGATAGTCGGCGGCGGGATCGTTGTTGGCGATGGAGCCGCCGATGGTGCCGCGGTTGCGCACCTGCGGGTCGCCGATGCCCTCGGCGAGATGCGACAGCGCCGGGATGGCGCCCTTCACCACGTCGGAGGTCGCGACCTCCACATGCCGGGTCATCGCGCCGATGACCACCGCATTGCCCTCGCGCTTGATCCCCTTGAGCTCGGCGATGCCGCCGAGATCGATCAGGTCGGAGGGCTTGGCGAGGCGCTGCTTCAAGGTCGGGATGAGCGTCATCCCGCCGGCCAGCAGCTTGGCCTCTTCGTCGGCGCCGACGGCCTTGGCCGCGTCGGCGACGCTCTGGGCTTGCCGATATTCGAAATTGTACATGGCTTCGCTCCCTTATTACGCCGCCTGGGGCATGGTTTTCGCCGCGATCGCCCGCCATATGCGCTCGGGTGTCGCCGGCATGTCGAGACTGCCGATGCCGAGCGGCGCCAGCGCGTCGGCGACGGCATTCATGATTGCCGCCGGCGCGCCGATCGCGCCGGCTTCGCCGCAGCCCTTCACGCCGAGCGGGTTGTGCGTGCACAGCGTGGCGTGGGTGGCGACGTCGAAGGACGGCAAATTGTCCGCCCGCGGCATGCAGTAATCCATGAACGACCCGGTGACGAGCTGGCCGTCATCGCTGTAGACCGCGTTCTCGTAAAGCGCCTGACCGATGCCCTGGGCGAGGCCGCCATGGACCTGGCCCTCGACGATCATCGGGTTGATGATGCGGCCGAAATCATCGGCGGCGGTGAAGCGCACCACCGCGACGTCGCCGGTGTCGCGATCGATTTCGATCTCGGCGATGTGGCAGCCGGCAGGGTAGGTGAAGTTCTTGGGATCGTAGAACGCGGTCTCGTCGAGGCCGGGCTCGAGCTCCTCGATGGGATAGTTGTGCGGAACATAGGCGGCGAAGGCAACCTGGCCGAAGGCGACGTTCCTGTCCGTGCCCGCGACCGAGAACTTGCCGTCCTTGAACTCGATATCGGCCTCGGCGGCCTCGAGCAGGTGGGCGGCGATCTTCTTGCCCTTGTTCACCACCTTGTCCATCGCCTTGACCAGCGCCGAGCCGCCGACCGGCAGCGAGCGCGAGCCATAGGTCCCCATGCCGAAAGGGATCTTGTTGGTGTCGCCATGGACGACGTCGATCATCTCGAGCGGCAATCCCAGGCGGTCGGAGACGAGCTGGGCGAAGGTCGTCTCGTGGCCCTGGCCGTGGCTGTGGGTGCCGGTAAAGACGGTGACGCTGCCGGTGGGATGGACGCGCAGCTCCGCCGTCTCGTAGAGGCCGGCGCGGGCGCCGAGCGCCCCGGCCACCGCCGAAGGCGCGATGCCGCAGGCCTCGATGTAGGTGGCGATGCCGATGCCGCGCAGCTTGCCGCGCTTTGCCGCGGCCTCGCGGCGCTGCGCGAAGCCGGCATAGTCCGCCGCCTTCATCGCCATGTCGAGGGTGGTGAAGTAGTCGCCGCTGTCATAGGTGAGCGCCACCGGCGTCTGGTACGGGTAGGCGTCCTTCGGGATGAAGTTGCGCCGGCGCAGCTCGGCTGGATCGATCTTCAGCTCGCGCGCCGCGGTGTCGACGATGCGCTCGATGACGTAGCAGGCTTCGGGCCGCCCGGCGCCGCGATAGGCGTCGACCGGCACGGTGTTGGTGAAGGCCGACTTGACCTCGACATAGACCGCCGGCGTCGTATAGGTGCCGGCGAGCAAGGTGCCATAGAGATAAGTCGGGATCGCCGTCGAGAAGGTGGAGAGATAGGCGCCGAGATTGGCGATGGTCGCGACGCGCAGCGCCAGGAACTTGCCGTCCTTGTCGAGCGCAAGCTCGGCATGGGTGACATGGTCGCGGCCTTGCGCGTCGGAGGCGAAGCTCTCGCCGCGCTCGGCCGTCCATTTGATCGGCCGGCCGACATGCGGCGCTGCCCAGGTGACGATGGCTTCCTCGGCGTAGTGATAGATCTTCGAGCCGAAGCCGCCGCCGACGTCGGGCGCCACCACCCGCAGCTTGTGCTCTGGAAGCTGCAACACGAAGGCGCCCATCAGCAGCCGGATCACATGCGGGTTCTGGCTGGTGGTGTAGAGCGTGTATTCGCCCGAGGCGCGATCGTATTCGCCGATGGCCGCGCGCGGCTCCATCGGATTGGCCACCAGGCGATTGTTGACGATGTCGAGCCGCGTGACATGCGCCGCCTTGGCGAAGGCGGCGTCGACGGCCTGCTTGTCGCCGAGGTGCCAGTCATAGCAGAGATTGCCCTTGGCCTGTTCGTGCAGCTGCGGCGCGCCGGGCTTCAGCGCGTCCTCGCCGGCTACCACGGCGGGCAGCGGCTGGTAGTCGACGACGATCAGCTCGGCGGCGTCCTTGGCCTGCGCCCGGGTCTCGGCGATGACCACGGCGATGGGGTCGCCGACATGGCGCACCTTGCCCTGCGCCAGCACCGGATGCGGCGGCTCCGCCATCGGGTTGCCGTCCTTCGAATGGATGAGCCAGCCGCAGGGCAGTCCGCCCACCTGCATGTCGGCGCCGGCGAAGACGGCGAGCACGCCCGGTGCGGCCTTGGCGCTGGTGGTATCGACGCGGCGCAGCTCGGCATGGGCATGCGGGCTGCGCAACAGGAAGGCATGGACCTGGCCCGGCCGGTTGATGTCGTCGGTGTAGGTGCCGCGGCCCGTGAGGAAGCGGGAATCCTCCTTTCGGCGCACCGGGGCGCCGATCCCGGTGGCGGACATTACGCGGTCCTCCCCATCGCCTCGGTGCCGGCCTTGATGGCCTTCACGATGTTGTGATAGCCGGTGCAGCGGCAGATGTTGCCTTCGAGCCATTCGCGGATCTGCTGCTCGGTGGGGCTCTTGTGATGCTTCGCGAAGTCGACCGCGCTCATCACCATGCCCGGGGTGCAGAAGCCGCATTGCAGGCCGTGATTCTCGCGGAACGCCTCCTGCATCGGATGCAGCTTGTCGCCGGTGGCAAGGCCTTCGATGGTGGTCACCTGCGCGCCGTTGGCCTGCACCGCGAGCATGGTGCAGCTCTTCACGGAATCGCCGTTCACATGCACGACGCAGGCGCCGCACTGGCTGGTATCGCAGCCGACATGGGTGCCGGTGAGGGCGAGCTGCTCGCGCAGAAGCTGAACGAGGAGGGTGCGCGGCTCGACGGTGGCCGTCACCGACTTGCCGTTCACCGTAAGGGTCACGGTGGCCATGGATTTCACTCCCTTATGTCGTTGTCAAAGACGTTCCCGTGCCGCCGCGCTTGCCGAAACCGCTGGGAGCGCCACGAGGACGAGGATATCAGGCAAGTTTCGTGCGCCGGAGACCCCCGGTCAAGCCGATCAGTGCCCGCCGCCGCGGGTGAAGAAATAGAGCAGCGCGGCGATGACGATCACCAGCCCGGCCACCCACAGCACCGGCGACAGCCGCGGCGAAGCGGAGGCTGGAGGCTTGGCGGTGGCGGCGGCTGGCGCCGGGGCGGGCTCGGCAGCCGCAGCGGCTAGGGGGGCAGCGGCGGTCGGCGCCGCGGCGCCGGCGCTCAGCGCCGCCGAAAAGCGCGAGAAGAAGTCCTCGGCCATCTTGCGCGCGGTGGCGTCGATCAGCCGCGAGCCGATCTGCGCGAGCTTGCCGCCGACATGCGCTTCCACGGTGTAGGCGAGCTTGGTGCCGCCATCGGCGTCGCTGAGCCTGACGGTGGCGCCGCCCTTGGCGAAGCCGGCGGCGCCGCCGCTGCCCTCGCCGGTGATCTTGTAGCCGTTGGGCGGGTCGAGATCGCTCAGCGTGACCTTGCCGCCGAAGCGTGCCTTGACCGGCCCGACCTTGGCCGTGACCTTGGCCTGGAGCTCGGTGTCGGAAAGCTTCTCGACTTCGTCGCAGCCCGGGATCGACTGCTTGAGGATCTCGGGATCGTTGAGCGCTGCCCATACCTTCTGGCGCGGTGCCGGGATCAGAAACTCTCCGGTCATGTCCATGGCGGTTGTCCTTCGGGTTCTTCTTGAGTGGCGGCGAGCCTATCGCGCGCCTGCGACAGGAGCAAGGACGGGGCGGCGCGCCATCGGCGGGGTTGCGCCGACACCCTCTGGTCTCGGCGGCGGCCCCACCGCATAGTCGCGGCATGATCGTGCCCAGCTCGCTGCTCTGGGCGGTGCCGTTTTTCGGCCTGCTGCTGACCATCGCCTGCGCGCCGCTGCTCGCGCCGCGGCACTGGCATCGCCATTATCCGGTCTGGACGGCGCTGTGGTCGCTGGCTTTCCTCGTGCCCGCGGCGGGTCTCGACCGGCCGGGCGCGGCGCTCGACGCGCTGATCGAGACGGCGCTGCTCCAGTATCTGCCGTTCATCCTGCTGCTGGGCGCACTGTTCGCCGTGGCCGGCGGGCTGCGCGTCACCGGCGTGCCGCGCGGCGGGCCGGCGGTGAACACCGCCTTGCTGGCGATCGGCGGGATACTGGCGAGCTTCGTCGGCACCACCGGCGCCGCCATGCTGATGATCCGGCCGCTGATCCGCGCCAACCGCCACCGCCGGCATGCGGCGCACATCATCATCTTCCTCATCCTGCTGGTCGCCAATGTCGGCGGTGCGCTGACGCCGCTCGGCGATCCCCCGATCTTCCTGGGCTTTCTTGCCGGCGTGCCGTTCCTGTGGACGCTTACCCATCTCTGGGCGCCGACGCTGCTGGTCGCGGGCGGCCTGCTTGCCAGCTTCTACCTCGTCGACCATCATTTCCTCCGCCGCGGCGGCCGCAACGATCCCGCGGTGCTGCCGGAGATCGAGAAGCTGGGCCTCGACGGCGGCGTCAATCTCCTGCTGTTCGCGCTGATCATCGCCGCGGTGCTGCTGCGCGCCGTCTGGCCGATGGCGCCCGTGCTGTCATTTCGTCGCGTCCATTGGGACCTTGCCGCCATCATCAGCGATGCGCTGCTGCTGGCGGCGGCGGCGCTGTCGCTGGCGGTCACGCCACGGGAGACGCGGCGGCGCAACGATTTCGCCTGGGGGCCGATGATCGAGGTGGCGATCCTCTTCGCCGGCATCTTCATCACCATCATCCCGGTCATGGCGATGATCGCCGCCGGCCCGTCCGGCCCGGCGGCGCTGCTCTTCGCCCGGCTGACGAACGGCGGCGTGCCGAACGATCCCTTGTTCTACTGGGTCACCGGGCTGCTCTCGGCCGTCCTCGACAACGCACCGACCTATCTCGTCTTCTTTGGCTTTGCCGGCGGCGATGCGGCGCGTCTCACGGCGGAGTTTCCGCGCACCCTGGCGGCGATCTCGGCGGCGGCGGCATTCTTCGGTGCGCTCACCTATACCGGCAACGCTCCCAACCTGCTGATCAAGCGGCTGGCCGAGCAGCATGGCATCGCCATGCCGCATTTCTTCGCCTATATCGGCTGGGCGATGGCCTGCCTGCTGCCGTGGCTGCTGCTCGCGCAGTTCATCTTTTTCCGGTGATCACCAGAGGCCCGGGATGAGGCGGGCGGTGCGGCGCGCGTAATCGGCATACTCGATGAAGGCCTCGCGCAGCACCTGCTCCTCGTTGCGCAGCCGCAGCAGCTGTACCGCGATCTGGGTGAAGAACAGCAGCGCCGCCGGCCAGCCCCAATAGGGCAGGAAGATACCGAGGATGGCGATCCCCTCGCAGAGATAAAGCGGATGGCGGACGACGCGGTAGGGACCGTCGGTGACCAGCCGGCGCGCCTCGGACATGATGCTGAAGGAGCGCCCGAGCCGGTTGAGCACCAGCAGCGCCAGCGCATTGCCGGTGAAGGCGAGCGCCGCCGAGAGGAACAGCAGCCAGGTCGGCGCCGGGTCAAGCCGCGGCAGTAGGGGAAGGAGAAAGAGCAGCATCACCGCCAGCAGCGCGGTGAGCCGCGGCAGCAGGCCACGCGCCTTGGCGACCGGCTGCGAGCGGATGAGAGTGAGCCAGGCGGCAATGACGAAGAAGGCGAGGGTGAAGAAGCGCGACAGCATGTCGGCGACCGCGGCGACCGTGACGGTGCCGGGCGCGGCGAGGTCCAGCCGGTCGGCACTCTTGACGAGGCCGACGGCCAGAGCGGCCGCCAGCAGCAGGAACCACAGCGTGACCGCGCGGTGGACCGCCCACTCGTAGATCGCGGTGCCCTGAAGCTCGCGCCACAGCCGGTCGCTCAAGAATGGCGCGGCTTCGTCAACGGCGGCAGGCAGCCTCTGCGACATGTCCCGATCTCCTGCGGCGCGCGTCCGGCGCGATCCTGAAAAGCGCGTCATGCTTGAGGAGCGGCGGTCATATGTCAAAATCTATCGCGGCGAACGCGCGGCGCATTTTAGCAATGTATCGGGATCGCGTTCACGATTGCTTAAGGCTCCCGGCTCGGCGCCGCTGGGCGCTCGCGTGTCTGGGCGCTCGCGTGTCTTGCCGCGATGGCGGCGGCGGGCTAGAACCGTGCTCGTTCCGCCGCCAACACGCTCACCCCATGTCCCGCCTTCGTCCGGTTCTCGCCATGGCGCTCCTGCTGGCCCTGACGCTCGGCGCTCAGGCGCAGCTCGCCGTCTTCAAGAAATCCACGCTCACCATCGACACCGCCGCAGGACCGCGGCGCTTTGCCATCGAGCTGGCGCTAACGCCGGCGCAGCAGGAGCAGGGGCTCATGTTCCGCCGCGAGCTCGCGCCCGATGCCGGGATGCTGTTCGATCTCGGCAGCGAGCGGCCGGCCACCTTCTGGATGAAGAACACGCTCATTCCGCTGGACATGCTGTTTATCGCCGGCGACGGCCGCATCGCCGATATCCACCAGCGCGCCGTGCCGCTGTCGGAAGCGATCATCGCATCGAAAGTGCCGGTGCGCGCCGTGCTCGAGCTCAATGGCGGCACCGTGGCGCGGCTCGGCATCAAGCCCGGCGACGTCGTCCACGACGCGCTGTTCGGCAACGGCGGATGAATCACGCGACAAGAATCGCGAACCGGCGGGGCGCGACGAGGCGGTAGCTGCGGCGGACGAGCGCCGCCACCTCCTGCCAGTCGGGCCGGTGGTCGATGCGCATTCCAACCCAGCCCTTGGTGCCGACATAGGGCGGCGCGAAGAACCGCGCCGGGTCCGAGCCGACCAGCACCTCCTGGCTGCCCGGCGGCGCCTTGCACCACACCGAAGCGCCGCCCTGCCAGGGCCGGGCCATGGCGAAGATCTTGTCGCAGATGCGATAGGTCGGCCCGCGCCGCATCGCCTTTTCGCCGGCGCCGGGAAGCGACCGGCTTTGCCGCGTCACGGCTCGGCGAGCAATTCGAGGGACCGGTTCTTTCCCTCGGTGCCCCAGATTGCCCAGGGAATCATCGCGGCGGCGCCCAGCAGCCAGAAGGCGGCGAGCACGGCGAACGATGCCTCGAGCGAGACATGCTGCGCGACCGCCACGAGCAGCGGTGGCGCGATTGCCGCTCCGATCCGGCCGAACCCGACCGAGAAGCCGATGCCGGTCGCGCGCAGCCGGGTCGGGAACAACTCGGAAAACGTCGGATAGGCGGCGATCCAGCTGCCCGTGGCGCAGAGATTGGCGGCAACGAAAGCGAGCAGCACGCCGCCCGTGCTGCCGCCCGTCGCGGCCCGGCCCATGACCAGCATGGATGCGGCGGCGAGCAGGTAGAAGATGGTGACCGTCGCCTTGCGGCCCACCTTGTCGAGCATGGCGGCGGCGATGAGCCCGCCAGCGGCGGCGCCGAGATTGCCGATGATGAAGAACCAGGGCACGGCCTGGTCGGCGACGTGCAGACGCGGCAGGACGAGCAGCGGCAGGAGCGCGAAAAGGCCGTAATAGCCCGCCGCTTCGGAGAAATCGAGCAGGCAGCCGAGCGCCAGCCGCCCGGGCTGCCGCCTGGCGAGGTCGCGCAGCTGGGCGATGAATCCGCTTGCGCGCGCGGCCGGGAGCGTCTCGGCCGGGCCGTGGGGCGCGAAATCGCGGGCGCCGCCGGCGATCCGCGCGGACACCGCCCGGGCCGCCTCGCCGCGTCCGCGCCCGGCAAGCCAGCGCGGCGATTCGGGCAAGGCTCGGCGCGCCCAGATGCTGAAAAGGGCGATGATCGCCCCGAGGGCGAAGGCAAAGCGCCAGCCGACCGCGGCGGGCAGCACGCTGATGAAATAAAGCGTGACGAAGGCCGCCAGGATCGAGCCGACCGGCCAGAAGTTCATCACCGTGGCCGCGGCGCGGCCGCGGTAGCGCGCCGGAATCAGCTCGCTGATGGCGGCATTGACGGCCGAGTACTCGGCGCCGACGCCGATGGCCGTAAGAAAGCGCAGGGCCAGGAAGGCGCCGTATCCCGGGGCGAGGGCCGAGACGACGGTGAAGCCGGAATACACCAGCAACGTCAGGATAAACAGGCGCCGCCGGCCGAAGCGGTCGGCGCAGTATCCGAACAGGATCGCGCCGACCATGATGCCGATGAGCCACACCGAGACGATCAGCGAGGTCTCCGCGGTGGTAAGGCGCCACAGCTTTTGCAGAACCCCGAGCACGCTGCCGACGATGTTGACCTCGAACGCATCCAGCATCCAGCCAAGCCCGAGCACGAGGACGATGCGGGTATGCACCGGCCGCCACGGGAGGCCGTCCAATACCGGACCGACATCCGACGTCGGCGGTAGAGCAGGGTCAGGGACTCGATCCACTTGCGTCCGCCACTCCGGTTCGGCAGCCCGCTCCGGGCGCCGCCGTGAGCTTCGTCGGAGCACGCCGGCGGGTTACGGGCCGGGTCGGGTCCCCGTGCAACCTTTCGGCGCCCGGGACCAAGCATACTCATGCGACTTGGCCTAGGCTAGAGAGCGACAGAGAGCGACAGAGAGCGAGAGGTCGCGACCAGTCGCCGGGCGAGGAGCGCGGTGACGACGACCGCAAAAGGAGCGGCCTGCAGGTTTGCAATTCCGCCGCGAAACCCGTAGCTTCTGTACGATTTTCGTGGTTTCGGGGCGTAGCTCAGCCTGGTAGAGCGCCAGCTTTGGGAGCTGGATGCCGGAGGTTCGAATCCTCTCGCCCCGACCATCCGGACGCTGAGAGGAATGGCATGGCGCTGGCGCGCATCTATCAGCCGGTCAAGACCGCGATGCAGTCGGGACGGGCCAAGACGCGGTATTGGGTGCTCGACTACGAGCCGGCGACACAGCGCCGGCCTGATCCGCTGATGGGCTGGAGCAGCGCCGGCGACACGCTCAACCAGGTGCAACTGCGCTTCGAGACGCTGGAGGAGGCGGTCGCCTTCGCGCAGAAGCGGGGCCTAGACTACGCGGTCATTCCGACGCAGCAGCGCCACTTCAAGCCGAAATCCTACGCCGAGAACTTCCGCTACGACCGGCCGCGTTAGAGGCTCGCCGGGCGGCGGCGGGCTTGATACAGTCCGCTCGGAGCGCCCTTAGCTCAGCGGATAGAGCAGCCGCCTTCTAAGCGGCAGGTCGCTGGTTCGATTCCAGCAGGGCGCGCCATTCCACATAGATGACAAGGACGTGGTGCGGTGTCGGTCGCGGCCGGGCCTCTCGTGCCACATGTCCGCCGGGTCGATGCGCGGAGGGATAGCGGCGCGCACGACTTCGACTCGCGTGCAACGGGTGCGTCCGGACCTGCGCTGGCCTCGCCGTCCTGGCGGCGATCGGCAGCCTGGCGCGGCTGCGCACGCCGGCCGAGGCTATGCCCGCCGCGGCGCCGCTGATCCCGGCGACGACGGGCGTGGTTGCAGTGGTGACGTTGCGCTCGAATGCGAGGCACTCGGCCGGGGAATAGCCGGCAGGCCTACCAGATGGCGCTCGACGCCTTCCATGGCGGCACCGCGACGACGCTCAGCGTGCTGGTGAGCGAAAGCGCGCCGTTCTCGAGGGGGAACACGCTGGTGCAGGCGCGACCGGGACGCATGCCGGCGCTGGTGAGCCTGTTCAACGCGATCGGCGGAAGCTGGGGCGGGGTGGCTGAGACCTCGTCCGCTTACGCGCTCACCGCATCGGAAGGCCGGCGCGGCCGCGTCGCGCGCGGCTCAATCCCACCGGTGCCGCCGGCGATGGGAAATGAACGCACGCACGCCGTAGCCCGCGACAAAGGCGAGGGCGAGGAGGACGAGCAATGTGATCTGGTCGAGTGTCACTGGCGGTCTCCGCGAATGGAGCGGGCGCAAGGCGCGAGGTAATTCTGCCACGCATCGGTGACGGCTCGACGGCACGTCCGCACGATGCCGCATCTTGGCCCAGAACGGCGTTCTCTCCCGCTATGACCAGAAGTTTAGTTGCTTTCCCGAAGTTGCGCCAGTTTCGCGACATCCGGTTTCGCACCATCCGGTTCCGCGTCACTCTCACGCGAGACACGACAGGTTACACGAACGTCATCTGCGTTCGCCGTTTCGCCATTGTTCCAGTGCGGCGACGGTCTTGCGCGAGCGCGGAGGCGGCGAACCCGCAACCATCGGCGGAGCGCGGCGTTTGCTGCGCGTCTCTGGACGAGGTGCCACATGCGGAGCAACAGCTTCATTCTGACGGTCGCGCTCGTCGCGGCGATGCTCGCACCCGGCGCGGCGCGGGCGCGGTGCGCCGACGACCTCGCGGCATTGCAGGCGCGCGTCGACCGGGCGCAGAGGATGAAGCCGACGGCGCAGACCGCTGCCGCGGCCAAGGTGCTGCAGAAATTCAATGCCGGCGACGCCGAGGACGAGATCGACTGCTACAACGCCGTCGCCCGGGCGCGACGCGCGCTGGCGGCGGCGGCGCCCGATGCGCCAGCGCAGCAGGTGCAGCCGCTGCAGGTCCAGCCGCTGCAGGTGCAGAAGTAAGCGCGGAGCGGGGGCGAGCGGGCCGGTTCGTCCGGCGAAAGGGCCGGCGCGGCGATGGGTGGATATCTTCGATGGAGCGGGCTGGTGTTGTTGCTGACGCTGCTCGGCTGTACCGGCCGACTATGGCAGGAGCACGCGGATGCCGACGGTATCACGCTGCATTGGTACACGCGCGAGTCGACGATGGATACGGTCCGCGATGAGGCGATCGAACATTGCAGCCTCTACGGCAAGCGGGCCGAGCTGCTTCGCGAGTTCGAGGATCAGGACATGACGACGGCCAGCTTCGCCTGCCTGCCGAGCGCGGGTTAGCCGGCCTCGTCCTCGCCGAAGGCGGCGCCGGCGGGGTCGTATTGCCCGAGGCTGGAACGGTCGAGCGCCACCGTCTTGAGCAGCGCGAAGACCTCGCCGCCTGGCGCCAGCTTCAGCTCGTGGACGGCGCGCTGCGTGATGCGCGCCCAGAGCGCCACCGGCTGTTCCGGCCGGCCTATATCGAGGCGCACATCCACCACCGGCCCGCGGTCGGGCGCGATCTCGACGACGCGCGCGGCGACGATGTTGCGGATCGAGATGCCGGAGGGCCGCGTCGTGGCCAGCGCCACGTCGCGCGCGCGGATGCGCACGCGCACCGCCGTCCCCAGCGGCAACGATAGCCGCGAGACACGCAGCCGGCCGCCGGGAAAGGCAAGCTCGCTCAAACCGTAGGTGACGTCGTGCCCGGCCACCACCGCGCGGATCACCGCGCCGGCCTCGAAGCGGCCGGTGAGCGGGCGCAAATCGAGGCGGCTGGTAAGCTCCTCGACCGTGCCGACGGCCGCCACCCTGCCGTCGGCCAGCAGCACCAGCGTATCGGCGAGACGGACGATCTCGTCCATGGCGTGGCTGACATAGATGATTGGGATGCGCAGCTCGTCGCGCAGCCGCTCGATGAAAGGCAGGATCTCGGCCCTGCGCGGCGCGTCGAGCGAGGCCAAGGGCTCGTCCATCAGCAGCAGGCGTGGCGCGGCCAGCAGTGCGCGGCCGATGGCGACGCGTTGCTTCTCGCCGCCGGAGAGGTCTCCCGGCCGCCGCTCGAGCAGCGCGTTGAGGCCGAGCAGCGTCACCACCGCATCGAAATCGATGCCGGAACCGCCGCGGCCGCCGCCATAGGTGAGATTGCCGCGCACGGAGTAATGCGGGAAGAGGCGGCCCTCCTGGAAGATGTAGCCGAGGCGGCGCCGCTCCGGCGGCAGGTCGACGCCGTCCGCGCTGGAGAACAGCAATTCGCCGCCGACCGCGATGCGGCCGCGATCGGGCCGCAGCAGCCCCGCCAGCATGTTGACGATACTGGTCTTGCCGGCGCCGGAACGCCCGAAAAGCGCGGTGATGCCGCTATCGGGCGCGGCGAAGCGCGCGTCGATCGCGAAAGAACCGAGACGCTTCTCGACATCGACCTCGATCATGCCAGCCCTTGCAGGCGCCGGCCGAGCCGTCGCGCCAGCAGTTCCGAGACGGTGAGCGCCGCCAGCGCGAGCGCTACCGACAGCGCCGCCAGCCGCCACGCCGCCGCCTCGCCGCCCGGCACCTGGGTCAGCGTGTAGAGCGCCAGCGGCAGCGTGCTGGTCTCGCCCGGGATGTTGGAGACGAAGGTGATGGTGGCGCCGAACTCGCTGATCGAGCGGGCGAAGGCGAGGATGATCCCGGTCAGGATGCCGGGCGCCATCAGCGGCAGCGTGATGGTGAGGAAGACGCGCGACCGTCCGGCGCCCAGCGTCCGCGCCGCCTGCTCGAGCCGGCGATCGACCAGCTCGAGCGATAGCCGCATGGCGCGCACCATCAGCGGAAATCCCATCACCGCGGAGGCGAGTGCGGCGCCCTTCCAGTTGAACGCCAGGCTGATGCCGAAGCGGTCGTAGAGAAAGGCCCCGAGCACGCCGTGCCGGCCGAACAGGACGAGCAGGGCGAAGCCCACCGCCACCGGCGGCAGCACCAGCGGCAGATGGATGATGCCGTCGATCAGCAGCTTGCCGGGAAAGCGGCCGCGCGCCAGTAGAAAGGCCGCGGCGAGGCCCAGTGGCAGGCTGGCCAGCACGCTCGCGGTGCCGACGCGCAGGCTGAGGCGCAGCGCCTCGATCTCGATGGGCGACAGCTCAAGCAAGGTGGGCGGCGAGGCGGGCAAAGCCGCGTTCGAGATCGGCGATGAGGTCATCCTGATCCTCGAGTCCGGCATGCAGGCGCAGCAGCGTGCCGTCCTGCCAGGGCCTCACCGTGCGCAGCCGCTCAGGATGGCCGGGCAGGATCAGGCTCTCGAAGCCGCCCCAACTCGCGCCCATGCCGAAGAGCTCCATGCCGTCGAGCATGGCGTCGACCGCCGGCTTCGGGATGTCGCGACGGAGCACGATGCTGAAAAGGCCGGACGATCCCGTGAAGTCGCGCCGCCACAGCGCATGGCCGGGGCAGTTCTCCAGCGCCGGGTGCAGCACCCGCGCCACTTCCGGCCGCTGCTGCAGCCAGCGCGCCAGCGCCATCCCCTGCTTCTCATGCTGGCGCATTCGCACGCCGGCGGTGCGCAGCCCGCGCAGCGCCAGGTAGCAATCATCGGGTGCCGCGTGGGTGCCGAGCAGGCTCGCCATCTCGCGCACCGGCATGAAGCTCTGCTCGGTGCAGACGGCGACGCCCATCATCGCGTCGGAATGGCCGACGATGTATTTGGTGGCGGCGATGATCTCGACATCGACGCCGAGCGCCAGCGGCTTGAAGAACAGCGGCGCCGCCCAGGTATTGTCGATCATCGTCGCGAGGCCGCGCGCCTTGGCCACCGCGACGATCGCCGGCACGTCCTGGACCTCGAAGGTGTGCGATCCCGGGCTCTCGAGATAGAGGACGCGCGTTTCGGGGCGCAGCAGATCGGCGATGCCGGCGCCGATGAGCGGGTCGTAGAAGCTGGCGGCGACCCCGAAGCGCTTGAGGAAGCCGTTGGCGAAGCCGCGCACGGGGCCATAGACCGAGTCGGGAAGGAGCGCATGGTCGCCCGCCTTGAGGAAGGCCAGCAGCACGGCAAAGCAGGCGGCGGCACCCGAGCCGAAGGCGATGGCGCGATGGCCGCCCTGGACCGCCGCCACCGCCTCCTCGAAGGCAAAGGTGGTGGGGGTGCCGAAGCGCCCGTAGGTGACCTGATTGTAGCGGTTCTTCTGCGCCGCCTCGAGCGCCGCGACGGTGGGGTGGAGGATGGTCGAGGCGTGGTAGACCGGCGGGTTGACCACGCCATGATTGGCCTCGGGCGCGCGTCCGGCATGGGTGAGGATGGTGTCGGGCTTGTTCGATTTGCTGCGCATCGGCGGCGATCGGCCTGGGCTTGGGGAGGGCGAGGCATCTTGCATTGCCGCGCTCGCTTGCGAAAGGGGCTCGGGCGCCATTGGCCGTCCGCGCAACGCCCGGTAATTGCCGGCGCGAGCGGCGGCGTGATAGCGTCCGCGACCGGCAGGCCTCACCTGTCGGCCGGTTCTGTGATCGGATATATCCCATAGAATCAATCTTCTCGGAGGGAATTTCGATGCGTCGGCTGAAATTCGTCGGGGCCACGTTGGCAGCAGCCGTGCTCGGTCTTGCGGCCGGTTCGGCCGCCTGCGCCGGGCCGACCCTCGACGGTGTCCGCAGCCGCGGCGTTGTGACTTGCGCGGTCAATCCCGGGCTGGCGGGCTTCGCCATGCCCGACCACGAAGGCAATTACCAGGGACTCGACGCCGATACCTGCCGCGCCATCGCCGCCGCGGTGCTGGGCGACGCCGGCAAAGTGAAGTTCGTGCCGGCCAACGCGCAGCAGCGCTTCACCCTGCTGCAGACCGGCGAGGCCGATGTGCTTGCGCGCAACACCACCTGGACGCTGCTGCGCGACACCGAGAACGGGTTCAATTTCGCGCCGGTGACCTATTACGACGGGCAGGGCTTCATGGTGGCGAAGAAGCTCGGGGTCAAAAGCGCCAGGGAGCTCGACGGCGCCACCATCTGCGTCCAGCCCGGCACCACCACCGAACTCAACCTGGCCGACTACTTCCGCACCAATCACCTGAGCTTCAAGCCGCTGGTCATCGAAAAGCTCGACGAGGTCGAGAACGCGTTCTTCTCCGGCCGCTGCGACGCCTATACCACCGATCGCTCCGGCCTCGCCGCGACGCGTGCCTCCAAGGCGCCGAACCCCGACGACTACGTCATCCTGCCGGAGATCATCTCCAAGGAGCCGCTGGCGCCGGCGGTGCGCCAGGGCGATGACGAATGGCTCGACATCGTGAGCTGGACGGTCTTCGCCATGATCGGCGCGGAAGAAAAGGGCATCACCTCCGCCAATGTCGACGCCATGACCAGGAGCGACGACCCCGAGGTGCAGCGCATCCTGGGGAGCAGCCCCGGCCTGGGCAAGGCGCTGCATCTCGACGACAAATGGGCCTACGATATCATCAAGCAGGTGGGCAATTACGGCGAGGTGTTCGAACGCAATCTCGGTGCCAGGTCACGGCTGAATCTCCCGCGCGGCCTCAACGCGCTGTGGACGAAGGGCGGGCTGATGTACGCCATGCCGTTCCGCTGAGGCGGCGGGCGGCGCCGGGGATGGCCCACGATCGGAGCCGCCGGCGGCGAGACCTAGGGCGTCCGGCACCCTGGAACGACGCCCGTCTGCGCTCGCTCGGCCTGCAAGCCGCCGTCTTCATCCTGCTGCTGGCGCTCGCGGCCTATCTCGCCGGCAATGCTGCCGCCAATCTGAGCCGCCAGGGCATCGCCACCGGCTTCGACTTCCTCGGCCGCGAGGCCTCCTTCGCCATCGCCACGACGCTCATCCGCTACAGCCCGGCCGACAGCTATGCCCGCGCGTTGCTGGTCGGTCTGCTCAACACCCTGCTGGTGAGCGCGCTCGGCATCGCGCTGGCGACGCTGCTCGGCCTGGCCGTGGGATTGGCACGCCTCTCGCGCAACTGGCTGCTGAGCCGGCTCGCTCTCGTCTATGTCGAGCTGCTGCGCAACACGCCGCTGCTGTTGCAGATCTTCCTGTGGTGGGACCTGCTGCGCCTCGCCGCGCCGCCGCCGCGCACGGCATGGCGACCGCTGCCCGGCGTCTTTGTCTCGGTGCGCGGCGTCTACTTCCCCGTGCCGGTCTACCAGCCGCTCTATCTCTGGATGGGGGTGGCGCTGGCCGGAGGCGTCGCGGCCGCGACGGGGCTGCGCGTCTGGGTGCGGCGGGCGCGCGCCGGCCGGCCGCCGCTGCCGGCCTGGATCGGGTTCGCGCTGGTGCCGCTGCCGCCGCTCGCCGTCTTTCTTGCCGGCGGCGCCCCGCATCTGCTCGACGTGCCGCACGTCACCCGCTTCGATTTCAGCGGCGGGCAAAGCATCACCCCGGAATTCGCCGCGCTGCTGGCGGCGCTCGTCGCCTATACCGCGGCCTTTATCGGCGAGATCGTGCGCGGCGGCATCCTGGCGGTGAGCCGCGGCCAAAGCGAGGCCGCGGCGGCGCTGGGCCTGACGCGCGGCCAGGCGCTGCGCCTCGTCGTGCTGCCGCAGGCGATCCGCGTCATCGTCCCGCCGCTGACCAGCGAATACCTGAACCTTGCGAAGAACAGCTCGCTTGCCATCGCCGTGGGATTTCCCGAACTTTTCGCCGTCACCGACACCATCGCCAACCAGACCGGCCAGTCGATCGAGACAATGACGCTCGTGGCATCGGCCTATCTCGCCATCAGTCTTACGATCTCGCTGCTGATGAACCTCTATAACCGCTCGGCGGCGCTGGTGGAGCGATGAGCGTCGGCTTGACCCGGGCGCTGCGCTGGACGCGCGCCAACCTCTTCAACACGCCGCTGAACGGTACGCTGACCGTCGTCATCGCCTTTCTCCTGCTGCGGTTCTTGTCGCCGATGATCGACTGGGCGGTGTTGCGCGCCTCGCTCAGCGCCCGAGACGACCGCGCCTGCGCCGCCGTCGGCGGCGCCTGCTGGGCCTTCATCCGCGACTGGTTCCGGTTTCTGATCTTCGGCCGGTACCCCTACGCGCAGCAATGGCGGCCGGCGATCGTGCTGGTTATCTTCGTCGCGCTGCTGCTGGCGAGCTTCAGCCGGCGTCTGCCCGCCCGCCGTCTGGCGCCGGCCTGGCTCGGCGGGCTCGGCGCCGTCGCGCTGCTGATGCGGGGCGGCGTCCTCGGCATGCCCTATGTCGAGACCGGCCTGTGGAATGGCCTGCCGCTGACCCTGATCCTGGCGGCGGGCGGGCTGGGCGCCAGCTTCCCGCTGGCGCTGCTGCTGGCCCTCGGCCGGCGCTCGTCGCTGCCGGCGCTGCGCGTCATCTGCACCTGCTACATCGAGGCGGCGCGCGGCATCCCGTTCATCGCCTGGCTGTTCCTGATGCTGGTGCTGCTGCCACTGTTCCTGCCGCCGGGCCTGGTCATCGCCAAGCTGTGGCGGGCAGAGATCGCCTTTGCGCTGTTCATCGCCGCTTATCTTGCCGAGGTGGTACGCGGCGGTCTGCAGGCGATCCCGCGCGGCCAGTACGAGGCGGCCGATGCGCTCGGCCTCGGCTACGCGCAGAAGACGCTGCGCGTGATCCTGCCGCAGGCGCTCGCGCTTACCATCCCGGCGCAGGTGAATACCTTCATCGGCGCCTTCAAGGACACGGCGCTGATCTCGATCATCGGCCTCTTCGACGTGCTGCAGGACACCAACACGGCGCTCAACGATCCCGCCTGGCGCATGGCCTATGTCGAGGGCTATCTCTTCACCGGGGTGATCTACTTCGCATTCTGCTATTCCATGTCGCTTTACAGCCGCGGGCTCGAGCGGCACCTGGGGCAAGGGCGGCGGTAGGGATGGGCAGCGGGGTGCAGGATCGGCCGATGATCGAGCTGCGCCATGTCTACAAATGGTTCGGCGCGCAGGCGGTGCTGAGCGACGTCAGCCTCGCTGTCGCGCGCGGCGGCCGAGTGGTGGTCTGCGGTCCCTCGGGCGCCGGAAAATCGACGATGATCCGCTGCATCAACCGGCTGGAGGATCATCAGCAGGGAGAGATCTTCGTCGACGGCATGGAGCTGACCGCGGACGTCAAGCAGATCGAGGCGATCCGCCGCGAGGTCGGCATGGTGTTCCAGCAGTTCAACCTGTTCCCGCATCTGACCGTGCTGGAGAACCTTACCTTGGCGCCGATCCGTGTGCGGCGGATGTCCCGGCGCGAGGCCGAGGATCTCGCCATGCTGCATCTCGAGCGGGTCCGCATTCCCGAGCAGGCCGGAAAGTATCCGGCCCAGCTTTCCGGCGGCCAGCAGCAGCGGGTCGCCATCGCGCGCGCGCTGTGCATGAAGCCGCAGGTCATGCTGTTCGATGAGCCGACCTCGGCGCTCGATCCCGAGATGATCAAGGAAGTGCTCGACGTCATGCTCGAGTTGGCGCAGTCCGGCATGACCATGATCTGCGTCACGCACGAAATGGGTTTCGCGCGCGAGATGGCGGACATGCTGGTGTTCATGGACCGGGGCGAGGTGATCGAGACGGCGCCGCCCGATCTGTTCTTTACCGCTCCCCGCAACGAGCGGACGCGCCTGTTCCTGGGCCAGATCCTGCGGCGCTAGCGGCGGGCTACATGCCGTTCTTGACCTTTTCCGCCGAGTTGCCCACCGCTTGGCCCGCGGCCGACATATCCTCGCCGAAGCCCGCTACCGTGTTGCACGCGCTGAGCAGCATGGCGGCGCCGGCGAGCACGAAGATCGCCAGCAACCCCGACGCGAACGCTTTGCGCATCTCTTCCCTCCGTCGATGGATGATCAATCGATTGCGCCGGGGGAACGGTTGAAAAGTGCCGCCGGTTCCGCGCCCGCCGCGCTGCCGGTGGCGCCGAGCGGCGACAGCATCGGATGGGCGAGATCGGGCGGCAGGGCGCCGGTGAGGCGAGGGTCGTCGAAGGTCACGGGCTCGCGGCGATAGACCTGGAAGCCGGCGCGCTGGTAAAGCCCGAGCGCGCGCGGATGGTCGTAGGCCGAGGTATGCACCCAGAGCCGCCGGGTCGCCCCCTGCCATCCCGCTTCCACCGCCGCACGCAGGAAATAGGCGCCGAGGCCGCGGCCGATGAACTCCGCGATCAGGCCGAAATAGCACAACTCGGTGTCGCCCGAAGGCAGCCGCTCGAGCTCGAAATAACCGGCGGGCACGCCACCGACATAGAGTACGGAGAGCTCGACCTCGGGGCGCGCGAGCCAGAGGGCGAGTTGCGCGTCGCTCCAGCCGCGCCGCATATACCACAGCCAGCGCTCGCCGACGGCGGCGTAGAGATAGCGATAGAAGGAGACGGTGCAGCCCTCGGCGCGCATCAGCGCGAGGCGCACCTGCGGCACCGGCAGCGGCGGCCGCTGCGGCTTGGCCGCCATCTCGAGATAGGTGATGGTGTCGGGAAGCTGGTCGATGGCGTGTCTCAGCGCGTGCGGGTCTCGACCGGCGTGTCGCCCGGCAGGCCCCATTCCGACCAGGAGCCGTCATAGACAGCAGCGTCCGGCCAGCCGAGCAGATGGAGGGCGAAGGCGAGCGCGCAGGCGGTGACGCCGGAGCCGCAGCTGGTCACCACCGGCCTGCCGCGCTCCAGCCCGGCCGCCGCGAAGCGCCGCGCGAGATCCTCGGCCGGCAGCACGGTGTGCGTGTCGCGATCGACCAGCTCGTCATAAGGCAGGTTGAGGCTGCCGGGAATGTGACCGCCGCGCAGCCCGTCGCGCGGCTCCTTCGCCTCGCCGGCGAAACGGCCGCGGGAGCGCGCGTCCAGCACCTGCTCGCGCCCGGTCTCGAGATTGTCGAGCAGCTGGACCTTGCTGCGGACCAGCAGCGTGTTGAGGCGGGCGGTGAAGTGGCGCTCGCGCGGCAGCGGCGGCTCGTCGGTAACCGGCCGGCCTTCGGCCAGCCATTTCGGCAGGCCGCCATCGAGGATGGCCACGTCGCGATGGCCGAAGACGCGCAGCATCCACCACGGACGTCCGGCCGAGACGAGTCCGGCGCTGTCGTAGACGACGATCTTGTGGCCGTCGCCCAGACCCAGCCGGCGCATGCGCTGGGCGAATTTCTCGGAGCTCGGTAGCATGTGCGGCAGCGGGCTCTGCTCGTCGGCGATGTCGTCGATGTCGAAGAAGACGGCGCCCGGCAGGTGGCGTTCGGCGTAGAGCTCCGGCGCCGTGGGCTTCACCCCGGGCAGGGTGAAGGAGCCGTCGACGATGCGCAGGTCCGGCGCATCGAGATGACGCGCCAGCCAGTCGGTCGACACCAGCGCGTCGGGGTTGGCGTAAGGCATAGGCGCTCTCCCGTGGTCGTGCCAGTGTCGCGGCTTCGACACTTGATCCCGATCAGGTATCGAAGCCGCAACACAGTTCTTTGAGTTTGCTCGCGTTCCGGCGCCGGAACGCTAGCCGGCGAAACCGACGATGACCCGCCGGTTCTGCCGTCCCTTGTTTTCAATCTTCACCACCGTCACCGGGCCGATCTCGCCGGTGCGGCGGACATGCGTGCCGCCGCAGGGCTGCAGATCGACGTCGGCGATATCGAGCAGCCGCACGCGGCCTTGTCCCGTCGGCGGCTTCACCGCCATGGTGCGTACCAGCTCGGGCCTGGCCGCCAGCTCCTCGTCGCTGATCCAGCGCGGCGCCGCCGGGTGATCGGCGGCGATGAGCTGGTTGAGCCGCGCCGCGATCGCATCCTTGTCGAGCGCCTCGCCCGGCACGTCGAAATCGAGCCTGCCCTTGCCGTCGGCGATCTGCCCGCCGGTGACCGCGCCGGCGATCACCGCGGAGAGCAGATGCAGGCAGGTATGCATGCGCATCAGCCGATGGCGCCGGGGCCAGTCGATCTCGGCGGCGACGCTTTCGCCGGGCTCGGGCAGCTCGGCGCCGGGGGCGGCGATGTGCAGCACCTCATCGGCGGCCTCGCCCTTGCGGGTATCGGCGATCGCCACGATGCGCCCGTCGGCCCGGCGCAGCACGCCGCAATCGCCGGGCTGGCCGCCGCCTTGGGGATAGAAGACGGTCCGGTCGAGCTGGATGCCGCGCGCATCGACCGCGGTGACGCGGGCGTCGCAGCGCGCGAGATAGGCATCGTCGCGGAACAGCAGCGCCGTCATCGCTCGAGCCAGGGGGGTACCGGCAGCTTGCGCTCGCGCAGGAAATCCGGGTTGAACAGCTTCGACTGGTAGCGGGTGCCGTAATCCGCCAACACCGTGACTATAGTGCGGCCGGGGCCCAGCTCCCTGGCTGCCTTGATCGCGCCGCAGATGTTGATGCCGGTCGAGCCGCCGAGAACCAGGCCTTCCTCGCGCACGAGATCGAACAGCACCGGCAGCATCTCCGCGTCGGTCACCTGGAACCAGCCGTCGATGGGCGCGCCTTCGAGGTTCCTGGTGACGCGGCCCTGGCCGATCCCCTCGGTGATCGAGTTGCCCTCGGCCTTGAGTTCGCCGCGGGCATAATGGCTGTAGATCGCCGAGCCCATGGGGTCGGCAAGATAGATCCTGATATTGGGATTGCGCTCTTTCAGCGCGAGCGCGACGCCGGCCAGCGTGCCGCCCGTGCCGACGGCGGACACGAAGGCATCGACCCGGCCGTCGGTCTGCGTCCAGATCTCCGGGCCGGTGGTCTCGTAATGGCCGCGGCGGTTGGCGAGGTTGTCGAACTGATTGGCCCAGATCGCGCCTTTCGGTTCCTGCTGCGCGATCTCCTGCGCCAGGCGCTCGGAATAGCGGACGTAGTTCATCGGGTTGGCGTAGGGCACTGCCGCCACCAGCCGCAGATCGGCGCCGCACAGCCGCAGCATGTCCTTTTTTTCCTGGCTCTGCGTCTCCGGCATGACGATGACGCTGCGATAGCCGAGCGCATTGCCGACCAGCGCCAGGCCGATGCCGGTATTGCCGGCGGTGCCTTCGACGATGACGCCGCCGGGCTGCAGCTGGCCGCGCTGCTCGGCATCCCTGATGATGGCCAGCGCGGCGCGGTCCTTGACCGAGCCGCCGGGGTTGAGGAATTCCGCCTTGCCCAGGATGGTGCAGCCGGTCATCTCCGACGCCCGGCGGAGGCGGATCAACGGCGTGTTGCCGATGGTTTCGAGAAAGCCGTCGCGAATCTGCATCTTCCGGGCCGTTCTTGGGCTTGTGCCGACACTATAGGCAGCAGCGGCGGGCGATCAAGCGGCGCCGGCCACCGACGCGCTACCGCCAGCGCCGGCGCAGGTCGGCGCGGTTGGCGGCGAGCCAGTAGAGCGCGATCAGGGTGACCGCGTTCTCGATGCCGCCGGTGCGCAGCAGCGCGGCGACCTCGGCATAGGGCTTCACCACCACCTTGATGTCCTCGTGCTCGTCGACGAGCCCGTGCACGCCGCCGGCGCGGCTGGCGTCGACCCGGCCGCAGAACAGCGTGACGGTTTCGGTCGAGCCGCCGGGACTGGTCAGAAGCCGGTGGATCGGCAGCAACTCGCCGTCGACGGCGAGTCCGGTCTCTTCCTGCGCCTCGCGCCGCGCCACGTCGCTGTCGTCCTCGCCGTGATGATCGACCAGGCCGGCGACGATCTCGAGATGCCGTGCGCGGAAGCCGGCGAGATGCGCGGGCAAGCGGAATTGCTCGACCAGCACCACCGCGTCGCGCGCGGGATCATACAGCAGCAGGCCGACGGCGCGCCCGCGCTCCAGCACCTCGCGGGTGATGGCGGCGCTCCAGCCGCCGTCATAAAGGCGATGGCGCAGCCGATAGCGGTCGACACGGAAGAAGCCTTGATAGGCAACCTCGCGATCGAGGATCTCCGGCGCGTCTTCGGTCATGGCGACGCGCAAAAAGCTACGGCCGTGCACAGCACGGCCGCAGTCTAGGAGGAAGCGACGGGACGGACAATCCGCCCCGGGGTCAGACGCCGATGCGCTGGCGCGGGGTGTCGTCGCCGGTATCGTCCGGCACGCCGGCCTCGTCCTGCGCCAGGCGCTCGGCGAGCCGAACCCGCATCGCCGCGACGCACAGCGCCAGGGGCGCGCTGGCGGACGGAGCGGAAGAGGGGTAGGGGATCATCGCGTCGCTGGCGCGGTAGACCTCGCCGATCCAGCCGCCGAAGCCGCCGCGGCAATCGCTGAGATGGCTCAGGCGATGGATCGTCCAGCCCTCGGGCAGCAGCCGCAGTGCCGCGTCGATCGAGCGGGTGTAGAGCGGCACGGGCTTCGCCGTGCCGAACAGGCGCTGGATGGCGTAATCGAGGTATTCGCTTCCCTCTTTGGCGCCTTGCAGCATCGTCACGAGCTTTGCCAGATCCATCGCTGAACAACCTTGTCGCGTTTCGATGAGAGCGAAAGGGTACCCACGATGGAGGATGCCCGAGAGGGTCAAAATAATGTCAGCCCCGCGGCCTGGTTGGCGATCCGCCAAGGCGCGCCACCTCCGAGAGCGGCAGACGCACGCGCATCAGCAGCCCGCTCGGCCGCAGGTTCTCGGCGCGGATGGTGCCGCCGAGCGCCTCGACGTTGCGCCGCGCGATCCACAGCCCGATGCCGAAATGCGTATCGAGACCGTCGCCGCGCGTCGGCATGCGCTGCGAGAAGTAGCGGTCGAAGATGCGCGACAGGTTCTCCGGGGCAACCCCCGGTCCGCTATCGCCGATGTAGAGATCGGCGAAGCCGTCGCGTGCCTCGAGACGGACCCCGACGCTTGCGCCCTCCGGCGAGAAGGACACGGCATTGTCGAGCAGGTTCTCGATCACCGTCTCGACCATCTCCTCATTGGCGTGGATGAGAACGTGCGGCGCGACATGGCCGTTGAGCGACAGCTTGCGCCCGATCAGCGCGTCGGCATGGGCCTGCAGCAGCCGGCCGAGCAGGCTCGACAGATCGACGTCGCTGCGCGGCATGTCCATCAGGTCGGCGGTCGCCTCGTCGAGGCGGCGGGAGGAGGCGACCAGCCCGTCGAGCTTGTCGAGCGACGTCTCGATCAGCCCCACCGCGCGCAGGCCGCGCTGGTTGTCGGCGGCGATCGCGCGCTTCAGCGGCTCGAGCGATTGGCGGATGACGGCGATCGGCGTCTTGAAGGCATGCGCGTTGTCTTCCGCGGCGCGGCGAATGTCGCTCGCCGAGGCGTCGAGCACCTCGACCATGTGGTCGAACTCCTCGGCGACATCGGCCAGCTCGGGAATGTCGTTCTGCGCGCGGAAGGAACCGCCGCCGGCGCGGCGCTCGCGGATGCTGCGCGCCCGCTCGGCGAAGCGCCGCAGCCCGCGCCTCACGCTCCAGAAGGTGGTGATGGTGAGCAGCACCATGGCGAGATAGATCGCGGCGGCAATCCGCACCTCCGAGCTGGCCCAATAGGGCCGCCCGAGATTGGATCCCGGTAACGCGCCGGCGGCGGTGGAAGTGACCACCATCCAGCAGCCGGAGGGGGCCTTCAGCGGCGTCATCGAGGTCACGATCTCGTCGGCGCCGCCCGGAATGCGGTAGCGCAGCGCGAACGGAAATTCACCGTCGCAGCTCTCGGACAGGCGGTCGAGCACGCCCTGCCGGCGCAGGGTCTCGCGCTCGGCGTCGAGTTGCGCCGCCGAGACCGGCGGCCATGACGCGACGTAGAAGAATCCCGCGGTGCCGGCGGGCGCAAGCAGCAATTTTACGTTGGTGAAATCGTCGGCGAAGCGCGCCAGCTCGCGGCCGAGTTGCGGCAGCGCCGGCCGCTCGCTCGCGGTCAGCAACGGCGCCAGCGCCGCGGCGATGACGTGCCCATGCTCGCGCACGCTGCGCAGCAGCAGCGCCTTCTCCGTCTCGTCGGCGGCGCGGAACTGGTCATAGACGATGATCGGCACGGCGAGGAAGATCATCGCCAACACCGCCGCCTTCGCCGTCAGCGAGCGATAGAAGCGCGGCCGCGTCGCGCCCGGCGGCGGCGCGACGCGGGTGAGTTCCTGCCGGCTAGGAGCCGGCGATCCAGCGGTAGCCGAATCCGGCATAATTGTGGATCTGGTCGAAGTCGGGGTCGACGTCGCGGAATTTCTTGCGGATGCGCTTGATGAAGGTGCGCACATTGGCGCGATAGCCCTCCGCGCCGTAGCCGGCGACGAAGTCCTTGCCGTGGACGAGATCGTAGATCTCGCGATAACCCACGTCTTCGCCGACCCGCGCGGCGAGCAACGCCACGATCTTGAACTCGGTGAGCGTCAGGTCGAGCGTCTGGCTGCCCCACGAGGCGCGACTGATGTCGAAACGCAGCTCGAGCCGACCGAGCGTGGTGACGTCGCCCGGCGGCCGTTTGGCGAAGCTGGCCGGCTCGGGCGCCGGACGCATGCCTTCGGTGATGAGATGAAGGCGCTTCAGCAGGATCGACAGCCGGCGCGACTTGTCGATGAAGTCGACCGCGCCGCCCGCGAGCGCCGCTTCTTCGTAGATGTCGTCGCTGAGCGCGGTGAGGAAGATCACCGGCGTCGTCGTGCCGGCGCGACGCAGCCGGCGGAGCACTTCGAGCCCGTTCATGCCGGGCATGCGCCAGTCGAGCAGAATGACATCGGCGCCGCCGCCTTGCTCAAAATAGTCGAGCGATGGCTCGCCGGCGGCGAAGGTCTGCACGTCGAAACCCTCGTCGACCAGATTGAGGCCGAGGGATTCGCGGAAGGAGTCGTCGTCGTCAACGAGGACGATCCGAACCGGCGGCAGACTCGGTACGGGCGCGCCGCTCGCGGGCGAGGACGTCGTAGCATCGCTGGGCTGGTTGGTCGGATAGGTCATGGCTCCTGACTTCATAGTGTAAGGCCCGCATCGTCTGGCTCTGGAGGTCGAGATAGAAATAGATATCGACGTCGCAAGTCGCCCCCGCGTAGCGCCAGATGCTCGCCGGCGGCGCGTCGGCGCGCGTCTCGGGTTCGCCGAGCAGCGCCGCGACATGCGGTTGGTCGAGCCCGACCAGCTGCTCGAAACTGCCGGTCTCGACTGCCGGCGCAGGTTCCGGCTCCGGCACGGTCGCCGGCGGCAGCCGTGCCAGGCTCGGCGGCGACGGCTTGCGCGGCGGCGGCGGCGGCAAGCGCGTGACCGCGGTCGCCGCCGGCGGCCCGGGCGCCGCCGGCGGCGGCAGCTCGCACGCCGCCAGCGTCAGCGCCACGCAAGACGCCAGCGCGACCCATGCGCTCCGCCCCCTTCGCTCGCCACCCATCATCCCATGCCCCGTTCGTCCTCACCACGCCACCATTATGGTCAATTTAACGTTAACGTGGCGAGCGATGGCTCGTAGATCGTTGTCGGACAAAGGCTTGGTCAAGGTTTAACGGATCGTGGTTTTGTGGCAAGGTCGGCCGCAGGAAATTAAGGAGCAAGGCGTGACGGCGGCAGCGACGACTTCGGCGGACAGCCCGCATTTTCTCGACCTCGCGGCGCTGGCGCGCACGCCCGTGGCGCGGGAGCCCTTTCCCTGGCTGGTGGTGCCGGGATTCATCGCCGGCCCGGCGCGCGCCGCGCTGGCGCGCGATTACCCGCAGATCGACGAACCCGGCAGCTTCCCGCTTGCCGATCTCCGCTATGGCCCCGCCTTCGCGGCATTCATCGCCGAACTCGAGGGGCCGGCGCTGCGCGCCGCCTTCGCCGACAAATTCGACATCGACCTTGCGGATCGCCCGACCATGATCACGGTGCGCGGCCATGCCCGAGCGGGCGACGGGCGGATCCATACCGACACCCGCACCAAGCTCATCACCGTCCTCGTCTATATGAACGAATCCTGGGAGGCCGCGGGCGGCAGGCTGCGGCTGCTGCGCTCGCCCGACAATCTCGATGACGTCATCGCGGAGGTACCGCCGGCGGCCGGTACGCTGCTCGCCTTCCGCGTCACGCCGCATTCCTGGCACGGGCATGCGCCGGTGAGCGGTCCGCGCCGCGTCGTCCAGCTCAACTGGGTCGAGAGCGACGGCGTGGTGCGGCGCGAGCGGCTGCGCCACGGCCTGTCGGCCCGGGTGAAGCGCCTGTTTCCGCGCCGGCGATAAGAGGGCGCCGCTCGCGTTGGGGTTGCGCCGGCCGGGCGGGTCAAGACGCCGACCTGGCCGCACCGCCCGACCGCCGGGGGGCGAGAGCCGCTATTCGCCGGCTTCGAGCAGCGTCTTGAGCATGTCGAGGCCGGGCATCGAGCCCTGGCGCGTATGATCGAGGATCGCGGTGCGCAGATTGGCATAGCGCAGATCGGCGCCGCGCAGATCGGCATGGGCGAGGTTGGCGGCGCCGAGATTGGCGGCGGTGAGGACCGCGGCCGCGAGATTGGTGTTCCTGAGATTGGCGCCGACCAGGATGGTATGGTCGAGCTTTGCCGCCGCCAGCAGCCGGCCCGAGAGGTCGATGCCCTGCAGGTTGCTGCCCGAAAGGTTGAGGCGCCGACCGTCCTTGCCCTGGCTCGCGATCCAGATCTCATGCTGCCGGAGCCGTTCGGCGATCGCCTCTAGCTTGAGCCGCGCCTGCGGCAGCGCGGCACCGCTGTTCTGCAGGCGCTGTCCGACATCGCCCTGAAGCACCGCGCTGCGCAGATCGGCTTCGGCCAGTTGCGCGCCGCGCAGGATGGGGGCGATGAGCTCGGCGCCGTGGAACGAGGCGTTGCGCAGATCGGCGTCGGAAAAGTCGGTGCCGTCCAGCAGCGCGCCGCTGAAATCGACCGATTTGCACCGCGCGTTGGGCAGCTTGGCGCCTTTCAGGATGGCGTTGGTGAAGCGGCTTCCGGTATCGCCGTCGAGCGTCACATCGGCGTCGATCACCATGCCTTCGCGCAGATCGGCACCGCCGAGATGGGCGCCGGTAAGGTTGGCCATCTCGAATTTGGCGCCGCGCAGATCGGCCTTCTCGAAGTCCGCGGCGGAGAGATTGCAGTTGTTGAAGCGCGCGCCGAACAGATTGGCATGACGGAAGACGACGCGCTCGAGCTGCGCGCCGTCGAACTTGCAGACCATGAACTCGGCATTGGTCCAGTCGCCGCCGCTGAGGTCGAGTCCGCTGAGGTCGCATTGGCGGAGCATGGCCCGCGCCCCGCCGCTCTGATTGCGCAGATAGCGGCGATGCCTTTCGAGCAGCGCCGCCACCGCATTCTCGTCGAGCCGCATCTTGACCAGCATCGGCGATGGCTTGCGCGCGTTTTGCGTCACCCGACAGCCTCTGACAGAGCCTTGTTATGATGCGGATTCTACGAAGATTTGTGTAAACTAATGGTTGATGCCGGATTACCCGGGCGTGAACGTTCCGGTCGCCGGCGCCGTTCTTGGCCGCGTTCAGCAGTTATTCACCATGGCGGCATCACACTTCGCCGTCTTTTCCGAGGTGACCTTTGGACAATCCGACCGCCGACCGCCAATCCCACCGCCAGCCCAAGGCCTATCAGGACCGCCGCTTCCTCGAAAGCAAAGAGGCGCGGGCGCTGCGCATCATGGCGGAATATCTGGAGCCGCAGTCGCGGTTCAAGCGCTACGGGGTGCAGGACACCATCGTCTTCATGGGTTCGGCGCGGCTGCCGTCGGCGGAGGCGGCCCGGGCGGCGCTCGCCGAAGCCGAGCGCTCGGGCAGCGGCATCGAGAGGGCTCGCAGCGCCCTCGGGCTGTCGATCTACTACGAAGCGGCCCGCGAACTCGCCCACCGCCTGACGCTCTGGTCGAAGAAGCTCGATCACGAGGAGCGGCGCTTCGTCATCTGCACCGGCGGCGGTCCCGGCATCATGGAGGCGGCCAATCGCGGCGCATCGGAGGCCAAGGGCCTCAATGTCGGCCTGACCATCTCGATCCCCAATGACGAATTCGACAATCCCTATGTCAGCCGCGAACTGCACATGCACTTCCACTATTTTTTCATGCGCAAATTCTGGTTCGTCTATCTCGCCAAGGCGGTGGTGCTGTTTCCCGGCGGCTTCGGCACGCTCGACGAGATGTTCGAGATCCTCACCCTGGTGCAGACCGGCAAGATGAAGAAGCGCATGCCGATCGTGCTGTTCGGCGCCAAATTCTGGGACGAGGTGGTGAATTTCGACGCGCTGGTCCGCCACGGCACGATCAGCCCCGGCGATGTCGACCTGTTCCATCGCACCGATTCGGTCGATGAGGCCTATGACATCATCACGCGCGGGCTGACCGAGGACGCGCTGGGCACGCCGGGCGCGGTGCTGTAGCCCGAACCCGCCCTTGTGCGACCCGCGCCGCGACTTTCTTTCGGGCCGCGCGGAACGTTCCCGAGGCGCGCTTTGTTCCACCTGGCGTAGCGTTCTCGCAACGGGGTGTCCATGCGCCAATGGCTGCTGATGCTCGTGTCCGCCGCCGCGCTCGCCGGCTGTTCCTACAGCTGCCCGTCGCGGCCGGCGACGACGACCGTGATCGTGCCACGGGGCGCCACCGTCATTTGCCCCGACGGCAGCTCGGCGGTGCTGCGCGACGGCGCCTTTCGTTGCTGAGCCGCCGGCCGCGGGCTGAGCGCGGTAATCCGGTGCCGCCGCAAGCTCAGGGGTTGGTCGAAGCCTGCTTGTGCCGTTGTGCGAGCTGCGTGCGCGCGTCGGATTCCAGCCGGTCGAGCTGCGCATCGTATTGCTGCCGGGTGATCGCGCCGTCGTCATAGTGCCGCGCCAGCGCCGCGCGCCCCCGCGCGAAGCCATCATAGATGTCGAGCGTAGCCGGATCGTCCTTGGCCCAGACCGGACGCTCGTGCTCGCCGAGGCAGGCGGCGAGCGCCGATTTGTCTCTGAACTCCCGATCCCGGCACGGCGCCTGCGCCGTTCGCAGATCCGCGGCGAGCTGAGTCCGGGCGCAGCCGGCGAGCATCAGCGCCGTCATCAATGCGAGCGCCGGACGAGGCGGAATTTTCACCATCGCTGATCCTCGATTGCCGCCAAGCGAGGAGGGACGAGCTGAGCCGTCGAAGAGCCCTCCGCACCGGGAACGCCGGGGCGGAGAAAACGGCACGGGTTCGTGCTGCCGGCTCTTGTCGCCGCCAACGACCAAGGGGTTGAGCGCGTCGGCTCAACCCCTTGTCATCATTGGCTCCCGGGGAGGGATTCGAACCCCCGGCCAAGCGGTTAACAGCCGCTTGCTCTACCACTGAGCTACCCGGGATCAGCGGCCTGCTGCCCATGGGGCAGGGAGCGGCCTTATAACAGAGCCTCCGGCGCCGCGCTACTCCAGCGGGCCGATTTGGCATGCATGGCCGCTATCGGCGACGATGCGCTTGGGTGCGGCCTGGCCTGGGCGGTGGGTCAGCCGGCGCGGTCGTCTTCCCGGGCGAGTGCCGCAGCGTCGCAGTTTGATGCGGCTTGCGGCGCCTCCGGGCCCCAGCTTCCGAGGATGATCGTTTTGCGCTGGCGTGCGAGCATTCGCCAGGTATCGGCCATGTTGGCGATCATGTCGCGCTGCTCCGGCGATACCGCCTTGCGCGCCAGCGCATCGCATTCGGCCGCGTGGTGCAGATATTCTTCCACCGTCTTCATGTCGGACTGCCTCCGCCCCGATGAACGGCGCGCGGCCCTCCAGGGCTCCTTATCTTTCGTTCGCTTACCCTGCGGGGCTCGCCGGCGGCTTTCGCGCCGGCCCGGCAACCCCTTGGCGGCGCGCAGAAGATGGAGGCCGGAAGCGGAATCGAACCGCTGTACGAGGATTTGCAGTCCTCTGCATAGCCACTCTGCCATCCGGCCGGGGTGCGCAGGTATATGCGGGGGGCCGCGGCGCGGTCAAGCCGCCCACGCAACACCGTACCTCGCGACAGCCGCCCATGCGGCGAGGATTGTGCTCGGGCGGTTGCAACTATATAAAACGGCATTCCTGCCCGCAGCCGCGGGCCTCAGCCGCAGATCCGCCATGATCGACTACGCCGCCGCGCGCCTTGCCATGGTTGAAAGCCAGCTCCGCACCAACAAGGTGACGGACGAGGCCGTACTCGAGGCTTTCCTGGCCGTGCCGCGCGAGCGTTTCGTGCCGCCGCGGCTGCGCGGCGCCGCCTATGTCGACGACGATCTGCCGCTGGGCGGCGGCCGCTACCTGATGCAGCCGATGGTGCTGGCGCGGCTGATCCAGCTCGCCGAGATCGGCCGCGACGACAACGTGCTGGAGATCGGCTGCGGCACCGGCTACGGCACCGCGCTGCTGGCCCGGCTCGCACGCAGCGTCGTCGGTGTGGAAAGCGATGTCGAACTGGCACGACAGGCGGTGGCGCGGCTGCGCGAGCTTGCCCTCGACAACGCCACGGTGGTCGAGGCGCCGCTCGGCGCAGGGCACCCCGGGCGCGCGCCTTATCGGGTCATTGTCTGCCAGGGCGCCGTCGCGCGCATCCCGGATGCCATCGCGCAGCAGCTTGTCGAGGGCGGCCGGCTGGTCTGCGTGCTGCGGCCGGACAGCGGTCCCGGACGTGCCGCGGTCATGACATCGATCGGCGGCGTGCTGTCGCATTGGCCGAGCTTCGATGCCGCCGTGCCGCTGCTGCCGGGCTTCGAGGCCGAGCCCGGCTTCGTTTTCTAGCGCGCGGACGCGCTCGCATCTCCTCGCTGAAGTCAGGTGTCCCGGCGACCCCGGATCGCGGCGCCCGATCCAGGGCCGGCGCGATGCTCCGGGACTCCGGGTCGCAGCGCCGCCCCACCGCCAAGGCCCGGTTCGGCTAGCCTTTTCGCGCGGCTTCCCGTACTCTAGCCGCCGATTACGCGGGATCGGTTGAGGGGCATGTCGGATCCAAAAGGCCAGCACGAGCCATCGATGGAGGAAATTCTCGCCTCCATCCGCCGCATTATCGCCGAGGATGGGGACGCGGCGCCGCCCGCCGCCGCCGTCGACGAAAAGCCTGCACGCGGCGAGGAAGTGCTCGAGCTGACCGAAGTGGTGGAAGAGGACGGCACGGTGGTCAGCATCACCGCCGGAGCCAAGAAGGCCGCCGCCGTCGAGCAACCGCCGCCGCCCAAGGCGGTGTTCGGCGTCGAGACCGCGCCGCCCGAGCCGGTGCGCGACGAGCCACCGCCACCGCCACCGCCCTTGCCGCCAATGCCGCAGGAGGAGAGCGACGAACGGCTGGTGTCAGGCGCCACCGCCGCGGCTTCCGTTGCCGCGCTGTCGCAGCTCAGCGGCCTCGGCGGCCGCGATCAGCTCGGCAGCCTGCCGCTGGGCGATGCCGGGCGTACGCTCGAGGATCTCGTGCGCGAGCTGCTGCGGCCGATGCTCAGGGACTGGCTCGACGCGCATCTACCGCAGCTCGTCGAGCGGCTGGTGCAGGAAGAGATCCACCGCATGGCGCGCGAGGCGCAGGCCCGCTAGTGCCGGAACACTAGCAAACTCAAAGGGTTGTGTTGCGGCTCGGCGCCGGCAATCGGCGCTCGTCGGCTGGCATCAGCAGATACGGAGAGAACGAAAGCGTTCGGCCATGCTGGACAAGACCTATCGTCCGGCCGATGTCGAATCGGCCATCTATCGCCAGTGGGAGGAATCGGGCGCTTTCGCGTGCCATCCCGAGTCGCCGGCCCAGCCCTACAGCATCATGATGCCGCCGCCCAACGTGACCGGCAGCCTGCATATGGGGCACGCGCTCACCTTCACCTTGCAGGACGTCCTCATCCGCTATCACCGGATGCTGGGCCGCGACGCGCTGTGGCAGCCGGGCACGGACCATGCCGGGATCGCGACCCAGATGGTGGTCGAGCGCCAGCTCGAGCAGGAGCAGTCGAGCCGGCACAAGCTCGGGCGCGCCGCCTTCGTCGAGCGGGTCTGGCGGTGGAAGGAAGAATCGGGCGGCACCATCACCCGGCAGCTGCGGGCGCTCGGCGCTTCCCCCGATTGGCGCCGCGAGCGCTTCACCATGGACGAGGGCCTTTCCGCCGCGGTGCGGCGGGTCTTCGTCGCGCTCCATCGCGAAGGGCTGATCTATCGCGACAAGCGGCTGGTCAATTGGGACCCGCAGCTGCACACCGGCATTTCCGACCTGGAGGTCGAGAGCCGCGAGACCCGAGGCTCGCTCTGGTATTTCAAATACCCGGTCGAGGGCGAGTCCGGCCGCTTCGTCACCGTGGCGACGACGCGGCCGGAGACCATGCTCGGCGATACCGGCGTCGCCGTCCATCCCGAGGACGAGCGCTACAAAGCCCTCATCGGGCGGCATGTCGTGCTGCCGCTGGTCGAACGGCGTATCCCCATTGTCGCCGATGAGTATGCCGACCCCGCCACCGGCAGCGGCGCGGTCAAGATCACCCCGGCGCATGATTTCAACGATTTCGAAGTCGGCCGGCGCCACGGCCTGGCGCTGATCAACATCTTCGACCGCGACGCCAGGCTCAACGACAATGCGCCCGAAGCCTATCGCGGCCTCGACCGTTTCGCGGCGCGCAAGCGCATCGTCGCCGATCTTGAGGCGCAGGGCCTCGTCGACCGGATCGAGCCGCACACGCTGATGGTGCCGCATGGCGACCGCTCCGGCGCGGTGCTCGAGCCCTGGCTCACCGATCAGTGGTATGTCGATGCCAAGACCCTGGCCCAGGCGCCGATCGCCGCGGTCGAGAGCGGCCGCACCGCTTTCGTGCCGAAGAGCTGGGAGAACACCTTCTTCGAATGGATGCGCAACATCCAGCCCTGGTGCATCTCGCGCCAGCTCTGGTGGGGCCATCAGATCCCCGCCTGGTACGGGCCCGACGGCGCCGTCTTCGTCGAGGAGACGGAAGCCGCGGCGCAGCAGGCGGCGGCGACGCATTACGGCAAGCCGGTGGCGCTTGTCCGCGATGCCGATGTGCTCGACACCTGGTTCTCCTCGGGACTCTGGCCGTTCTCGACCCTGGGCTGGCCCGAGGAGACCAGGGAGCTGAGGCGCTATTACCCGACCGACGTGCTGGTCACCGGCTTCGACATCATCTTCTTCTGGGTGGCGCGGATGATGATGCTGGGCTGCAAGTTCATGGGCGACGTGCCGTTTCGCACCGTCTACATCCACGCGCTGGTGCGCGACGAGCGCGGGCAGAAGATGTCGAAATCCAAGGGCAACATCATCGATCCCCTGGACCTCATCGGCCGCTACGGCACCGATGCGCTGCGCTTCACGCTCGCCGCGCTGGCGGCGCAAGGACGCGACATCAAGCTCGCGGAATCGCGCGTCGAGGGCTATCGCAGCTTCATCACCAAGCTGTGGAACGCGGCGCGCTTTGCCGAGATGAACGGCTGCGTCCGGGTGGAGGGATTCGATCCCGGCGCCTGCCGGCTGACGCTCAATCGCTGGATCGTGGGCGCCCTGGCGCAGAGCGCGGGTCGCGTCGCCGCCGCGCTCAGGGATTACAAGTTCAACGAGGCGGCCGGGGCGATCTATCACTTCACCTGGGGCACGTTCTGCGACTGGTTCATCGAATTCGCCAAGCCGATCTTCTCCGGCGCCGACGCCGCCGCCGCGGCGGAGACCCGCGCGGTCACCGCCTGGGTGCTGGGCGAGATCGTGCATCTGCTGCATCCGCTCACGCCCTTCATCACCGAGGAGCTCTGGCGCCATTTCACCGCCGGCAAGGGCGGACTGCTCATCGGCGCGCCCTGGCCGAGCTACGCTCCGGCACTGATCGACCGGGATGCCATGGCGGAAATGGAATGGGTGGTCGAATTGATCTCGGCGATCCGCTCGGCACGGGTGGAAATGAACGTGCCGCCGGCAAGCGCCATCGCCGCCGATGTGATGGAGAGCGACGGGCAGGGAAGCGTCTGGATCGTCCGGCATGCCGCCGCCATCAAGGACCGGGCGCGGCTGTCCGCGCTCGGACCGGCAGCGGCGGCGCGGCGCGGCGCGCCGGTCGCCGCCAAGAGCGCCATCCAGGTGGTGGCGGGCGGCGTCACGCTGTCGCTCGACCTCGCCGGCGTCGTTGACCTCGCCAAGGAGCGGGCGCGGCTGGCCAAGGAATCCGCGGCGGTCGAGGAGGAGATCGACAAAATCGCCCGCAAGCTCGGCAACGAACAGTTCCTCGCCAAGGCCAAGCCCGGCGTGGTCGAGGAGCAGCGCGAGCGGCTGGCCGAGGCGGAGGCCGCCCGCGGCCGCCTGCGCGCCGCGTTGGCCCGGATCGGAGCCTGATTGACACCGCGATAACATAGCCACCCGCGCCGAGCCGGCGTTTCCCCCTCAGGCCAAGCTGCCTCTGGAGGAAGGAGTGGAAATCGTCGAGATCGTCGCGCGGATGACGCGCCGCAGCGAATTGCCGATGCGGCTGCGCGGGCTGCTGCTGTCGCCGCGGCGGGAATGGAGCCTGATCGCCGCGGAAACGCCGGATCCGCTCGCGCTTTATGGCCGCGTGGTTCTGCCGCTGGCGGCAATCCCGCCGGTGGCGAAGCTCGTCGCCTGGTCGCTGCTGTTCGGCTTTCTCAGTCTCGGCACCGCGATCATCGCGGCGCTCGTCGTCTACTTGTCGACCCTTGCCGGCGTCTTCGTCCTGGCGCTCATCGCCGCCCGCCTCGCTCCCTATTTCGACGGCGAGGCGCAGCTCGGCCAGGCGCTCAAGCTGGTCGCCTATGCCGCTACGGCGAGTTGGCTCGGCGGCGCTTTCCGGCTGGCACCTGCTATCGGGGTGTTGAGCGTGCTAGCCACGCTTTATGGTCTGTTCCTGCTTGCTTCTGGTGCGCCGGCGCTCCTCGCGGTGCCGGCGGAGCGGGTACTTGGCTTTACCGTCGTGCTCGGCTTTGCCGCGCTGTGCCTTTTCCTTCTCGTCGCCGGCGCCGTCGCGGCACTCTTCGGTATGGGCGCGCTCGGCATGGCATAGCCATCAGGTATATTTTCGCAGCTCGATATGCCCTATTTGGTTGCGATGAACCTCGTCGGGGCCGTCGACGATGCGCAACGCTCGGGCATGGGCATAGGCGCTGCCCAAGCCGAAATCGTCGGTGACCCCGGCGGCGCCATGGGCCTGGATCGCCATATCGACCACGCGGCATAGCATGTTGGGCACCGCGACCTTGATCATGGCGATCTCGGCGCGCGCCGCCTTGTTGCCGTGGGTGTCCATCATCTGCGCCGTTTTGAGCACCAGGAGCCGCGCCTGGTCGATCAGAATGCGCGCGTCGGCGATCCGCTCAAGGGTCACCGTCTGCTCGGCGATCGGCCTGCCGAAGGCGACGCGGGCCTTCACCCGCCGACACATCTGTTCGAGCGTGCGCTCGGCGAGACCGATGGCGCGCATGCAGTGATGGATGCGCCCGGGGCCCAGCCGGCCTTGCGCGATCTCGAAGCCGCGTCCTTCGCCCAGCAGCAGATTCGCCGCCGGCACGCGGACGTTGTCGAACGACACCTCGCCATGGCCGGTGGGGGCGTGGTCGTAGCCGAACACGGGAAGCGCCCGCGGCACCATCACGCCGGCGGTATCCTTCGGCACCAGGATCATCGACTGCCGCTGGTGGCGGTCGGGGTGGTGCGGATCGGTCACGCCCATGACGATGAGGATTCGGCAGCGCCGGTCGGGTGCGCCGGTCGCCCACCATTTGCGCCCGTTGATCAGGTAGTGGTCGCCGTCGCGCGCGATGGTGGTGACGATGTTGGTCGCGTCCGAGGATGCGACTGCCGGTTCGGTCATGGCGAAGGCCGAGCGGATGCGCCCGTCGAGCAGCGGCTCCAGCCATTGCCGCTTCTGCTCGGCGCTGCCGTAGCGCTCGAGCACCTCCATGTTGCCGGTATCGGGCGCGGAACAGTTGAACACTTCCGGCGCCATCTCCGAGCGGCCCATGATCTCGCACAGCGGCGCGTAATCGAGATTGCCGAGGCCGGCGCCGCGCTCGGATTCCTGCAGGAACAGGTTCCACAGCCCGGCGGCGCGCGCCTGCTCCTTGAGCGCCTCGATGATCGCGCTTGGCTGCCAGCGGTCGCCCGCGGCGATCTCGGCGGCGTGGCGCGTCTCGTTGGGATAGATGTGCTCGGCCATGAAGGCGTCGAGCCGCTGCCGCAGCGCCGACAGCTTGGCGGAATAGGTGAAATCCATCGCGCACCGCCTTTGCTCGGGATCGTCCGGAGAAAATGCTAGCGCACCGCTAATCATGACAAAAATGAATGTTTGTCATAAAATATCATAGATATGGTTGATATAAAAAAGCTCGATCTCAATCTGCTCGTCGTGCTCGACGCCATTCACCGCGAGGGCGGCGTCACGCGGGCGGCCGCGGCGCTCAACCTGACGCAGCCGGCGATCAGCCACGCGCTGTCGCGGCTGCGCGCGCTCTTCGATGATCCGCTGTTCGTCCGCCAGGGCCGCGCCCTGGTGCCGACGCCACTGACGCGAAGGCTCATCGAGCCGCTGCGGCGCTCGCTGCGCGACCTGGGCGTGCTGCTCGGCGAGGCGCGGCCCTTCGACGCGGCAACCGCCGAGGCGCGGATCACGCTCGCCATGCGCGAGCCGGTGGAACTGCTGCTGCTGCCGCGCCTGATGCCGGTCATCGCCCGCGATGCGCCGGGTATCGACCTTCGCGTCGTGCAGGCCGCGCGGCGCAATATCGAGACCGGGCTCGCCGCCGGCACGCTAGACCTCGCTATCGACGTGGCGTTGCCGGTCTCGCAGAGCGTGCATCGCCAGCGCATCGCCGCCGACCGGTTGGTGGTCGTGGCGCGACCGCGCCATCCGCACATCCGCAAGGGCTTCGACCTCGATGCCTATCTGCGCCAGCAGCACGTGATGGTGACGTCGCGGCGCAAAGGGCCCGGCTTCGAGGACGTCGTGCTGAGCGAGCGCGGGCTGCAGCGCCGCGTCCGCCTGCGCTGCCGCAACCATCTTGCCGCCTTTCGCGTGGTCAGCGAGAGCGATCTCGTGCTTACCATGCCGGCGCGCTATGCCGGCGTGCTCAACGCCGGCATCGGCAACCGCATTCTGCCCCTGCCGCTGGCCACGCCGACGCTCGACCTCTTCCTTTACTGGCACGATGGCGTTGACCAAGATCCCGCGAATTGCTGGCTGCGCGCGCTGCTGCGGCAGGTGGTTGGCGGCGACAGCCGGATGCGGCTTTCGGCGGCGGGCGCCAAGCCTGGGCGACGGTGAGGAAGGGCGCGGGCGGGATTTTTGGCTGCCCGCCGCTTGTCGCCGCGGGCAGAGGTGGCCGCAAGCCGACCGCCGGCCCTTTGAAACCTCTCGTCGGTCTTTGTATGGTCGGGCAAAACCAAGGCCAAGGAGTGCGCCATGCCCGACGATGTCAGGAAACCCGCCGTCGACAAATCGACGCTGCCGAGCCGCCACGTCACGGTGGGGCCGGAGCGGGCGCCGCATCGCTCCTATCTCTACGCCATGGGGCTCACCGACGAGCAGATCGCCCAGCCGCTGGTCGGCGTCGCCACCACCTGGAACGAGGCCGCGCCCTGCAACATCGCGCTGGCACGGCAGGCGCAGGTGGCGAAGAAGGGCGTCGCAGCCGCCGGCGGCACGCCCCGGGAGTTCACCACCATCACTGTCACCGATGGCATTGCGATGGGCCATGCCGGGATGAAATCGTCGCTGGTGTCGCGCGAGGTGATCGCCGATTCCGTCGAGCTGACCATGCGCGGACATTGCTATGACGCGCTGGTCGGGCTTGCCGGCTGCGACAAGTCGCTGCCGGGGCTGATGATGGCGATGGTGCGGCTCAACGTACCCTCGGTGTTTCTCTATGGCGGCTCGATCCTGCCCGGCAAGTTCCGCGGCAAGGACGTGACCGTCGGCGACGTGTTCGAGGCGGTAGGCGCGCACAGCGCCGGGACCATGAGCGATGCCGATCTGCACGAGCTGGAATGCGTGGCCTGTCCCTCGGCCGGCTCCTGCGGCGGCCAGTTCACCGCCAACACCATGGCCTGCGTCTCCGAGGCGATCGGCCTCGCGCTCCCCGGTTCCGCCGGGCCGCCGGCGCCGTACGAGTCCCGCGACAGCTATGCCGAGCAGTCGGGAGAGGCGGTGATGGCGCTGCTGCGCCGTCGCATCCGTCCCCGCGACATCGTCACGCGTAGGGCGCTGGAGAACGCCGCCATGATCGTCGCCGCCTCCGGCGGCTCGACCAACGGCGCGCTTCACCTGCCGGCGATCGCGCATGAGGCCGGGATCGATTTCGATCTGCACGCCGTGGCCGAGATCTTCAAACGCACGCCCTATATCGCCGACATGAAGCCGGGCGGACGCTACATCGCCAAGGATCTCTTCGACATCGGCGGCGTGCCGGTGCTGATGAAGGCGCTGCTCGACGGCGGCTACCTGCATGGCGACTGCCTCACCGTCACCGGCAAGACCATCGCCGAGAACCTTGCCAAGGTGAGCCTGCCGAAGAACCAGGACGTGGTGCGGCCGACCTCGAGCCCGCTCTCGCCCACCGGAGGCGTCGTCGGACTGCGCGGCAATCTCGCGCCGCAAGGCGCGATCGTGAAGGTCGCCGGCATGCACAATCTCAAGTTCCGCGGCACCGCCCGCTGCTTCGACCGCGAGGAGGACGCCTTCGCCGCGGTCGAGCAGCGCCGCTATAAGAAGGGCGACGTCATCGTCATCCGCTATGAAGGACCGCGCGGCGGCCCCGGCATGCGCGAGATGCTGTCGACGACCGCCGCGATCACCGGTCAGGGCATGGGACACGACGTGGCGCTGATCACCGACGGGCGCTTCTCCGGCGCGACGCGCGGCTTTTGCATCGGCCATATCGGTCCCGAGGCGGCGATCGGCGGTCCGATCGCGCTGCTGCGCGATGGCGACATCATCACCATCGACGCCGACGCCGGCACCATCGATGTCGAGCTCAGCGAGGCCGAGCTGGCGGAGCGGCGCAAGGCGTGGAAGCCGCGCCGGCACGACTACCAGTCGGGGGCGCTGTGGAAATACGCCCAGACCGTCGGCGACGCCGAGAAAGGCGCCGTGACCCATCCCGGCGGCGGGGGGGAGACGCATATCTATGCCGATATCTGAGGCGCGATGTCATTGCCGCCGGTAGTGCAGCCGGCCCGTCGCACCCTGCGGCGACCGGCCGAGCTGGTCGCCGCCGGTCTGGTGCCGCCGTCGCGGCAGGAGGAGATCGCCGCCGTGGCCGAGCGCTTTGCCGTGGCGATCACCCCGGAGATGGCGGCGCTGATCGAGCCCGGCGATGCCGCCGATCCGATCGCGCGCCAGTTCGTGCCGAGCGGCGCCGAACTCGCGGTGGCGCCGGAAGAGCGCGAGGACCCCATCGGCGATCGCCGCCTGTCGCCGGTCAAAGGCATCGTCCACCGCTATCCCGATCGGGTGCTGCTGAAGCCGAGCCATGCCTGTCCGGTCTATTGCCGCTTCTGCTTCCGCCGCGAGCAGGTCGGGCCCGGCGGCGACAGTTTGAGCGCGGCCGAGCTCGATGCGGCGCTCGATTACATCCGCGCCCGGCCCGAGATATGGGAAGTGATCGTCACCGGCGGCGATCCCTTCCTGCTGTCGCCGCGCCGGCTCGGGGCACTCACCCGCGCGCTCGACGCCATCCCGCACGTCGCCGTGATCCGCTTCCACACCCGCGTGCCGGTGGTCGAGCCCGGCAGGGTGAGTGCCGCGCTGGTGCGCGCGCTGGCCGCGGAGAAGGCGGTCTATGTCGCGATCCACGCCAATCACCCGCGCGAACTCGCCGAGGGAGCCCGCACCGCCTGCCGCCGCCTCGCCGGCGCCGGCATCCCCTTGCTCGGCCAGAGCGTGCTGCTCAAAGGCGTCAATGACGACGCCGCGACCTTGACCGCGCTGTTCCGCGGCCTCGTCGCCATGCGGGTCAAGCCCTACTACCTGCACCATCCCGATCTCGCCCGCGGTACCGCCGGTTTCCGGCCGAGCCTGGCGCAGGGGCATGCCCTGATGCGCGCGCTGCGCGGCCGGGTCTCGGGCCTCTGCCAGCCCACCTATGTGCTGGACCTGCCGGGTGGTGCCGGCAAGGTGCCGGTGGGGCCATGCTATGCTCGGCCGGGGGACGGCGAGGAGTGGTCGGTCGAAGACCCGTCCGGCGCAAGGCACCCATACCCGCCGCGCGCGGATCACCGCTGAGCGGGGTGCGCCCCGGTGGATCCCGGATTGCTTAAGTATCTACCGGTAACCAGCTGATTATTAAACTAATTATGTCTCTTTCCGGATCTGCCGGGGGACACTGTCGGTGCGTCGGCATACCTCCCGGGAGAAGGCCGGATGGAACTTCGAGTTTCGGCGTGGGTTGAAAGCGACGCGTGAAGCCGCCTATTGAATGAAACCGCTTATTAAGTCTTGTCTGCTGTCCTGTACTTCCGCCCGGCAAAGGCTTCGGTGATGCGAATCGGACGCACCAATTTCGATCGACAGGAGTCGCGGCGGGATCGCCGCTATGCCTTGCCGCCGCTGACCATCGCCATCGGCGATCAGGACTACACTACCGATAATTGGTCGCTCGGCGGGTTCCAACTGACGGCGCCGCTGGCGCTGGCGGTGGGGGATGTGACCACCGGCACCTTGCGCGTGGCCGGCGGCGAGGCCCTCGCATTCACCGCGTCGGTGGTGCGCAAGGACGAGCCGGGGGGCGCGCTGGGTTTTCGTTTCCAGGAGCTGTCGCCGCTCGCCCTGACCATGCTCGACCGGGCGCTTGCACGGCGCCTGGCATCGAGACGGCCGCCGTGATCTCTCGGACGCGGCTGCTGGGCAGCGGCTGCGTATTGACGCTGAGCTTGACGATCGCCGGTGCGGCAGGAGCGGCCGACCCGGGGCAGTCGTTACCCGGCGGCAACGGAACTCTGGTGCGCGGCGGCGCGCCGCTACCGGAGTACCATCTCAACTTCCTCGGCGACGATGCCGGAAGCCGGGCGCTATTGCCGGGCGGAGCCGCCAACGATCTCGAGATCGCGCTGACCTCGCCCAATTCCGGCGTGTTCCATTTCCTGTTCTCGCCGCGCCCGCAATTCGGCTTCGGTTACGACCGCGCGACCGCCACCAATCGAGGCTTTGCCGGGCTCACCTGGAGCCTGTTCGACAACGATCGGCTGTTCGGCAGTATCGGCCTGGCCGGCAGCTACGACGCCGGCAGCGTGTACGACCCGTTGCACCGCGCATTCGGGCCGCCGCTGCTGATGCACAGCGCGGTGGAGTTCGGCTATCAGCTCGGCGAGCAGCACAGCCTGTCGCTGCGCGTCGACGACGGCCACAGCCCCGATCTGCGCTTCAACAATACCGAAAACGCCAACGACTTCCTGCTGCGCTATGGCTTGAAGTTCTAGCGCATCGCGAGTTCGCACCACACCGGCGTGTGGTCGGAGGCCTTGTCCTTGCCGCGCGGGCTCTTGTCGATATCGGCGGCGATCACCCGGTCGGCGGCTTGCGGCGACAGCAGCAGATGATCGATGCGCAGGCCCTCGTCGCGATACCAGCGTCCCTGCTGATAGTCCCAGAAACTATAGCGGTGCGGTTCCGGATGGAAGATGCGGAAAGCGTCGACCAGGCCGAGATTGATCAGCGCGCGGAAGCCGCGTCGCGATTCCGGCTGGCAGAGCGCGTCGTCGCGCAGAGCGGCCGGGTCGAACACATCGGCATCGGTCGGACAGACATTGTAATCTCCGGCCAATACGAACGGGATCTCCTGCACCAGAAGCGTTTCGGCGCGCGCCTTGAGCCGTTTTATCCAGGCGAGCTTGTAGGAGAACTTCTCGGTGGCCACGGGATTGCCGTTCGGCAGGTAGAGCGAGGCGATGCGGACACCCTCGACGGTCGCCTCGACATAACGTGCCTGCGCGTCGGCATCGTCCCCGGGAAGGCCCGCCACGACATCGAGCGCCGGCGCCTTCGACAGCAGCGCCACGCCGTTATAGCTGCGCTGGCCCACCACCTCGGTATGGTAGCCGAGCCCCTTCAGCTCGAGCGTCGGAAAGTCGCCGGCGAGGCACTTGATCTCCTGCAGGCAGACGACGTCCGGCTTCGCCTCTTCCAGCCATGACAGCAGGATGGGCAGGCGCACCTTGATCGAGTTGACGTTGAAGGTGGCGATCTTCACCGGGCTTCCCTCGCGCGAGGAGAAAGCCTCTGCCGCGACGCATTGTCAATGCGCGGCCAGCGCCGCCGGCTCAACCCACCGAGAACGAGTTGCCGCAGCCGCAGGACGACGCGGCGTTCGGGTTTCTCACCTGGAAGGAGGCGCCCATGAGATCCTCGACGAAATCGATCTCGGCGCCTTTGACCAGTTCGAGCGATACCGCATCGACGACCAGCGCCACGCCGTCGCGTTCGAAGACATGGTCGTCGGCCTGGCGGTCGCCGTCGAAGCTGAAGCCGTACTGGAAGCCCGAGCAGCCGCCGCCGGAGACGGCGAGGCGCAGGAAGACCCCCGGCGCGCTCGCCTCCTGCCGCTTCAGCTCGGCGACGCGCCGGGCCGCGCTCTCGGTCAGTATGACGCCGCCCTCGGTGGTGCCGCTGCCGCCATCGGCCATGGTTAAGCACTCCTTCCCCGGAACGACCCATGCGCCCGGAAATCCCGCCTTCTATGTAGGCAAGGCGCGGCGTTTGTCAAACCGGCGGCCGGCGTTGCCAAGGACCGGGCCGGGGACTAGGGTTCCGCCCATCATGACGCTGCCGGCGCCGCTCGCCCCCTACGCCTCGCGACCGGAGGAGAGCCGCGGCCGTCTCCATCGGGAGGCCGAGAGCGCCTCGCGCAGCGCCTTCCAGCGCGACCGCGATCGCATCATCCATTCGACCGCGTTCCGTCGCCTGCAATACAAGACCCAGGTCTTCGTGTATCACGAGGGCGACCACTACCGCACCCGGCTCACCCACAGCCTCGAAGTGGCCCAGATCGCGCGCAGCATCAGCCGGGCGCTCGGCCTCAACGAGGATCTCGCCGAGGCGCTGGCGCTGGCGCATGATCTCGGCCACACCCCCTTCGGCCATGCCGGGGAGGACGCGCTGGCGGCGGCAATGCGCGAGCATGGCGGCTTCGGTCACAACGACCAGACCTTGCGCATCCTGACCCGACTCGAACGGCGTTATGCCGGCTTCGACGGGCTCAACCTCACCTGGGAGACGCTCGAAGGCACGGTGAAGCATAATGGCCCGCTGGTGGCGCCGCTGCCCAGCACCATCGCCGAGTATGTGACGCGCCACGATCTCGAAATCTCGACCTGGCCCGGCGCCGAGGCGCAGGTGGCGGCGATGGCCGACGACATCGCCTACAACAACCACGATATCGATGACGGGCTGCGCGCCGCGCTCTTTTCGGTCAGGGACCTCGCCGAGGTGCCGCTGGTCGGCCCGGTTCTGCGGGAGGTAAGCGCGCTCCATCCCGGCATCGACGAACCCCGGCTGATCCACGAATCGATCCGGCGGCTGATCGATCTCATGGCCTCCGACCTGACCGCCGAGAGCCGGCGGCGGCTCGCCGCGTCGCGTGTCGACAATGCCGACGCGGTGCGCGCGCTGGGTGCGCCTGTGGTGGGCTTTTCCGAGGCCTTCGCCCGCCAGGCGCAGGGTCTCAGGGCGTTCCTCTTCGAGCGCATGTACCGCCATTATCGCGTCAACCGCATGGCGTCGAAGGCGCGGCGCATCGTGCAGGAGCTGTTTCGTCTGTTGCTCGCCGAGCCGGAATGCCTGCCGACCGAATGGCGCCTGGCTACGGCCGGCGCCGGCACTTCCGTCACCGCCCGGCTCGTCGCGGATTATATTGCCGGAATGACCGATCGCTTCGCTCTCGACGAGCACCGCCGCCTCTACGACAGGTACGCGCCCACGTGATGAACCTTTTCACCCATTTCCGCGACATCGTCATCTCCGATCTCGCCGCACTCGATCTGCCGGCGGGCCTCGATATGAGCCGGGTCGCGGTCGAGCCGCCGCGCGACCCGGCGCATGGCGATATCGCCACCAATGCCGCCATGGTGCTGGCAAAGCCCGCGGGCTTGCCGCCGCGCTCGCTCGCAGAGCGGTTGGTGGCGCGCTTGCGCCGGCATGCCGAGGTGACCGCGGCGGAGGTAGCGGGGCCGGGCTTCATCAACCTGCGTCTCGCCGACGCGTTCTGGCAGGCGCGACTTGCCGAAATCCTGCGCGTCGGCGCCGCCTATGGCGACGCCGCGATCGGCGCCGGCCGGATGGTCAATATCGAATACGTCTCGGCCAATCCGACCGGGCCGATGCATGTCGGCCATGGCCGCGGCGCCGTGGTCGGCGACGCGCTGGCATCGCTGCTGCAGAAGGCGGGCTTTGCCGTCACCCGCGAATATTACATCAACGATGCCGGCGCGCAGGTCGAGGCGCTGGCGTGGTCGGCCTATTTCCGATACCTGCAAGCGCTCGGCGCCGAGATCGACGAGAAGAGCTTTTCGGGATTCCAGTATCAGGGCGACTACCTCGTGCCGGTCGGCCGGGCGCTTGCCGAGCGCTACGGCGCGAGCCTCGCCGAGCGCGGCAGCGACGGCGCGATCGAGGGCAAGCCGCTTGACGAATGGCTGGCGGCGGTCCGCGATTTCGCCGTGGCGTCGATGATGGAGCTGATCCGCGCCGATCTCGCCGCGATCGGCATCATCCATGACGTCTTCACCTCCGAACGCGCCATCGTCGAGAGCGGCGCCGTCGACCGCGCGCTGGAGGCGCTCGACGCAGCGGGCCTCATCTACGTCGGCACGCTCGAGCCGCCCAAGGGCAAGCTGCCCGAGGATTGGGAGGAACGGCCGCAGACGCTGTTCCGCTCCAGCCGATTCGGTGACGACGTCGACCGTCCGCTGAAGAAATCGGACGGCTCCTGGACCTATTTCGCCGGCGACATCGCCTATCATCTCGACAAATACCGCCGCGGCTTCGCCGACATGATCGACGTCTGGGGCGCCGATCACGGCGGCTACGTCAAGCGCCTGCAGGCGGCGGTGACGGCGCTGAGCGGCGGCGAGGCAACCCTCGACGTGAAGCTTTGCCAGCTCGTCAACCTCCTCGACAAGGGTGCGCCGGTGCGGATGTCCAAGCGCGCCGGTACCTTCGTCACGTTGCGCGAGGTCGTCGACGAGGTCGGCAAGGACGTCTTCCGCTTCGTCATGCTGACCCGGCGCAACGACCAGGCGCTCGATTTCGACTTTGCCAAGGTGGTCGAGCAGTCCAAGGACAATCCGGTTTTCTACGTGCAGTACGCTCATGCGCGTGCGCGCTCGGTGCTGCGCCACGCGGCCGAAGCGCGTCCAGACGATAATTTGACACCGGAGTCGTTGGCGTCGGCGCCACTCGAACGCTTGACCGACCCGGCAGAGCTTGCTCTCATCCGACATCTCGCAGGCTGGCCGCGATTGATCGAAAGCGCGGCGGAGGCGCATGAGCCGCATCGCGTCGCCTTTTATCTCCAGGAACTCGCCGCCCATTTCCACGGTCTCTGGAACAAGGGCAAGGACGATGCCGGCCTGCGCTTCCTGCTCGAGGATGCACCTGAGCTTACCCGCGCAAGGCTCGCGCTGGTCCAAGCGGTCGCTATCGTCGTGTCGTCGGGCCTGACGGTGTTCGGCGTAAACCCGGCCGAGGAGATGTAGATGGCCTATGCCTTGGGGCCGCTTCGGCCGGATGACCGTCACGAGCGCATCTTCGTGAAACGCCGATCCCGCAGGGTTTTCGTCATTCTTCTGGCGCTCCTCGCCATGGTCGGCGCGTCGGGCGGATTCCTCGCTTTCTACCGCGCGATGACGCGGGGGGCGGCGCCGCAGGCCGTGCCGTTGCTGCGTGCCGACACCGAGCCCACGCGCCACCGGCCGGACAGTCCCGGCGGCATGCAGATTCCCGGACAGGGGACGCTGGTACTCGATGGCGGCCATGGCGAGCCCAAGGTCGAGCAATTGCTGCCGCCGCCCGAGGCACCGCTGCCGCGCCCGACGGCGACCGACGACTCGGCACCACCGGCATCGCCGCCAATCGCGACTCCGACCGCGGAAGTGTTGCCGCCGCCGCCGGCCCCGCCGACCGCAGCGCCCGAACCTCAGCGGGCGCCGTCGCCATCGCCGCCGGCGCGGGTTGCCGCCGCCGCGCCGCCGCCGCCGGCCGCTGCCGCCGCACCGCCGCCGCCGACACCGGCCGTCGAGGGCAGGGGCTATCGGCTGCAGATCGGCGCGGTGCGCTCGCCGGAGGCAGCCACGCACGAGTGGGAGCGCCTGAAGCGGTTGCATGCCGACGTGCTTGGCGGCCTGGGATTCACCGCGCAGCGGGTCGATCTCGGCGAGCGCGGCATCTTCTACCGCATCCAGGCGGGGCCGGTCGCCGACGCTGCCAAGGCGGAGCGGGACTGCAGCGCGCTGAAGCAGCGCGGCGTAGGTTGCATCCTTGTCAAGCCGTGAGCCGGCGGCGGTCATTTTCGGCTGCGGCGGAGCCCGACTGAGCGGCGGTGAGCGGGATTTTTTCCGCGCCGTAGATCCTTTGGGATTCATTCTCTTTCAGCGCAATTGCGCGGCGCCGGACCAGGTGCGGGGGCTGGTCGAAGCGTTGCGCGAGACGGTGGGACGCGCCGACGCGCCGGTGCTGATCGACCAGGAAGGCGGACGCGTCGCACGCCTGAAGCCGCCGCATTGGCCGGCCTATCCCGCCGCGGCAGTGCTGGCAGCGCTCGGCGGCGAGCGGGCGCGTGAAGCGGTGCGCCTCGGCGCGCGGCTTATTGCCGACGATCTCGTGGCGCTTGGCATTACCGTCGACTGCCTGCCGGTGCTCGATATCCCGGTTTCCGGTGCGGACGATGTGATCGGCGACCGCGCCTATGGCGACTCGCCGGATAGCGTCTCCGCGCTCGGCCGCGCCGCCTGCGAGGGGTTGCTGTCGGGGGGCGTGCTGCCGGTGCTGAAGCACATTCCCGGCCACGGCCGCGCCATGCTCGATTCGCATCTCGCCCTGCCGCGCGTCGAGGCGCCGCGCGCGACGCTGGAGGCGATCGATTTCGCGCCCTTCCGCGCGCTTGCCGGTATGCCCCTGGCGATGACCGCTCATATCGTCTACACCGCCCTCGACGCCGAGCGTCCCGCGACGCTGTCGCGTCGGGTGATCGATGAAGCAATTCGCGCCGCCATCGGTTTCGACGGCTTGCTGCTGTCCGACGATCTCTCGATGCGGGCGCTGGGCGGCAGCTTCGCCGGGCGTGCGGCGGGCGCGCTCGATGCGGGATGCGATTTGGTGCTGCATTGCAATGGCGATATGGCTGAAATGACCGAGGTGGCGGGCGCGACGGGGCCGCTCACCGCCGCGGCGCGCCGGCGGTTCGACCGCGCCGAGGCGCGGCGCGGCGCGGCGCAGCCGATCGATCGACCGGCGCTGGAAGCGCGCTTTCGCGCGCTCGTGGCGGGAGCGGCGTGATGCTGCCCGATTTCGCCTCGGCAGTGCAGCGGATATCCGTACTCGCTTTGCCGGCTATCTTCGCCATCACCTTCCATGAAGCGGCGCACGGCTTCGTCGCCTACCGGCTCGGCGACGACACTGCTTGGCGCATGGGGCGCGTCACCTTCAACCCGCTGCGGCATATCGATCCCGTCGGTACCATCCTCATCCCGCTGGTGCTGTTCTTCACCACCGGCTTTCTGTTCGGCTATGCCAAGCCCGTGCCGGTGAATTTCAGTCGGCTGCGCCACCCGCGGATCGACATGGTTTGGGTGGCGCTGGCCGGGCCGGGAACGAACATCCTGCTCGCCATCGTCTCCGCCTTGCTCGCGTATGTTCTGCCGCTGGTACCGCCGGTCGGGTATGCCTGGGCGAGGGACAATCTGATCACGTCCGTCCAGTTCAACGTTTTGCTGGCGGTGTTCAACATGATCCCGCTGCCGCCGCTGGACGGCGGGCGGGTGGCGGTCGGGTTGCTGCCGGACATGCTGGCGTTTCCGCTGGCGCGGCTGGAGCGCTACGGCCTCCTGATCATCGTCGGCCTGCTGTTCGTCCTGCCGATGGTGGGCGAACGCCTGCATCTGAACCTGGATCTACTCAGCTACGTCATCTTCTATCCCGCCGACTACGTCATGCGCGGCATTTCGTGGGTGACCGGCGTGCATGTCGGATTGACATGACCGAGGCCGAACCCTTCGAGGTAGCGCAAACGCCGCCGGTCTCGTCCGAGCTGGTGGTCGATCTCGAAGGCTATGAAGGGCCGATCGACATGCTGCTCACGCTGGCGCGCGAGCAGAAGGTCGATCTCACCAAGATATCGATCACCCAGCTCGCCGATCAGTACCTGGCCTTCATCAGCGCGGCGCGCCGGCTGCGGCTCGAGATCGCCGCCGACTATCTCGTCATGGCGGCGTGGCTCGCCTATCTCAAATCGCGCCTGCTGCTGCCGGACCCGGCGCCTCCCGACGAGCCCAGCGGCGCCGAGCTGGCGGCGGCGCTCACCCACCAGCTCCAGCGGCTGGAGGCGATGCAGCAGGCCGGGGCGCGGTTGATGGCGCGCCCGCAGCTCGGCCGCGACGTGTTCGCGCGCGGCGCCCCCGAGGGGCTGCCCCGGGTGCTGAAGCCGGTTTACGAGGTGTCGCTCTACGACCTGCTGCGCGCCTATGGCGACCAGCGCCAGCGCAAGGAAACGCAGGTGCTGCATATCGAGGCGCCCGAGCTCTATTCGATGGACGATGCGCTGCAGCGCCTGGGGCGCATCCTCGGCCGCGTGCCGGAGTGGCGCACGCTGCTGAGCTTCCTGCCGCCGGGCCTGCGCGGCGGGCTGATCGAGCGCTCGGCGGTCGCCGCCACCTTTGCCGCAAGCCTGGAGCTGGTGCGCTCCGGCAAGCTGCAGCTGCGCCAGGACAACGCCTTCGGCCCGATCTATATCCGCAGCCTGCCGGAGACCTCATCCTCATGAGCGAGACGACCGATCCCGAGACCGACACCGAGACCGTGCCCGAGACCGACACTGACGCCGCTCTCCACGCCGACCATCTGCGCCTGCTCGAAGCGCTGCTCTTCGCCTCGGCGGCACCGCTCGACGAGGAGAGCATCGCGCTGCGGCTGCCGCAGGGCAGCGACATTTCGGCGCTGATCGCCGATCTCGGCGCGCATTATGCCGGTCGCGGCGTCAACCTCGTGCGCATCGCCGGCGGCTGGACGCTGCGTACCGCACCCGATCTCGGGCCCCGCCTCAAGCTCGAGCAGACGGTGACGCGCAAGCTGTCGCGCGCCGCCATCGAGACGCTGGCCATCGTTGCCTATCATCAACCGGTGACGCGCGGCGAGATCGAGGAGATTCGCGGCGTGATCGTCAGCAGCGGCACGCTCGACGTGCTGATGGAAGCCGGCTGGATCGCGCCCAAAGGGCGGCGCGAAACCCCCGGCCGCCCGGTCACCTGGGTCACCACCGATCAGTTCCTCACCCAGTTCGGCCTCGCCGACCGGCGCGACCTGCCGGGCATCGAGGAGCTCAAGGCGACCGGCCTGATCGGCCCGCGCCCCGATTTCACCCTGAGCGAGCAGGCCATGTCCGGCCGGCCCGAAGGTGCCGAAGACGAGGATGAGGACGAAACCGAGGTGGAGCCGCTGCTCGACGCCGAGGGCGAGGGCGAGCGGTAGCCGCTGCATTGCGGCGCTGTCGCCCATCTGCCATTATCCGCGCCGCCGCGGGGCGGCGGCGCGACTCTGGCGGTAACAGGCGGCGATGTTCGATCTTGCGTGGTCCCATATCCTGTTGATCGGCGTGGTGGCACTGCTGGTCATCGGTCCAAAGGACCTGCCCCGCGTGTTGCGCACCGTCGGCATCTGGGTCGGCCGCGCCCGCGCGATCGCTCGCGAGTTCCAGAACAGCCTCGACCAGATGATCCGCGAGGCCGAGCTCGACGAGGTGCGCAAGCAGGTCGAGACCGCGACCAGCCTCGACCTCGACCACACCATCGCCAAGACGCTCGATCCCGGCGGCGAGCTGTCGCAGAGCCTGAGCGAGCTGGCGATCACCGAGCCGGCACCGCCCGCTCCCGAAGCTCCCGCCGCCGCGGCCGAAACGCCGCCGGCCGCACCGGAAGCCCCGGCCGCGGATCAAGCCGCCGCGCCGGAACCGCCCGCCGCCAAATCCGGCACGCACGCCTGAACCGCAATGGCCGAGGAAGAAGAACTCGAACAAGGCAAGATGCCGCTGCTCGACCACCTGATCGAGCTGCGACAGCGCCTGATCTTCGCGATTGTCGCCTGGCTGATCATCTTCGCGCCCTGCGCCTATTTCAGCCGCGAGCTCTATGACTTCCTGGCACGGCCGCTGGCGCAGATTCTGGCGGCGCAATCGGGCGGCCATTTCATCTATACCGACCTCACCGAGAAATTCTTTACCAACCTTCGCGTCGCCTTCTGGGTGTCGTTCTGCTTGGCGTTCCCGGCCATCGCCTTCCAGGTCTGGCGCTTCGTCGCGCCGGGACTCTACAAGCAGGAGCGGCGCGCCTTTCTGCCCTATCTTTTCGCCACGCCGGTGCTGTTCCTGCTCGGCGCCGCGCTGGCCTACTACCTGATCTTCCCGCTGGCCTTCCGCTTCTTTGCCGGCTTCCAGGAGGCTGGCGGCGGCGGCACCGTGCCGATCGAGCTGCAGCCCAAGGTGAGCGAATATCTGACGCTGGTCATGCGGCTGATCTTCGCCTTCGGCTTCACCTTCCAGATGCCGGTGCTGCTGACGCTGATGGCGCGCGTCGGCATGGTCACGGCCGCCGGGCTCGCCGCCCGACGGCGCTACGCCGTCGTCGTCATCACCGCCGTAGCGGGGGTGCTGACGCCGCCGGACATCTTCAGCATGGTGTCGCTGATGCTGCCGCTGTTCCTGCTCTACGAGATCTCGATCGTGTCCTGCCGCCTGGTGGAAAAGCAGCGCGCGGAACGCGAGGCGGCGGAGGAAGCGGAACTCTCGGGCAAGGCGCCGGGGGCATAGAAACCGAACGCCCGCCGGACGAACCGCGGCGGCGATCTTGGCCTCATCCGGTGCCAGCGCGCCATGGACGACACCCGACGATCCCTTTATAACCGGCGCCGATGCTCGACCTGAAGTGGATTCGCGACAATCCCGAGGCGTATGAACGGGGCCTGGCGCGGCGCGGCCTTGCCGGCGCCGCCGGCGAGGTCATCGCGCTCGATCGGCAATGGCGCGAGGCGCAGACCGAGGCGGAGCAGCTCCAGGCCGAACGCAACAAGCTCGCCCGGGAGATCGGCGTCGCCAAGGCGCAGGGACGCGATGCCGCCGACATTCTGCGCCGCGTCGGCGAGAGCAAGGACCGGCAGGCGGCGCTCGAGGCGCGGGCCGGGATGCTCAAGGCGGAGCTCGACCGTGTGGTGGCGGCGTTGCCTAACCTTCCCGCCGCGGAAGTGCCGGAGGGGCTCGACGAAACCCGCAACCGGGTGGTGCGCCAGCACGGCACGCCGCCGGTCTTCACCTTTCCGCCCAAGGACCACGCGGCGCTCGGCGAAGCGCTGCGGATGATGGATTTCGAGACCGCCGGGAGGCTGTCCGGCGCGCGTTTCGTCGTCCTCACCGGTGCGCTGGCGCGGCTGGAGCGCGCGCTGGGGCAGTTCATGCTGGATTTGCACACGCGCGAGTTCGGCTATCTCGAGGTTAATCCACCGCTGCTGGTGCGCGACGAGACCATGTTCGGCACCGGCCAGCTGCCGAAATTCGCCGAGGAGCAGTTCAAGACCACCCAAGGCCTGTGGCTGATCCCGACGGCCGAGGTCTCGCTGACCAATCTCTTCGGCGAGCGTATCCTCGACGAGGCCGAGCTGCCGCGGCGCGTCACCGCCTGGACGCCCTGCTTCCGCGCCGAGGCCGGCGCCGCAGGCAAGGACACGCGCGGCATGATCCGGCAGCATCAGTTCTCCAAGGTCGAGCTGGTGTCGATCTCGCATCCCGACCGTTCCGAGGCCGAGCATGAGCGTATGACCGCCTGCGCCGAGGAAGTGCTGAAGCGCCTCGGCCTGGCCTATCGCGTCATGCTGCTCTGCGCCGGCGACATGGGGTTCTCGGCGCGCAAGACCTATGACATCGAGGTCTGGCTGCCGGGCCAGGGCGCCTACCGCGAGATTTCGAGCTGCTCGAATTGCGGCGACTTCCAGGCGCGGCGGATGAAGGCGCGCTTCCGGCCGGCGGAAGGCAAGGGGACGCGGTTCGTCCATACGCTCAACGGTTCCGGTCTTGCCGTCGGGCGCACGCTCATTGCGGTGCTGGAGAACTACCAGCAAGGCGACGGCACGATCGCCGTGCCCGACGCGCTCAAGCCCTATCTGGGCGGGCTGGAAGTGATCGGCGGTGTTTGATCGACCGCTCGACCTCGCCGCCGCGCGCATTCTCGTGACCAATGACGACGGCATCGACGCCCCGGGCATCAAAGTTCTCGCCCGCCTCGCTCGTGCGCTCACCCGCGACGTCTGGGTGGTCGCTCCCGAACAGGAACAGAGCGGCGCCGGCCATTCGCTGACCCTCAGTCGTCCGCTGCGCATCCGCAAGCTCGGACCGCGCCGTTTCGCGGTCGACGGCACGCCCACCGATTGCGTGCTGCTGGCGATCAAGACCATCCTGCGCGGCCATCCGCCCGATCTGGTGCTCTCGGGCATCAATGCCGGGGCCAACCTCGGCGAGGACGTGACCTATTCCGGCACGGTGGCGGCGGCGATGGAGGCGACGCTGCTGGACGTGCCGGCGATCGCGTTGAGTCAGCATTACGAAAACCGCCGCGCCATTCCGTGGCGGACGGCGGAGGCGCATGCGCCGGCCGTGATCCGGCGCCTGACGTCGCGGCGGTGGCCGCGCAATACGCTGATCAACGTCAATTTCCCGGCCGTCGCGGCGGACGGGGTCAAGGGCGTCGTCGCGGCGCGCCAGGGCCGGCGCAAGATCGGCGACGGCGTCATCGAGCGTGCCGATCCGCGCGGCCGCCCCTATTACTGGATCGGCCCGCTGCGCGACGAAGCGCCCGATGCTCCGGGTACCGATCTCAACGCGGTGACCGAGGGCAAGGTGTCGCTGTCGCCGATCTATCTCGATCTGACCAACGGCCCGGCGCTGGCCGAGCTGAAGAAGGTGTTCCCGTGACCGACGTCCAGGCGCAGAAGGTGCTGCGGCTGCTGATGGAGCTGCGTGGCCTGGGCATCTCCGACGCGCGCGTGCTCGGCGCGATCGAGCGGGTGCGGCGCGAAGCCTTCGTGCCGGCGGCCTTTCGCGACCAGGCCTGGGAGAACGTGGCGCTGCCGATCGGTCAGGCGCAAACCATCAGCCAGCCGCTGGTGGTGGCGCTGATGACGCAGGCGCTCGAGGTCGGCGAGCGCCACAAGGTGCTGGAGATCGGCACCGGCTCCGGCTATCAGGCGTCGATTCTGTCGAAGCTCTGCCGTCGCGTCTTCACCATGGAACGGCACCGGCCGCTGCTCAAGGAAGCGGAGAAGCGCTTCGCCGAACTCAAAATCCACAATGTGACGACGCGCTTCGGCGACGGCAGCAGGGGATGGCCGGAGCAGGCGCCGTTCGACCGCATCATGATCACCGCGGCGGCGCCGGAGGTGCCGCACATCCTGCGCGACAGCCTCGCCGAGGGCGGCATCCTGGTGGCGCCGGTGGGCGAGGAGCGTCGCGGCCAGCAACTGGTGCGCATCCGCCGCCGCGACGGCGCCTTCGTCGCCGAGGATCTCGGCCCCGTCCGCTTCGTGCCGCTGGTGGCGGGGCTGCCACGCAACGCGGCGCCGGCGGGCAAGAGCGGCTGAGCCTCGCCGCGGCGACCATGGCGGATGCAAAGCGCCGATGTAACGCCTAGACTGCCGCGATGATGGCCCGGACCCGTTGTCTGCGCCTGGCGGCGCTGCTGCTGGCGGCGGCGCTTGTCGGTTGTGCGCGCACGGCGCCGCCGGCGCCGGTGGTTGCCGGCGGCACGCCGCGCGTCAGCCGGCCGGCGCGCGGACCGCAGCCGACGGTGCCGCATCCCGACCGCGTCGTGGTGCAGCAAGGCGAGACGCTCTACGGCGTTGCCCGGCGCTATGACGTGCCGGTGCGCTCGCTCATCGAGGCGAACGGCCTGACCCCACCCTATCGGCTTGCCGCCGGCCGCAGCCTCGCCGTGCCGCAGCTGCGCCAGCACGTCGTCCAGCCCGGCGACACGCTCTACAGCATCTCGCGGCTTTACGGCGTCGATACCAGCACGCTGGCGCATAGCAACGGGCTCGATCCGCCCTATCGCGTGCGCGTCGGCGAAGCGCTCGTGCTGCCCGCGCCGGTCGAAACCGCGCAGGCGCCGGTGATCCAGGCGACCGCTCCGGCCGCTGCCTACGCCGCACCCGCCGCCCCGGCGGCCGCGGAGCCGGCGGGACGGAACGAGCCGCCATCGGCAGGTATCGCCAATGCGCCTGCCGCGACCGACCGTCTCCCGGCAGCACCGGCGCCGGCGGCGCCGGCGCCATCCGAGCAGGCGGCCCAATCGCCAACGCCTGCCGCCAGCACTCCCGCGCCGCCGCCTGACGAAAAGGTTGCGGCCCTGCCGCCGCCAGCGGCGGCGCACGAGGGCGGCCGCAGCTTCATTTGGCCGGTGCGCGGCCGCATCGTCAGCGCCTATGGCAACGGCGAAGGCGGCATGCACAACGACGGCATCAATATCGCCGTGCCGGCGGGCACCGCGGTGCTCGCCGCCGATGCCGGGATCGTCGCCTATGCCGGCAACGAGTTGCGCGGCTACGGCAATCTCGTGCTGATCAAGCACGCCGATGGCTGGATGACCGCCTATGCCCATAATTCGGCGCTGCTGGTGAAACGCGGCGAAAGAGTGCGGCGCGGCCAGCCGATCGCGCGCGTCGGCGCCACCGGCGCCGTGGGCGAACCGCAGCTTCATTTCGAGATCCGCCACGGCACGCGCGCACTCGATCCCGGCGACTACCTGCCGCAGGAGGCGGCGACCGCGTCGCGCGGCTGACGGCGCTCAGCCGTTGCCGATCTGCCTGCCGAGGCGTCCCGCGAGGTCCTGGATGTACTGCCAGGCGACGCGGCCCGAGCGGGCGCCGCGGGTGATCGCCCATTCGCTGGCCTCGGCGCGCAGCTGTTCCGCCGGCATGGCGAGCCCATAGCGTCCGGCATATCCCCGCACCATGGCGTGATAGGTCTCCTGGTCGCAGGCGTGGAAGCCCAGCCAGAGGCCGAAGCGGTCGGACAGCGATACCTTCTCCTCGACCGCCTCGCCGGGGTTGATCGCGGTCGAGCGCTCGTTCTCGATCATGTCGCGCGACAGCAGATGGCGGCGGTTCGAGGTGGCGTAGAGCACGACATTGGCGGGGCGCCCCTCGATGCCGCCGTCGAGCACCGCCTTCAGCGACTTGTAGCTGGCGTCCTGCTGATCGAAGGAGAGATCGTCGCAGAACAGCAGGCAGCGCCGCCTGGTCTCCCGCAGCAGCGTCAGCAGGCGAGGCAGGGTGGGAATGTCCTCGCGGTGGATCTCGACCAGCACGAGCGAGCGCGGCGCGGCGGCATTGACCGCGGCGTGCACCGCCTTCACCAGCGAGCTCTTGCCCATGCCGCGCGCGCCCCACAGCAGCACGTTGTTGGCCGGCAGCCCCTGGGCAAAGCGGCGGGTATTCTCGAGCAGGATGTCGCGCACCCGCTCGATCCCCTGCAGCAGGTCGATGTCGACCCGGTTGACGGTGGGCACCGGCTCCAGCCAGCCGCGCTCGGCATGCCAGACGAAGGCGTCGGCCGCGTCGAAATCGTTCTTGGGCGGCGCCGGCGGCGCGAGGCGGTCGAGCGCGTCGGCGATGCGGCGCAGCAAAGGTTCGAGCGGCGGCGTGTCGGTCATGTCTCGGGAAGCTCGGCGTGCCATGGGAGGCGCGACCCTAAGCGCCGTCCGGCGGAGCGTCAACCGCTCGGCGCCGGAAGGCGCCCTCAGGCGAGCTGGGCGCGGTTGGCCATGCCGCCATCGATGGTGACGATCGTGCCGCTGGTATAGGCGGAGAGATCGGAGGCGAGGAAGACTACGGCGGCGGCCACCTCGTCTACCGTCGCCGGCCGGCCGAACGGCATCTTGGCGAAAGCCTCGCGCCAGCGGCTCTCGTCGCCGAACTGGCTGGCGGCGCGCTTCTTGGCGAGATAGACGATGCGATCGGTATCCACCGGACCGGGGTTGACGCCGACCACCCGCACGCCGAAATCCGGGCTGGTGCCGCCGAGCGCGCGGGTCATCGCCATCAACGAAGCGTTTCCCATGCTGCCGGCGACATAGTTGAAATCGACCCTTTCACCGGCCAGTCCGATGACGTTGACGATGACGCCGCGCCGGCGCGCCTTCATCCTGGCGAGATAGGCGCGGGCAAGGTCGATATAGCCGAAAACCTTGAGGTCCCAAGCGGTGCGCCAAGCCCGGTCGTCGACCTCCTCGATCGCGCCGCCCGGTATGGCGCCGGCATTGTTGACGAGGATGTCGACGCCGGGGCAGGCCTCGACCAGCCTTGCCCGCGCCTCCGGCTCGGCCAGATCGACCGCCAAGGTGCGCACCTCCACCGGGCTTGCCTGGCGGATCGCCGCCGCCGCCGCCTCGAGCCGCTCGGCCGAGCGGGCGGCCAGCCACAGAGTGCAGCCCTCGGCGGCAAAGCGCCGGGCGATCCCGAGACCGATGCCCTTCGAGCTGCCCGTAACCAGCACGCTGCGGCCGGCGAGGTTCAGATCCATGGGCTCCCTCGTTCCTGTGCGGTCGGTATTTTGCGCCGGAGCGTAGCACCGGCCGGCGGCGATGCCTACCGGCGCGGAGGCGCCTCCTGCCATTGCTCTTTTGGCGCATATTCAGTAGGAATGCGCCGGTTCAATCGAGGAGACGCCGATGTTCATCTCGCCCGCCTATGCGCAGGGGCTCGGAGGCCTCGGCGGCAATGCCGACACGCTGATGCAGTTCCTGCCGATCGTGCTGATCATCGTCGTCATGTACTTCCTGCTGATGCGGCCGCAGCAGCAAAAGGCCAAGCAGCTCAGAGAGATGATCGCTTCGCTGCGGCGCGGCGACCGGGTAGTCACCGGCGGCGGCATCATCGGCACGATCGCCAAGGTGGTAAACGACGAAGAGGTCATGGTCGAGATCGCCGACGGCGTGCGCGTGCGGGTCGCGCGCAGCACCATCGCCAGCGTGCTGGCCAAGACCGAGCCGGTATCCGCCAAGGCGGACAAGACCGATAAGGACGAGGCCGAGAAGGACGGCGACGAGGCCGACAGCAAGGGCAAGGGCCGCCGCGCCGCCGGCGGCGGCTGAGCAGAGCGGGACCGCGCCCGGGCGATGCTTTATTTTCCGAAATGGCTGGTGTCGCTGATCCTGGCGGCGTGCCTGGCCGGCGTGGGACTCACCGTTCCAAACCTGTTTCCGCAGCAGGTAGTCGACCGCTGGCCCGGCTTCCTGCCGCATAAGCAGGTGAGCCTCGGGCTCGACCTGCGCGGCGGCTCGTACCTGCTGTATGAGGTCGATATGCGCTCGGTGCTGTCCGAGCGCCTCAACAACGCGCTCGACGGGCTGCGCAACGATTTCCGAACCGCGCGCCTGGGCTATACCGGCCTCGCCGTCGAAGGCGATCACGTTGCGTTCACCCTGCGCCAGCCCGAGCGCATCGAGGAGGTGCGCGGGATCGTCAAGAAGGCCGATCCCGATCTCGACATGACCACCGGCGCCGCTGGGGCGGTGACGCTCAAATTCAACGACGTCGCGCTGCAGCGGATATCGCAGCAGATCGTCGACCAGTCGATCGAGATCGTGCGCCGGCGCGTTGACGAGACCGGCACCAAGGAGCCGACCATCCAGCGCGAGGGGCAAGACCGCATCGTGCTGGAGCTGCCGGGGGTGGAAGACCCCGAGTTCGTCAAGCGCATCCTCGGCAAGACGGCGAAGATGGCCTTCCAGTTGGTCGACGAGAACGCGTCCACCGGCGATAAGAGCCACCTGCCGCCCGGCGAGGAGGCGCTGGCGCTCAAGGATGGCCACAGCCCGCCCGGGGCGACCATCGTCGTGCAGAAGCGCGTCCTGGTGAGCGGCGACACGCTCACCGATGCGCAGGCCACCTTCGATCAGTACGGCGCGCCGGCGGTCAATTTCAAATTCGACACCGTGGGCGCCCGCCGCTTCGGGGACGCGACCAAGAGCAATGTCGGGCGGCGCTTTGCCATCGTCCTCGATAATGCGGTGATCTCGGCCCCGGTGATCCGCGAGCCGATCCTCGGCGGCCAGGGCATCATCACCGGCAGCTTTACCACCGATTCCGCCAATGAACTGGCGCTGCAGCTGCGCGCCGGCGCGCTGCCGGCGCCGCTGGTGGCCTTGGAGGAGCGCACGGTGGGGCCGGATCTCGGCGCCGATTCGATCCATGCCGGAGCGCTCGCCTGCATCGTCGGCGTGATCCTGGTGATCGGCTTCATGCTGGTGTTCTACGGCCTGTTCGGCCTCTTCGCCGACATCGCGCTGTTCTTCAACCTGTGCCTGATGATGGCGACGCTCAGCCTGCTCGGCGCGACCCTGACCCTGCCGGGCATCGCCGGCATCGCGCTGACGCTCGGCATGGCGGTCGATGCCAACGTGCTGATCTATGAGCGTATCCGCGAGGAGTTGCGCGGCGGACGCTCGCTGATCTCCTCGCTCCAGGCGGGCTTCGAGCGCGCCTTCGGCACCATCTTCGACAGCCATCTGACCACGCTGGTGGCGGGCTTTCTCATGTTCTTCCTGGGATCGGGGCCGGTGAAGGGCTTTGCCGTCACCCTGAGCATCGGCGTCATCACCTCGCTGTTCTCGGCCATCCTGATCACCCGGCTGCAGATCGTCACCTGGCTGCGGCGCACGAAACCGAAAGCGATCCCGATCTGATGTTCCGCCCGCTCATCGTCATCCGGCGCATCCCCAACATCGATTTCATGGGGATGCACAAGATCGGCTTCGCGCTGTCGGCGCTGCTCACGCTCGGCTCGATCGTGCTCTTCCTGACGCACGGGCTGAATTACGGCATCGATTTCTCCGGTGGCACCCTGATCGAAGCCCGCACCCAAGGCCCAGCGGATCTCGCCCGGATGCGCGGCACGCTGGACGGGCTGGGACTCGGCGACATCTCGCTGCAGGGCTTCGGCGGTCCCGCCGACGTGCTGATCCGCGTCGCGCGCCAGCCCGGCGGCGACCAGGCGCAGATGCAGGCGGTGGCCAAGGTGAAGGCGGCGCTGCCGCAGGGCGTCGACTACCGCCGCATCGAGGTGGTCGGGCCGAAGGTCGGCGGCGAGCTGATCCAGGCCGGCGTCCTGGCCACCGTGCTGGCGCTGGTGGCCATCGCCCTCTACGTCTGGCTGCGCTTCGAATGGCCGTTCGGCGTCGGCGCGATGCTGTCGACGCTGCACGACACCATCACCACCATCGGCCTGTTCTCGCTGCTGCAGATCGAATTCAACCTGACGACGCTCGCGGCCATCCTGACCATCGCCGGCTACTCGGTGAACGACACGGTGGTGATCTATGACCGCATGCGCGAGACGCTGCGCAAATACAAGACCATGGGGTTCCGCGAGCTGATCAACAAGAGCCTCAACGAGACGCTGTCGCGCACCATCCTCACGGTGAGCACCACCGCGCTGGCGGTACTGTCGCTGCTGATCTTCGGCGGCGAGGTGCTGCGCGGCTTCAGCATCGCCATGCTGTGGGGGATCGTCGTCGGCACCTATTCGTCGCTCTTCATCGCCGCGCCGATCCTCTATTACATCCGTCCCCGCCGCACCAGCCAGGCGAAGGAGGGCGGCGCGGCGCCGGCGGAGACGCAGAAGGCATCGTAGGGGCCTGTCCATGGATGTGACGCCGCTCATCCCGGCCGACCGCCAGGTGATCGACAGCTACGGCGCCGCCGGCTTCCATGTCAGCGGCGTCGCCTATGACGGGGCGATCCTGGTCTTTCCCGACGGCACCGAACCGTGGCCGGTGGATGCAGTCGCCGCGATCACCGCGGCGAGCCTCGCGCCGGTGATCGCGCGAGGCGGCGTCCAGATCCTGCTGCTCGGCTGCGGCCGGCGCATGCAGCCGGTGGCGCCGACGGTGCGCCAGGCGCTGCGGCAGGCCGGGATCGTGGTCGACGCCATGGACACCGGCGCCGCCTGCCGCACCTACAACATCTTGCTGGCCGAGGAGCGGCGCGTCGCCGCGGCGCTGCTGCCGGCCCGATGATCAGGCGCCGTCGACGGCGACGAGCCTGCCGGAAGAGCCCTTCTGGCGCAGCGCGATCAGCGGCTTGTACTCCTCGGAATGGTACCAGCGCCTGAGCGCGTCCATGGTCGGAAACTCGAGCACGATGAGGCGCTTGGGAGTCCAGTCGCCTTCGAGGATGTCGAGTGCGCCGCCGCGCGCCGCGAAGCGGCCGCCGTATTTGGCGACCGTCGCCGGTACCTGCCGGCGATACTCGTCATAGACGGCGCTGTCGGTTACCTCGATATCGGCGATGAGATAGGCGGCCATGCGACTCCTCCGGATGGAACGACCGACAGCATCGAGGGAAGCTGCCCTACGGTCAATCCCGGGCGCATGGCCGCGCTGCCCGGCCCTAGTGTGCCCCGCTCAGATTTTTCGCGACGAAATCCCAGCTCACGAGATGGTCGAGGAAGGTCTGGACAAAATCCGGGCGGCGGTTCTGGAAATCGAGGTAATAGGCGTGCTCCCACACGTCGCAGGTGAGGAGCGGGGTGCCGCCCTGGACCAGCGGGTTCATCGCGTTCGCGGTCTTCGTCACCTTGAGCGTGCCGCCGTCGAGCACCAGCCAGGCCCAGCCGCTGCCGAACTGCGTCGTCGCCGCCTGCTTGAACTGCTCCTTGAACTTGTCGAGGCCGCCGAACGCCTGGTCGATGCGCTTGGCCAGGTCGCCGCTCGGCGCGCCGCCGCCGCGCGGCTTCATGCCGTTCCAGAAGAAGGTGTGGTTCCACACCTGCCCGGCATTGTTGAAAATCGGCGTCTTCGACTCATCCTTGGCGGTGGCCTTGATGATCTGCTCGAGCGATTGGCCGGCAAGCGGGGTGTCCTGCACCAGCTTGTTCAGGGTGTCGACATAGGCCTTGTGATGCTTGCCGTGGTGGAACTCGAGCGTCTTCGCCGACATATGCGGCTCGAGGCCGTCCTTCGGATAGGGGAGCGGAGGGAGTTCAAAAGCCATAAGTGCCTCGCACTGACTTGGAGATGAAACAAATGCAGCGGCCAGCGCCGCCGGTTGAATGTGGGGGCGGTGCCGCAAAAAAGGAACGGGGCCTTGCGGCCCCGGTTCCCGGTCATTGGCAGGCTCGTCAGAAGACGCCGTGAGAGGCCGACGCCATCCCGTACAGCATGGGGATCGACAGCATGGTGTTGACGCGCGAGGCGAGGCCCGCGACTCGGGCGGCGCGCTTCTTCGCATCGTCATCGGCGGGCACAATCCCCAGCACCTTTTTCTGGTTCGGCCAGATGATGAACCAGACGTTGAACCACATGATGGTGCCGAGCCACATGCCGAAGCCGATGGCGGTGTAATTGGGACTGTGATCGCCGATCCCGAGCCTGATGGCGTTGAGCAGGTATCCGCTCAGATAGGCAAGGATAAGCCCGGTGACGATCGTGGACATGGCGCCCCAGCGGAACCAGAAAAGCGCCGCCGGCGCGATGAAGCGCGGAATTGCCGGTCTCAGCTCGGCGGGAATCTTGGGCACGGTCGGCGTCTGCACGAAATTGAAATACCAGAGAAGGCCGATCCACATCACGCCGCTCATGATGTGCAGCCAGCGGAAGCAGAACGTCCACCAAGGCAGCGTTATCAGTTCCTGCATGACTTTCCCCCTTGCGTCAGGCGATCGCGTGGATCAACAGCACCATGACGACCACCAGGACGAAGCCGAGAAAGACGGTCGCCCCTAGCGAGTCCAGCGGGTTTTTCATTGTTTCCCCTCCGACAGGTCGATCATTGTTGTCGCAAACGATATCATACGCGCGACGCAAGATAACGGCAATGAAATGAACGCATTAGTTGAGGGGAGGAACGCCGCCGAGTCGGCCGCCGCGTCCGCCCTCGGCCGGCTGGTGCGGCGGCACGACCACGATCGCTTTCTGACGACGCTGTTCGCGCCGGCGGGGGCGCGCGAGGCACTGCTCGCGCTCTATGCCTTCAACTATGAAGTGGCAAAGACGCGGGAGGTGGTGACCGAGCCGGCGCTCGGCAGCATCCGTCTGCGATGGTGGCGCGATGCGCTCGACACCGCTTATGGCGATACCCCGCTGCGGCGGCATGAGGTGGCGGAGCCGCTGGGCCGGGCGGTTCGCGGGCGCTCGCTGTCGCGGGCGCATTTCGAAGCGCTGCTCGCCGCACGCGAGACCGATCTCGAGGACGAGGCGCCGGCCACCCTTGACGCGCTGGAGAGCTACGCCGAAGCGAGCTCGGCGCGACTGGTGCTGCTGGCGCTGGAAGTGCTGGGCGAAAGTGCCGCGGCGGCGCAGGCGGCCGGGCGCGCCATCGGCATCGCCTACGCGCTGTCGGGCCTGTTGCGGGCGGTGCCGTTCCATGCCCGCGCCAAGCGTCTCTACCTGCCGCGCGACCTGGTCGAGGCGGCGCAGATCGACCTCGCGCGCGGGCTTTTCGAGCTGCGCTCCTCGCCGGCGCTGCGGCGCGTCGTGGGCGAGGTCGCGGCGCGGGCCGAGGCGCATCTTGGAGCGGCACGGGCGCTGCGGCCGCAGATACCGCGCACGGCGCTTCCGGCGCTGCTGCCGGCGGTGCTGGCGCGGGCCGATCTTGCCAGGCTGGCGCGCGGCGGCTACGACCCCTTCGCACCGGCGATCGCCCGTCCCGATCCCTGGCGCAGCTGGCGCCTGGCGCTGGCGTCGCTCAGGGGACGCTATTGAACGGGCGCCCGCGATGAGCCGACCGCAAACCAATTCCCTGGGCCAGCCCGTCGGCGCGCCGATGCCCAATTGGCAGAAACGGCCGCTGCCGCCGCGCAGCCCGATCGAGGGCCGCTTCTGCCGCGTCGAGCCGCTCGACGCCGAGCGGCATGCGGCCGAGCTGTTCGCTGCCAACCGGCTCGATGCGGCAGGGCGGAACTGGACCTATCTCTCGGTCGGCCCCTTCGAGCGCCCGGATGACTACCGCCGCTGGCTCGGTGACGCCAGCCGCAGCGCCGATCCGCTGTTCCATGCCGTCCTCGACCGTGCCACCGGCCGCGCCGTCGGCGTCGCGGCCTATCTGCGCATCGACCCCGCCGGCGGGGTGATCGAGGTCGGCAGCATCAACTATTCACCGCTGCTGCAGCGCCATCCCGCGGCGACGGAGGCGATGTATCTGATGATGCGCCGCGTCTTCGACGAGCTGGGCTATCGCCGCTATGAATGGAAATGCGACAGCCTCAACGCACCGTCGCGCGCCGCCGCCGAGCGCCTGGGATTCCGTTTCGAAGGCATCTTCCGCCAGGCCGTCGTCTACAAGGGGCGCAACCGCGACACCGCCTGGTTCTCGGTCATCGACGGCGAATGGCCGTCGCTGAAGCAGGCGTTCGAGCGCTGGCTCGATCCCGCCAATTTCGATGCGGAAGGGCGGCAGCGGCGGCGGCTTAGCGAACTGCGGTAGCCACCGCCGGCACCGCCGCACTCTCGCCGACCCAGACCCGCAGATCGGCGAGCGCGCGGCGGGCGAGCAGCGGCTTGCGCTCGCCGCGATTGGCGCGGGTCACCGTTCCCTCCGGCAGCGGCGGGAAGAGGCCGAAATTGACGTTCATCGGCTGGAAGAGGCGGACATCGGCGCCGGCGGTGATGTGGTCGATGAGCGCGCCCAGCGCCGTGGTGGCGGGCGGCGGCGACAGGCTCTCGCCGTGGCGCTCGGCGGCGGCGAAGCGGCCGGCCAGCAGGCCGATGGCGGCGCTTTCGACATAGCCTTCGACGCCGGTGATCTGGCCGGCAAAGCGCAGCCGCGGCAGCGATTTGAGGCACAGCGCGCGGTCGAGCAGGCGGGGGCTGTTGAGGAAGGTATTCCGGTGCAGGCCGCCGAAGCGCGCGAACTCGGCGCGCTCGAGGCCGGGGATCATGCGGAGGATGCGCTTCTGCTCGGCATGCTTCAGCTTGGTCTGGAAGCCCACCATGTTGTAGAGCGTGCCGAGCGCGTTGTCCTGGCGCAGCTGCACCACCGCATAGGCGCCGCGCTCGCGCCGCGGGTCGCGCAATCCGACCGGCTTCATCGGGCCCCAGCGCAGGGTGTCGACGCCGCGCGCGGCCATCACTTCGATCGGCAGGCAGCCCTCGAAATAGGGCGTGTCCTTCTCCCAGCCGTGGAACTCGGTCTTGTCGCCGGCGAGCAGCGCCGCGACGAACGCCTCATAGCCGGGCTTGTCGAGCGGACAATTGATGTAGTCGCTGCCGTCGCCTTTGTCATAGCGCGACTGCATCCAAGCTTGATCCATGTCGATGCTGTCGCGATGGATGATCGGCGCGATTGCGTCGAAGAAGGCGAGGGCGTCTTCGCCGGTCTGCGCGCGGATCGCCTCGGCCAATGCCGGCGAGGTGAGCGGACCGGTGGCGATGATCACGCTGTCCCACTCGGCCGGGGGCAACGCCGCGATTTCCTCGCGCCTGAGCTCGATCAGCGGCTCGGCGCGCAGCGTCGCCTCGACCGCGGCGGAGAATCCGTGGCGGTCGACCGCCAGCGCGCCGCCCGCCGGCACGCGATGGGCATCGGCGGCGCGCAGGATCAATGAGCCGCAGCGCCGCATCTCTTCGTGGAGCAGGCCGACCGCGTTGTTCTCGGCGTCGTCGGAGCGGAAGGAATTGGAGCAGACGAGTTCGGCGAGCGTGTCGGTGACATGCGCCTCGGTGCGGCGCAGCGGCCGCATCTCGTGCAGCACGGCCGGAATGCCGGCGCGCGCCAGTTGCCAGGCCGCCTCGCTGCCGGCGAGGCCGCCGCCGATGATGTGGACGGGGGAGGGGCGGGTCATGGGTCCGGCGGCGACTATAGGGCGGGCGGCACCGCTCAGAAAGCCTTGCCCGCGCCCGCCCCCTCGTCCGTCAAGGTCGCGGCGGCGCCAATGCCAGCGCATGCGGTGGTATTCTGCCGCAAAAAGCGGTGCTGCCACGTCGGCTGGCCGGCTATGCTGGAGAAAGCCGAATGGTAGAAGAAGTCTTCGCCGCTGAGCCGCCGCCGACCGCCGATCCACGGGTGCGGCTGCTCCATCGCTATTGGCTGGGGCTGCATCCGCCGGACGGGGGCTTGCCGGGGCGGCAGCATGTCGACCCCACGGCGCTGCCTACGTCGCTGCTGCCGTTTCTCTGGCTCGTCGACGTGCAGCGCGCGCCGCTGCGCTTCCGCTACCGCCTGCTCGGCACCGAGCAGGTGCGCGTGCTCGGCCGCGATCATACCGGACGCTGGCTCGACGAGGCGCATCCCAATTTCCTCGGCGCCCCCGCCTATGCCCAATTCGCCGCCGCCGCTGAGCGCGGCGAGACAGGTTATCGCCGCGGCGATACCATGGTCATCCTGCCCAAGGATTATCGCTCGATGGAGCGCCTGATCCTGCCGCTCGCCCGCGACGGCAGGACAGTCGACATGCTGTTCGCGATCTCCGTCTATCACATGGTCGGCAGATGATCGCCGCCGCGGAGCGCGCCGACGCTCAGGCGCGCTTCTTCGTCCGCTTCGCCGCCTCGCCGCTGCGCGTGAGATAGGTCCTGAGATAGCGCCCGGTATAGCTCGCCTCGGTGGCGGCGATCTGTTCCGGCGGGCCCGACGCCACGATGCGTCCGCCGCCGGCACCGCCTTCCGGGCCGAGATCGACGATCCAGTCGGCGGTCTTGATGACTTCGAGATTGTGCTCGATCACCAGCACCGTGTTGCCCTGGTCGACCAGTGCATGCAGCACATCGAGCAGCTTTCGCACATCCTCGAAATGGAGGCCGGTGGTGGGCTCGTCGAGGATGTAGAGGGTGCGGCCGGTGGCGCGGCGCGACAGCTCCTTGGCCAGCTTCACCCGCTGCGCCTCGCCGCCCGACAGCGTCGTGGCGGGCTGGCCGATATGGACGTAGCTGAGCCCGACGCGCTCGAGCGTCGTCATCTTGTCGCGGATCGCCGGCACGGCGCGAAAGAATTCCGCACCTTCCTCGACCGTCATGTCGAGCACGTCGGCGATGCTCTTGCCCTTGAAGGTGATCTCGAGCGTTTCGCGGTTGTAGCGCTTGCCCTTGCAGACGTCGCATTGGACATAGACGTCGGCCAGGAAGTGCATCTCGATCTTGATGACGCCGTCGCCCTGGCAGGCCTCGCAGCGTCCGCCCTTGACGTTGAAGGAGAAGCGGCCGGGCCCGTAGCCGCGCGCCTTGGCCTCAGGCAGCCCCGCGAACCAGTCGCGGATCGGCGTGAAGGCGCCGGTATAGGTCGCGGGATTGGAGCGCGGCGTGCGGCCGATCGGCGACTGGTCGATGTCGACGATCTTGTCGAGATGCTCGGCGCCTTCGATGCGTTCATGCGCGCCGGGGTGCTCGCGCGCGCCCATCAGCCGGCGCGCCAGCGCCTTGTAGAGCGTGTCGACGACCAGGGTCGACTTGCCGCCGCCGGAGACGCCGGTGACGCAGGCGAAGGTGCCGAGCGGCACCTCGACGGTGATGTCCTGCAGGTTGTTGGCGCGCGCGCCGACGACGCGCAGCTTCTGGCCGGGATGGCCGCGCCGACGGGTGGCCGGCACGTCGATGCGCTTGCGCCCGGTCAGATACTGCGCGGTGATGCTGTCGGGGCTGCGCATCACCTCTTCGGGCAGGCCCGCCGCCACCACGTGGCCGCCATGGACCCCGGCCGCCGGCCCCATGTCGATGAGGTAGTCGGCGCTGCGGATGGCGTCTTCGTCATGTTCGACGACGATGACGGTGTTGCCGAGGTCGCGAAGTCTTTTGAGTGTCTGCAGCAGCCGCTCGTTGTCGCGCTGGTGCAGCCCGATCGAGGGCTCGTCGAGCACGTAAAGCACGCCGGTGAGGCCGGAGCCGATCTGCGAGGCCAGCCGGATGCGCTGGCTCTCGCCGCCCGACAGCGTGCCGGCGCCGCGCGCCAGGGTGAGGTATTCGAGACCGACATTGCGCAGGAAGCCCAGGCGCTCGTTGATCTCCTTGAGGATCGGCCGGGCGATCTCGCGCTGCTTGGCCGAGAGGTCGGCGTCGAGCGAGCCGAACCATTCGGCCGCCGCCAGGATCGACATCTCGGCCACCTCGGAAATGTCGAGCTTGCGGATCTTGACGGCAAGCGCCTCGGGTTTCAGCCGCTTGCCGCGGCAGGTCTCGCATTCCGTCGTGTTCTGGAAGCGGCCGAGTTCCTCCTTGAGCCAGGCGCTGTCGGTCTCCTTCCAGCGCCGCTCCATGTTGGGAATGACGCCCTCGAACGGCCGCGACGTGGTATAGGCGCGCAGCCCGTCATCGTATTTCATCGCGATGGCGGTCTCGCCGGAGCCGAACAGGATGGCTTGGCGCACGTTTTCCGGCAGGTCCTTCCAGGGCGCGTTGGTGGAGACCTTGTAGTGCCGCGCCAGGCTGTCCAGCGTCTGGGAATAGTATTGCGAGCTCGAATTCGCCCAGGGCGCCACGGCGCCTTCGCGCAGGCTGAGCCGCTCATCCGGCGCCACCAGCTCGGGGTCGAAGAACAGCTTGGTGCCGAGCCCGTCGCAGGTCGGGCAGGCGCCGAACGGGTTGTTGAAGGAGAAAAGCCGCGGCTCGATCTCGGGGATGGTGAAGCCGGAGACCGGGCAGGCGAATTTGGACGAGAAGATCGTCTCCTCGCCGCCGTCGGCGTTCTCGGCGATGGCGATGCCGTCGGCGAGATCGAGCGCGGTCTCCAGCGATTCCGCCAGGCGGTTGCCGAGCCCGTCGCGCAGCACGATGCGGTCGATGACGACGGAGATGTCGTGCTTGAGCTTCTTGTTGAGCGTCGGCGCGGCGTCGATCTCGACCATCTTGCCGTCGATCTTGACCCGCTGGAAGCCGCGCTTCTGCAGATCGGCAAGCTCCTTGCGGTACTCGCCCTTGCGGCCGCGCACGATCGGCGCCAGCAGGTAGAGCCGGGTGCCCTCGGGCAGCGCCAGCAGGCGGTCGACCATCTGCGACACCGTCTGGCTCTCGATCGGCAGGCCGGTGGCCGGCGAATAGGGGACGCCCACCCGGGCGAAGAGCAGCCGCATGTAATCGTAGATTTCGGTCACCGTGCCGACGGTGGAGCGCGGGTTCTTCGAGGTGGTCTTCTGCTCGATCGAGATCGCCGGCGACAGGCCTTCGATGGTGTCGACATCCGGCTTCTGCATCAGCTCGAGGAACTGGCGGGCATAGGCCGAGAGGCTCTCGACATAGCGGCGCTGGCCCTCGGCATAGATGGTGTCGAAGGCGAGCGAGGACTTGCCCGAGCCCGAGAGCCCGGTGATCACCACCAGGCTGTCGCGCGGCATGTCGACGTCGATGTTCTTCAGATTGTGTTCGCGCGCGCCGCGAACCTTGATGTCCTGCATCGGAGGGATCGACCGAGGGGGGCGGAAAGGCACTATAGCGTCCGCCGGGCGGCGGGCGCCATCCCGGCGAAGCAGGCTTTAGATGGCGATGGCGGCGAAGATTGCCAGGGTGGGGCCAGGCGAATCCGGTTGCCAAGCGGCGGCAGGGTTGGTACCGGCGGAGATGATGCCGAGCGGAGAGGGTTGCGGGCGATGACGACCGACAGTCCGGCGGCGCCGGTCTCGACCGCGCCGCCCGTTCCCGAGATCCTTCCGAACCCGGTGCGCCGGCGGATTTTCTTCTATCTCGGCGCGCTGATTTTCCTGCTCGCCTTCGGCGCGCCCAATGGCGGGCTGATCGACATCCCGGTCAGCTTCCTGCTCAAGAACAAGCTGCACCTGACGGCGCCCGCGGTCGCCGCGTTCCGCCTGCTCGCCGGCATACCGCTCTACCTGTCCTGGGCGTTCGGCTTCGCCCGCGACGTCTGGAGCCCGTTCGGCCAGGGCGACCGCGGCTTCATGATGCTGTTCGGCGCGCTCAGCGCCGGCCTCTACGTCTGCTTCGCCTTTACCCCCGTCAGCTACGCGATGCTGCTCGCCGCGCTCGTCCTGCTGACGGCGTCCTTCCTCTTTGTCGCCAGCGCCCAGAACGGGTTGACCGCGACGCTCGGGCAGCAGCATGCGATGTCCGGCCAGATCAGCGCGGTGTGGAACGTCGTCGGCTCGCTTCCCGCGGTGGCGGCGCTGCTGCTCGGCGGCAGCCTCAGCGACCTGCTCGAGACCCGGAACGCCGACCAGGCGGCGCGCATCCTGTTTCTCGCCGGCGCCGCGATCATGGCAGCGGTGGCGATCTATGGCGCATGGAAGCCGGCCAGCGTGTTCGACCATCTGCGCGCGGAACGCGAGGACGGGGCGCGGCCGCGCGACGATCTCCGGCGCCTGGTGCGGCATTGGCCGATCTATCCGGCGCTGCTGATCTGGCTGTTGTGGAATTTCGCGCCCGGCGCGGCGACGCCGCTGCAGTATTATCTGCAGAACACGCTGCACGCCTCGGACGCGGCCTGGGGCTGGTGGAACGCGATTTTCGCCGCGTCCTTCATTCCGACGTTCCTGGCCTATGGCCATCTCTGCCGGAAATTTGCGCTGCGCCGCCTGCTGTGGTGGGGGACGGCGGTCGCGGTGCCGCAGATGGTGCCGCTGCTCTTCATCCACTCGGTCGCCGCCGCGCTGATCGCGGCCGCGCCGATGGGCCTGATGGGCGGCGTCGCCAGCGCCGCCTATATCGACCTGCTCATCCGCTCCTGCCCGCGCGCGCTCCAGGG